>DAIQQA010000125.1:0-6869 GCA_036787045.1 Burkholderiales bacterium | reverse complement strand
CGCCTTTGCGTTTAGATGCTCTACTTCTAACGTGCCAGCACCGTCTTGAACCGCTCCGTAGCCGACACCAGCGCCGCGCGGATGCCGGGTTCCCAGGCCGAGTGGCCGGCGTTCGGCACGACGATGTACTGCGCTTCCGGCCAGGCCCGGTACAACTCGTCTGCTGTCGCGATCGGGCATACCATGTCGTAGCGGCCCTGCACGATCACCCCCGGCAACGCGCGCAGGCGCTGGACATTGGCAAGGAGCTGGTTGTCGGCCAGAAACCCGCCGTGCCGGAAGTAGTGCGCCTCGATGCGTGCCAGCCCGAGCGCGACGCGATCCCCAGAGAAATAAGCCACCGTGTCTGCGCTCGGCAGCAGCGTCGAGCAGGCGCCCTCGTAGGTGCTCCAGGCGCGCGCGGCTGCGATCTGCTCGGCGGGATCGGGATCGTCGAGCCGGCGCCAATAGGCTGCCAGCAGGTCCTGGCGCTCCTGCTCGGGAACGTGCCCAGCGAAGCTGCGCCAGTCTTCGGGGAAGATGTTGCGCATCCCGTACAAGAACCAGTCGATCTCGCTGCGCCGGCACAGGAAGATCCCGCGCAGCACCAGTCCCAGGCAGTGCTGCGGATGCGCTTGCGCGTAGGCGAGCGCGAGTGTGCTGCCCCAGGACCCGCCAAACAGCAGCCAGCGCTCGATGCGCAGCTGGCTGCGCAGCGCCTCCAGGTCGCCGACCAGATGCTGTGTGGTGTTGTGGCGCAGCTCACCGTGCGGGGTTGAGCGCCCGGCACCGCGCTGGTCGAACACGATGATGCGGTAGAAGGCAGGATCGAAGAAGCGGCGGTGCGACGGGCTGCCGCCTGCGCCCGGCCCACCGTGCAGCACCACCACTGGGACGCCGTCTCGGTTGCCCGATTCCTCGAAGTAGAGCATGTGCAGCCCGTCCACGGCCAGTCGTCCCGCGGCGAAGGGCTCGATCTCCGGGAACAGCTCGGTGCGGATCGGGGCGGAGGTGTCCATCAGAGTCTCATCCTACCCGCTGCTGCAGAAGCGTGCGTACCCGAAGCGAAACGGCATTTACCGCAGAGGACGCGGAGGAACCCACGACCTGACCCTGCTCCTACCGTTCTCGGCTGGTTCGGCATGTGGGTGCAGCGCAAGGGATGCAAGCCCGTCGGTATCGTGCACAGCGGCCTCGCTCTGGCTTTCCTCTGCGTCTTCCGCGTCCTCTGCGGTCCGGATGTAGTTGTCCTCAGAGCCGCCGCACGGAAAAGCCGCGGCGCCTCAGCAGCTCCGGGATGCCGCTGTCGCCAGTCAGATGCCCGGCGCCGACCGCGACGAACACCGGGTCCTTGCCGGCGAGGTAGCCCGCAACCTGCTGCGCCATGGCTTCGTTGCGGCGGTTGTAGATGGCCGCTTGCAGCTCCTGGGCAACCAGCTCCGGCAGGCCTTCGGTCTCGCGCAGGATGATGGTGTGAATCGCGGTGGCGTCACCTGCCGCCCAGGCCTTCAGCAGCGCATCCATCTCTTTCTCGACGCTGCCGTCCGCGATAGTGTCTACCGCCATCTGCAGCATGCCTTCCTGCAGGTCGGCGGGGAGCGCATCGAACAGCTTCATCTGGCCTTCCATCGACTCCAGCTCCAGGATCGGCTTCCCGGACTGCATCGCACGCTGCGCAAAGTGCACGTCGAGCCCGAGCCCGGCATCGTAGCCGAGCCGCTGAATCTCCATCATCGCCAGCGTCATCGCCAGCATGTGGGGCTTCATCTTGCGCGCGTACTCGATGGGCAGCCCCACGCGCGGCGACAGCGACTTGACCTGGTCGAAGAGCGGCGCCGAGACATGCTTGGCCAGGTCGTCGGGCGCCTTGTACATGGCCTGTGCCATGGCGGCGGCCACCTCCTGCTGGTCGAGAGGGTTGGCTTCTAGAGCGAGCACTCCGGAGGCGGCGAACGCCTCTTCGACTTGCGGGCTCAGCGGGTACATCGCGCGCGTCCCCACGTGCACGGTGCCGAACAGGTAGACCGTGCTGGTTTCCGAGCGCACCTCGTAGATGAGCGGGGTGCTGCCCTGGGCGACAGCCAGCAGCGGGGATAGCAGAGACAGCGCGAGCGCGAGCCCGTCGCGCAGCCCACGGAGGAAAGTGTGGCGAACAATCACGAAGCGACTCCCGTGATGCGTGGACGAAGCGGGCCAGTCTAGCAGACCGGAGCCGCGGGGCAGCCGGCGTATACTTGCGCACTTCGCCGCGGGGGTGCGCCCCCCGCAGCTACACGTGCCGGCCCGATCCGAAGCAACCCGATCCCATGGAAGACTCCTTCAGACAAGCAGCCCTCGACTATCACCGCCTGCCCAAGCCCGGCAAGATCGCCGTCACCCCTACCAAGGGACTGGTCACACAGCGCGATCTCGCGCTTGCCTACTCGCCCGGGGTCGCGGCCGCGTGCGAGGAGATCGTCGCCGAGCCGGCGCGCGTCAGCGACTACACCGCGCGCGGCAATCTGATCGGCGTGATCACCAACGGGACCGCCGTGCTCGGTCTGGGCGCCATCGGCCCTCTCGCCGCCAAGCCGGTGATGGAAGGCAAGGGCGTGCTGTTCAAGAAGTTCGCCGGCATCGACGTGTTCGACATCGAGATCGGCGAGCGCGATCCCGACAAGCTGGTGGAGATCATCGCCAGCCTGGAGCCCACCTTCGGCGGCATCAACCTGGAGGACATCAAGGCGCCCGAGTGCTTCCACATCGAGCGCAAGCTGCGCGAGCGGATGAGCATCCCGGTGTTCCACGACGACCAGCACGGCACCGCCATCATCGTCGGCGCTGCAGTGCTCAACGGCCTGGCGGTCGTCGGCAAGGATATCGGGCGCGTCAAGCTGGTTTGCTCTGGCGCCGGCGCGGCGGCGCTGTCCTGCCTCGACCTGTTGGTCCATCTCGGGCTTTCCATCGACAACATCTGGGTCACCGACATCAAGGGTGTGGTGTACAAAGGCCGCAAGGAGGAGATGGACCCCTACAAGCAGCGCTACGCCAAGGACACCAGCGCCCGCACGCTGGGCGAGGTGATCGACGGCGCGGACGTCTTTCTCGGCCTGTCGGCGCCGCGAGTGCTGAAACCGGAAATGGTGAAGCGCATGGCGGACAGGCCGCTCATCCTCGCGCTCGCCAACCCGATCCCGGAGATCATGCCGGAGGAGGCGAAGGCGGCCCGGCCCGACTGCATCATCGCCACCGGTCGTTCAGACTATCCCAACCAGGTCAACAACGTCCTGTGCTTTCCGTATATCTTCCGCGGCGCGCTGGATGTGGGGGCAACCCGCATCACCGAGGAGATGAAGCTCGCCGCGACACACGCCATCGCCGAGTTGGCGCGCCAGGAGCAATCGGACATCGTCGCGGTGGCCTACGGGGAGGCCAGCCCCTCGTTCGGGCCGGAGTACCTCATCCCCAAACCCTTTGACCCGCGCCTGATCGTCAAGATCGCGCCGGCGGTGGCCAAGGCGGCGATGGACAGTGGCGCGGCTACCCGCCCGCTCGGCGACCTCGAGGCCTACCGCCAGCAGCTCACCCAGTTCGTCTACCACTCCGGGCTGATCATGCGGCCCGTGTTCGAGGCGGCCAGGCGCAGCCGCAAGCGCGTCGTGTACTGCGAAGGCGAGGATCAGCGCGTGCTGCATGCCGTGCAGGTGGTGGTGGACGAAGGACTGGCGCGCCCGATCGTGATCGGGCGGCCCGAGGTCGTCGTGCCGCGGCTCGAGAAGCTCGGACTGCGCATGCAACCGAGCAAGGATTTCGAGCTGGTCAATCCCAACAGCGACCCGCGCTTTCGCGACTACTGGCAGCTCTACTACAACCTCATGATGCGCAAAGGCGTGTCCGAGGAAGTCGCCAAGCGCGAGGTGATCCGACGCACCACTCTGATCGGTGCCCTGATGGTGCGCCAGGGCGAGGCCGACGCCTTGCTGTGCGGCACCTACGGCGAGCACACCACACACCTGAACTACATCAGCAACGTCATCGGGCTCAAGCCCGGGGTGCGGCAGTTCGCCGCCATGAACCTGCTGCTGCTGCAAGGACGCACCGTGTTCATCTGCGATACCTACGTGAACCCGGAGCCCACCCCGGAGCAACTCGCCGAGATCACGGTGCTCGCCGCCCAGGAGGTGCAGCGCTTCGGCCTGGCGCCGAAGATCGCGCTGCTGTCGCACTCCAGCTTCGGCAGCGCGAGGACGCCTTCGGCCTGGAAGATGAGCCGGGTTCGCGAGCTCCTGGAACAGATGGCGCCGCACCTGGAGGTCGAAGGCGAGATGCACGGAGACGCGGCCCTCTCGGAAGAGATCCGCATGCAGGTCTTCCCCCAGTCCCGGCTCAAGGGCGAAGCCAATCTGCTCATCATGCCCACGCTGGATGCCGCCAACATCTCCTTCAACCTGCTCAAAGTGATCGCCGGAGAGGGCATCACCGTCGGCCCCATCCTGCTGGGCGCGGCCAAGCCGTGCCACATCGTGACGCCCACAGCCACCGTGCGCCGGCTGGTGAACCTGACGGCGCTGGCCAGCGTGGACGCCGGGGCGGGGCGCTAGCTGCATCGCGGAACGAAGGCAATACCCCGAACCGTGTTAGCCACAGAGGACACAGAAGAAAACCTCAAACCGCATGGACCACGAAGGACACGAAGGAACACGAAGGAAACCCTCAAGCCCCCGATGCGCTCCTTCACGGGCGTGAGCGGGCGCGGCCGAGCAGAGTCCGCAGCAGACCGGGCGCGCAGTTCTTCGTGTCCTTCGTGGTGAATGTGGTCGGCTGTTGAACGAGGAAAGGCATGGAACCGATCCGCATCACGCACTTTTCCGACACGCTGTGCGTGTGGGCTTACGTTTCGCAGATCCGCGTCGACGAGCTGGAGAAGAAGTTTCCCGGCGGCGTGGAGCTCGATTACCGCTACTTCCACGTGTTCGGCAACGTGCCGAAGAAGATGGAGGCGAGCTGGAAGGAGCGCGGCGGCTTGCAGGGCTATAGCGAGCACGTCAGAAGCGTGACCGACAGGTTCGGCCACGTGACACTCCACCCCGATGCCTGGGTCGGCAACACGCCGCAGTCCTCCATGCCGAGCCATCTGCTGCTCTGTGCAGTGCGGGTGCTGCAAGGGCGCGGAGAGCTGGAGGCACGCTCGCTCGATCGGGCGGCCTGGGCGGTGCGCCAGGCGTTCTTCCAGCACTGTCAGGACATCTCGCGCCAGGAGGTGCTGATGGGTATCGCCGAGCGGATCGGCCTGCCTCTAACCGGAATCGAAAAGATGCTGGCGACCGGTGCAGCCCACGCCGCACTGGCCGAGGACCTCGACCTTGCTCGCCAGCACGACATCCAGGCGAGTCCCACGCTCCTGTTCAACGAAGGCCGCCAACGGCTCACCGGCAATGTCGGCTATCGCATCATGGAAGCCAACATCCGCGAGCTTCTGGAGAGCGCGCCCGGGCAACTGTCCTGGTGCTGACAAGCCCGGGCAAGCACCAAAGCCGCGCGCGCCAACCGTCATCGAGGGGCAAGTGCGCTCGGAGGCGCGGATAGGCTCGCGCGGCCCATGCGCTCGCAGTGCTCGCCGTGTCGATCCCGCTCGGCTACCATCAGGTGTCAGCCATTCGAGCACGGAGTACAAAGCATGATCGAGATGACCCTGGAGATCGCAGATCGGGCGGCCCGAGCGGCGCTGGAGAAGGCCGCCGCAATGGGGATCGGCATGACCGTCTGCGTGGTCGACGAAGCCGGCCGTCCGGTGGTCCTCATGAAAGGCGACCGCACCGGCTTCCTGACCACCGAGACGTCGCGCGCCAAGGCGGTAGCTGCCGCGGCGTTCAGGCGCCCCACGCGTGAGCTGGTCGAGATGCAGAAGTCCAACCCCGCGTTCTGGAGTGCAGTCCCGGCCATCTCGCGCGGCGAAGCCCTCCCGTCGACAGGGGCCGTGCCGATCGTCGTCAACGGCCGGGTGATCGGGGCAATTGGCTGTGGAGGCGGCTCACCTGACGAGGATCACGAGTGCGCCAGCGCCGGGGCCGCAGCGGTGGCGGTCTGACGCAGCGCGCACGGACGTAGCGGAGACCGTGCTGCTCGCGGGGCCGTACACGCTCTCCGCCCGAAAGGGGAAGCGGCCATCTCGCGCGGCTACCATCTCACTCATGTTCCCGCTCTGGCTCAAGCTTGCCGTCACTGCTTTCGTCCTCGTGACGCTCGCGGTGTACTACGTCAAATACGGGCCAGGCAACTTCCTGTGGTTCTCCGACATCGCGCTGATCGTTACCGTGCCGGCGCTGTGGCTGGAAAACGCGCTGCTCGCGAGCATGATGGCGCTGGCGGTGCTGCTCCCGGAGGTGCTGTGGAACCTCGCCTACTTCCTGCGGCTGCTGACGGGGAGGCGTGTCACCGGGCTGACCGAATACATGTTCGATGCGAGCAAGCCGCTTTTCCTGCGCGCGCTCTCGCTTTTCCACATCGTCCTGCCGCCGCTGCTGGTGTGGATGGTCGCGCGCCTGGGCTACGACCCACGGGCGCTGATCGCCCAGACCGTCCTTGCCTGGATCGTGCTGCCGTTGACGTATTGGCTCACCGACCCCGAGGCGAACATCAACTGGGTGCGCGGCTTCGGCGGCCCAGGGGCGCGAACCCGCCTGCCACCGTTCGCTTATCTAGCCGTGTTGATGGTCGGATTCCCGCTGCTCGCGTACTGGCCGACACACCTGATGCTCGCGCACCTGTTCGGGTGAGTCCGCCCCCGGCGCCACTCCTTCGGGCCCGGGCGGGGGTCGGTCTGGTCGATTGGATGCGAGCACCTGGCTACGAACCAGGGGGTCTACCCTGGAAATTGTGCGGATGACGGTAGCCTGTTAGGGGCGTAGCAT
>DAIQQA010000031.1:17328-39311 GCA_036787045.1 Burkholderiales bacterium | reverse complement strand
AGATGGAGGTGGTGCGGGACCGCAAGGACAACTGCATCATCATCTGCTCGATCGAGAACCTCGACCCGATGGGCGTGCACACCGGCGACTCCATCACCGTCGCCCCGGCGCAGACCCTAACCGACAAGGAATACCAGATCATGCGCGACGCCTCCATAGCGGTGTTGCGCGAGATCGGCGTAGACACGGGCGGGTCGAACGTGCAGTTCGCCATCAACCCGCGCGACGGGCGCATGGTGGTCATCGAGATGAACCCGCGCGTGTCGCGCTCGTCGGCGCTGGCATCCAAGGCCACCGGCTTTCCGATTGCGAAGGTCGCGGCGAAGCTCGCGGTGGGGTACACGCTGGACGAGCTCAGGAACGACATCACTGGCGGCGCCACCCCGGCCTCCTTCGAGCCGACCATCGACTACGTTGTCACCAAGGTGCCGCGCTTCGCGTTCGAGAAGTTTCCGCAGGCCGACAAGCACCTCACCACGCAGATGAAGTCGGTCGGCGAGGTGATGGCCATGGGGCGGACCCTGCAGGAATCGCTGCAGAAGGCGCTGCGCGGCCTGGAGACGGGAGCCGACGGGTTCGACGAGCGCACAACCGACCGCGATGTGATCGACCAGGAGCTGGTGCACCCGGGGCCGGAGCGGCTGTGGTTCCTGGCCGACGCTTTCCGCGTCGGCATGTCCCTGGACGAAGTGCACGGTCTGACGCACATCGACCCGTGGTTCCTGGCGCAGATCGAGGACATCGTCCGCCAGGAGCAGGAGTTGACCGGTCGCCTTCTCGAGGAGCTGGACGCGGGCGCACTGCGCAGGCTCAAGCGCAGCGGCTTTTCCGACCGGCGACTGGCCAGGCTGCTGGGCGTTGGCCAGCAGCACGTGCGCGATCGGCGCTGGAGCCTGGGCGTGCGCCCGGTGTTCAAGCGCGTGGATACCTGCGCGGCCGAGTTCGACACCCGTACTGCCTACATGTACTCCACCTACGAGGAAGAGTGTGAGGCGCGCCCGACCGGCCGCGAGAAGATTATGGTGCTGGGCGGAGGACCGAACCGCATCGGCCAGGGCATCGAGTTCGACTACTGCTGCGTGCACGCCGCGCTCAGCCTGCGCGAGGACGGCTTCGAGACCATTATGGTCAACTGCAATCCGGAGACCGTTTCCACCGACTACGACACTTCCGATCGCCTGTATTTCGAGCCGCTCACCCTGGAGGACGTGCTCGAGATCGTGGCTGTAGAGAAGCCGAAGGGCGTAATCGTCCAGTACGGCGGTCAGACACCGCTCAAGCTCGCCCGCGACCTGGAGGCCAACGGCGTGCCGATCATCGGCACATCCCCCGACATGATCGACTGCGCGGAGGATCGCGAGCGCTTCCAGAAGCTGCTTCACCAGCTGGGGCTCAGGCAACCTCCGAACCGCACCGCGCGGGACCCCGAGTCGGCGTTGGCGCTGGCCCAGGAGATCGGCTACCCGGTGGTGGTGCGCCCCAGCTACGTTCTGGGCGGGCGCGCCATGGAGATCGTGCACCAACAGGCCGACCTGGAGCGCTACATGCGCGAGGCGGTGAAGGTGTCGAACGACTCGCCCGTGCTTATCGATCGTTTCCTGAACGACGCTACGGAGGTCGACGTCGACGCCATCTGCGATGGCGAGCAGGTCCTCATCGGCGGCGTCATGGAGCACATCGAGCAGGCCGGCGTGCACTCGGGGGATTCCGCCTGCTCGCTGCCGCCATTCAGCCTGACGCCCGCGCTGCAGGCGGAGCTCCGGCGCCAGACCGAGGCGCTCGCCCACGGGCTGAACGTAGTGGGTCTGATGAATGTGCAGTACGCGATCCAGGACGAGGTCGTGTTCGTCCTGGAGGTCAACCCGCGCGCGTCTCGCACTGTGCCCTACGTATCCAAGGCAACCGGGCTGGCGCTGGCGAAGATCGCGGCGCGGTGCATGGCGGGCAGGACGCTGGCGGCGCAGGGCGTGACCCGCGAAGTGGTGCCGCCCTATTTCTCCGTCAAGGAAGCCGTTTTCCCGTTCCTCAAGTTCCCCGGCGTCGACACCATCCTCGGGCCTGAGATGAAGTCCACGGGCGAGGTGATGGGTGTGGGTGAAACCTTCGCGGAGGCGTTCGTGAAGGCGCAGCTGGCCGCCGGTGTCAGGCTGCCCACCGCCGGCAAGGTGTTCATGAGCGTGCGCAACGCGGACAAGCCCCGGGTGGTGGAGATCGCACGCAGCCTGCGCGAGCTCGGGTTTATCCTCTACGCCACGCGCGGCACCGCGGCTTATCTCGCAGAGCGCGGCATCGAAGTGACTGCCGTGAACAAGGTGATGGAAGGCCGCCCCCACATCGTCGACATGATCAAGAACGGCGAGATCGCCATGATCATCAATACTACGGACGAGCGCCGTGCCTCGATCCAGGATTCGTACTCCATCCGGCGCTCCGCGCTGCAGGCGCGCGTGACCTACTTCACGACGCTCGCCGGGGCGCGGGCCGCGTGCGCCGGGATGCAGCACATGCAGGAGCTGCGCACTTACTCGCTGCAGGCGCTGCACGCCTCGCTCGGCCACGCACAGCCCGCCTGACGGTACAATCAAGCGACGCGGTCGCGATCGCGACCCGAGAGCCTTCACACTTCATTCTTCCGGCCCGGCTGCACGCAGTCGTCGATGCAGCGAGGATCCGGGGGCGCGAAGTCTTGAACCAGGGGACATCAGCATGAGGAAAGTTCCGTTGACCACGGCGGGCGCAGAGATGCTGCGCAGCGAGCTGCAGCAATTGAAGACAGTCGAGCGTCCTCGGGTGATCCAGGCGATCCAGGAGGCGCGCTCCCACGGCGATCTTTCCGAGAACGCCGAATACGACGCCGCCAAGGAGCGGCAGGGCTTCATCGAAGGGCGCATTGCCGAGCTGGAGGCCAAGCTGGCCAACGCCCAGGTCATCGACCCCGCCCACATCGACGGCGACGGCCGCTGCGTGTTCGGTGCGACCGTCGAGCTGCAGGACCTGGACAACGAGGAGACGGTCACCTACCAGATCGTCGGCGACGACGAGGCGGACATCAAGCGCGGCAAGATCTCGGTGAGCTCGCCGATCGCCCGCGCCCTCATCGGCAAATCCTCCGGCGACGTGGCCGAGGTGCAGGCCCCGGGCGGGATCAAGTCTTACGAGATCCTGGACGTGCGCTATGTTTGAAAGGCGTGACAGGAGAGGCGTGACAGGGAAGGCGTGACAGATGATCGAGCTCTCCGCGGGCCAGCGCAGCCTGCTCAAGGCCAGAGCGCACAAGCTGCACCCGGTCGTGATGATCGGGGACAGCGGCCTGACCGACGCGGTGCTGCGGGCAATTGACGCCAGCCTGAAGAGCCACGAGCTGATCAAGGTGAAGATCGCCAGCGGGGACCGCGCGGAACGGGAAAGGGCTCTCGGCAGAATCTGCGAGGCGCTCGACGCTAGTCCGGTGCAGCACATCGGCAAGATTCTGGTGCTGTATCGGGAAACTCCGACTCTGCCTGCGACGGCGCCCGCTCCCGCACGCGCTGAAGCAGCTCACGCCAGGCCTGCGCGCCGCGGCGTCCGCGCATCGGCGCCGCAGAGCGGCCCGCAGGCAAAGGCGCAGAAAGCCCCAACGCTCCGAAGAAGACCCGGCTAGGTTGGGCGAGGTGCCGGCTGCGGAGTCTTGCGCGAGGTGCGCTCGACGCGCATCGACTCAGCCAGCCGTTGCGGTCTCGCCACAGTCCGGCCACGCTTCACCTGTTACACCGTTCCTGTCACGGTTTCGCTGTCACGCCCTGTCTGTCACGCTTCAACTGTCTCCGCACAGAGCAATGGCACGCACCAAAACTAGTAAAGCATGGATGCACGAGCACGTCACCGACCGCTACGTGCGGCAGGCCAGGCAGGAGGGCTATCGCTCGCGCGCGGCTTACAAGCTGATGGAGCTGGCGCAGCAGGACCGCCTCATCCGGCCCGGCATGACCATCGTCGATCTGGGTGCGGCACCCGGCGGTTGGTCCCAGGTGGCAAGCGAGCTCACCGGGCCGAAAGGTAATGTCATCGCGGTCGATATCCTGGACATGCCGGCCGTGCCAGGCGTGACGTTCATCCGGGGCGACTTCCGGGAGGATGCGACGCTGCAGGCCCTGGAGGAAGCGCTGGCAGGACAGCGGGTCGACCTTGTGGTGAGCGACATGGCCCCCAATATCAGCGGCATTGGCGTAGTGGATCAGGCGCGGGCCGCGCACCTGGCCGAGCTGGCCCTGGAATTTGCGCTCAAGTGGCTGAAACCCGGCGGAAATTTTCTGGTCAAAACGTTCCAGGGAGAAGCCTACAACGAGTTGCGGGGAGCTCTGCGCCGGCACTTCCGGCAGGTGCTCACGCGCAAACCGGGTGCCTCACGCAGCCGCAGCAGCGAAATTTACCTGCTGGCCAGGGACTTGACCACAGCCTGACAGCCGGGGGCCAACGGCCTACAATGCATCGGTCCGGACAGTAACCGCCCCGCAAGGGCACTATGGAGCAGCTTTGAACAATCTCATCAAGAACGTCGCCATCTGGCTTGTCATCGCGCTGGTGCTGATGACGGTGTTCAACCAATTCAGCGCGCGCCAAGTGCCCCAGAAGTCGATGGACTACTCCCAGTTCATCGAGGAAGTCAAGCAGGGGCACGTAGCCAAGGTCACCATTGAGGGCCGGGTCCTCAAGGGTGTGAAGACCACTGGCGAGAAGTTCAGCACCTACTCGCCCTCCGACCCCTGGCTGGTGAGCGACCTTCTCAAGGCCGGGATCATCATCGAGGCCAAGCCGGACGAAGAGCCCTCGCTGCTCATGAACATCTTCGTTTCCTGGTTTCCGATGCTGCTCCTCATCGGGGTGTGGATCTTCTTCATGCGTCAGATGCAGGGGGGTGGGCGCGGCGGTGCGTTCTCCTTCGGCAAGAGCCGGGCGCGCATGCTGGACGACAGCAACAACTCGATCACATTCGCGGATGTCGCCGGGTGCGAAGAAGCCAAGGAAGAGGTGCGGGAGCTAGTCGAGTTCCTGCGCGATCCAGGCAAGTTCCAGAAGCTGGGCGGCCGCATCCCGCGCGGCGTGCTCATGGTGGGCAGCCCCGGCACCGGCAAGACCCTGCTCGCGAAAGCCATCGCCGGCGAGGCGAAGGTGCCGTTCTTCAGCATCTCGGGTTCGGACTTCGTCGAGATGTTCGTCGGCGTGGGCGCAGCCCGGGTGCGCGACATGTTCGACCAGGCCAAGAAGCATGCGCCCTGCATCGTGTTCATCGATGAGATCGATGCGGTTGGGCGCCAGCGCGGCGCCGGCCTGGGCGGAGGCAACGACGAGCGCGAGCAGACGCTCAACCAGCTCCTGGTGGAGATGGATGGCTTCGAGGGCAACTCGGGCGTGATCGTGATCGCCGCCACCAACCGCCCCGACGTGCTCGACCCGGCCCTGCTGCGCCCCGGTCGTTTCGACCGCCAGGTTGTCGTGCCGCTGCCGGACATCCGCGGCCGCGAGCAGATCCTCAACGTGCACATGCGCAAGGTGCCGGTTGCGCCGGATGTGCGCGCCGACCTCATCGCCCGCGGCACTCCCGGGTTCTCCGGCGCCGACCTGGCCAACCTGGTGAACGAGGCGGCGCTGTTCGCCGCCCGCGGCAACAAGCGCCTGGTTGAGATGGACGACTTCGAGCGCGCCAAGGACAAGATCATCATGGGGGCCGAGCGGCGCTCGATTGTCATGCCCGAGCACGAGCGCAAGAACACTGCCTACCACGAGTCCGGACACGCGGTGGTGGCCAAGCTCTCGCCCCGGACCGATCCGGTGCACAAAGTCACCATCATCCCGCGTGGCCGCGCGCTGGGGGTGACCATGCAGCTGCCCGAGCAGGATCGCTACAGCATGGATCGCGAGCAGATCCTGCAGAACATCTCGGTACTGTTCGGCGGCCGCATCGCCGAAGAGGTGTTCATGGGCCAGATGACCACCGGCGCCTCGAACGATTTCGAGCGCGCCACCGAGATGGCCCGCCGCATGGTCACGCAGTGGGGCATGTCGGACAAGCTCGGGCCGATGGTGTACGGGGAGAACGAGGGTGAGGTGTTTCTGGGCCGCTCGATCACCACCCACAAGAACGTGTCGGAAGCAACGATGCAGCAGGTCGATGCCGAAATCCGCCACATTATCGATCAGCAGTACACCCTCGCGCGCAAGCTGATCGAGGACAACCGCGACAAGGTCGAGGCGATGGCCAAAGCCCTGCTCGATTGGGAGACCATCGACGCCGACCAGATCGACGACATCATGGCCGGGCGCCCGCCGCGCCCGCCCAAGCCCTCGCCGAACGTTGTGCCGCCGCCGCGCGATAGCGGGCCGAGTGCTGCGGCACCTAGCGGGACACCGGCCGCCGAGGCCAAGTAAGTCTCGTCCGGTAGCCAGGAAGGGGCAACTTCGGTTGCCCTTTTTCTTTGGCAGTTACCTCCTACCCCGTAAAGCCGGAACGCAAAGGACGCAAAGGACACAGAGGAATAGCGCAGGATGAGAGTTTGGCCAGGTGAAGCTGGCGGGCACAACGGGCGCTGGCCTTACACTCGGGGAATGTTGAACGTCCCCGTAGCACCGGTCGGGCAAAACTCAAAGCCATCCTCTTGCTTTTTCTCCGCGCCCTCTGCGGTTCAAGATTTAAGGTTTAGTTGACCGTCGCCACCCGCCGGCAGGCGTAGAATCGTGTGAGTATGTCTGCAATTCCAGCCCCGGACCTGTTCTCCGGTTTCCCGCGCGTGCTTGCCTGTGGGAGATACACGCTGCCGCTGCGCCGGCCCCTGATCATGGGAATCGTCAACGTCACGCCCGACTCCTTTTCCGACGGCGGCCGGTTTATCGAAGCGGGACGGGCGATCGAGCATGCCAACCGGCTGGTCGAGGAGGGCGCGGACATCCTCGACATCGGCGGCGAGTCCACCCGTCCGGGCGCGCAGCGAGTACCGGCGGATGAGGAGTTGGCGCGTGTGTTGCCGGTATTGCGTTCGGCGCGCGATCTGCCGGTGCCCGTCTCGGTGGACACGCTCAAGCCGGATGTGATGCGCGTGGTGCTCGCAGAAGGCGCGTCGATGATTAACGACGTCAATGCACTGCGTGCGCCGGGCGCGCTGGATGCAGTTCGGGGCGCAGGCTGTGGCCTGTGCCTGATGCACATGCAGGGCGAGCCGCGCACCATGCAGGCCGCACCCCACTACGAAGATGTCGTCGCGGAGGTGAAAGCGTTCCTGGCACAGCGCATTGCTGCCTGCGAAGCGGCGGGCATCGCGCGCGAGCGGCTGGTCATCGATCCCGGCTTCGGCTTCGGCAAGAGCGGACAGCACAACCTGGCGTTGCTGCGTGGCCTGGGCGCGCTGCGCGAGCTTGGCGTTCCAGTCCTGGCGGGCCTCTCCCGCAAGTCCACCTTGGGTACAATTACCGGTCGCGGGAGCGAAGACCGCCTTGCGGCCAGTCTCGCGGCTGCCCTGCTGGCAGTCGAGCGGGGCGCGTCGATCGTCAGGGTCCACGACGTAGCCGCCACGCGCGATGCCCTGCTCGTTCTGCGCGCCGTGAACAACGAAGTCGACCAACGACCATGAGCAGACAGTACTTCGGTACCGACGGTGTGCGGGGCAAGGTGGGCGAGTTGCCGATCACCCCGGAGCTGGTGATGCATCTGGGCTACGCAGCAGGCAAAGTGCTGGCCGACGTGGACCGGCGTCCAACCGGTGGCGAGCCGCCCGCCGTGCTGATTGGCAAGGACACGCGCATCTCCGGCTACATGCTCGAATCTGCCCTGCAGGCCGGGCTGTCCGCCGCGGGCGTGGACATCTACCTGTGCGGGCCCATGCCCACACCGGCGGTGGCTTATCTCACCCGCGCGCTGCGCCTGTCGGCGGGCATTGTGATCAGCGCCTCGCACAACCTCTTCGAAGACAACGGCATCAAGTTCTTCTCGGCTGCTGGCGACAAGCTGCCGGACGCCACCGAGCAGGAGATCGAGGCGCGTCTGGCCGATCCTATCGTCACGGCGCCCTCGGCGCAGCTCGGCAAGGCGCGGCGCTTGAACGACGCCGCCGGCCGCTACATCGAGTTCTGCAAGAGCACGTTCCCGACCGACCTGGATCTGCGCGGCATGAAGCTGGTGGTGGACTGTGCTCATGGCGCCAGCTACCACATCGCGCCGCATGTGTTCCACGAGCTGGGCGCCGACGTCACGGCTATCGGCAACCAGCCCGACGGGCTGAACATCAACCTCGACTGCGGCGCCACGCGGCCGCAGGCGCTGACCCGTGCGGTCATGGAGCAGGGTGCCGACCTCGGGCTTGCGCTGGACGGCGACGGCGACCGGCTGATCATGTGTGACGCGCGGGGGACCGTGTACGACGGCGATCAGCTGCTCTACGTGATCGCCCGTCAGCGCACGGCGAGTGCGGCACTGAAGGGAGTGGTTGGCACGCTGATGACCAACTTCGGCCTGGAGCGGGCGCTTCAGCAGCTCGCCATCCCGTTCGCGCGTGCGGCGGTCGGCGACCGCTATGTCCTCGAGATGCTCAAGGAGCGTGGCTGGCAGCTCGGCGGCGAGAACTCCGGCCACATCATCTGTCTGGACAAGCACACGACCGGCGACGGCATCGTCTCGGCGTTGCAGGTGCTGCATGCGGTTCGCGCCACCAGGCAGCCTCTCGACCAGCTTGTGGCCGAACTGCACCTGTTCCCGCAAGTGCTCGTCAACGTTCGTATCGCTCGCGGCGTCGACCCGCGCAAGGACCCGCTGGTGCAGGAGGCGGTGCGGGCAGCCGAGGCCGTGCTCAGCGGTAAGGGCCGCGTTCTGCTGCGGCCCTCGGGCACCGAACCCGTGATCCGCGTCATGGTCGAGGGCGAGTCAGAAAGCCAGGTGCGCGGTCTCGCGCAATCCATCGCCGGCACCATCCAGCAGCAGGCCGCGGCCTGATCCCACGCCGGCGTTGGCGCGGCGGCCCTGACTACTGCGCAATGGAACTGTCACATTGCGTGCATACAATGCGCGCGAGTGCCTATCGCACTCCTCACAGGAGAATCTTGATGAATATCAAGTACTTGAAACGCGCCACAGCGGCACTCGCCGGCATCGGTGCGGTCGCCCTGGCGCTGCCCGCCCACGCACAGCTGGTGAAGATCGATGGCTCCAGCACCGTCTTCCCGATCACCGAAGCCGTGGCAGAGGACTTTCAGCGGTCCACCAAGGGCAAGGTCAAAGTCACCGTCGGCATATCCGGGACGGGCGGCGGGTTCAAGAAGTTCTGCCGCGGCGAGACCGACATCTCCGACGCTTCCCGACCGATCCTGAAGTCCGAGATGGACGCCTGCCGCGCTGCCGGCGTGCAGTACTACGAGTTGCCGGTCGCCTACGATGCCCTGACCGTGGTCATCAACCCCCAGAACGACTGGATCAAAACGCTCACCCCGGCGGAGCTCAAGAAGATGTGGGAGCCGGGCGCCCAGAACAAAGTGAAGAGCTGGAAACAGGTCAACCCGGCCTGGCCCGACCAGCCCCTCAAGCTGTTCGGCCCGGGCGCGGATTCTGGGACCTTCGACTACTTCACCGAGGCAGTCAACGGCAAATCCAAGGCGAGCCGTGGCGACTACACCGCGAGCGAGGACGATAACGTGCTGGTGCAGGGGGTGTCGCGGGACGTGAACGCACTGGGCTACTTCGGATTCGCCTACTATGTCGAGAACCAGGACAAGCTCAAGGCGGTTCCCATTGCGCCTGCCGCCGGCCAGCCGGGCGTGGAGCCCTCGATGGACAGCGTGATCACCGGCAAGTATCAGCCGCTGTCGCGCCCCATTTTCATCTACGTCAACGCCAAGTCCTACGAGCGGCAGGAGGTCAAGCAGTTCATCGAGTACTACATGAAGCACTCCGACGAGCTGGTGCGTGAGGTGAAGTACGTGCCTCTACCCGCCAATGCCTATACTCACAACCTCGACATGCTCAGCAAGAAGGAGCTGGGGACCAAGTTCGGCGGCCAAGCCCAGGTCGGGCTGACCATCGAGGAACTGATGAAGATGGAGGCGAAGCTGTAAGCGTGCGCTTCGCGCTGCGCACCACAGCAAGAGGGGCGAGCCGCCCCTCTTGCGTCTTTGGCGCCCGACGCGTCGGCGCCGCAAGGCTGGTGTAAACTCGGCCCCGTTCGAGCCTCAATGCCCCCCACATCCGCCTCCTACACAGCAGGGCTACCCGCGGTGGCTGACAACGTCATAAGTGAGCGGCTGTCGAGACGAAAAACCCGCCATGTGCGCGAGCGCGTGATCGAGTTCATCCTGTTCTCCGCGGCGGCTTTCTCCGTGGCGATCACGCTGGGGATCGTCTACGTGCTGGTGTCCGAGTCCGTGCTGTTCTTCCAGCAGGTCTCGATCTGGGACTTCCTGACCGACACGCAGTGGACGCCGCTGTTCGACGACGCGCACTATGGGATCATGGTCCTGCTGTCGGGCACGCTGGTGAGCTCGGGCGTGGCCCTGATGGTGGCGGTTCCGCTCGGGACCATCATTGCGATCTACCTGTCCGAGTTCGCCCCTTTCAGCGTGCGGGAGGCCGCCAAGCCGCTGCTCGAACTGTTGAGCGGCGTCCCGACCGTGGTCTACGGATACTTCGCCCTGTTATTCGTCACGCCGCTGTTGCAGCAGCTGATTCCCGGGCTGCCGGGCTTCAACCTGCTGTCCGCCGGGCTGGTGATGGGGATCATGATCATCCCCTACGTCAGCTCGGTGAGCGAGGACGCGATGCGCGCCGTGCCCATGAGCATGCGCGAAGGCAGCTACGCGATGGGCGCCACCCGCTTTCAGACCGCCGTGCGCGTGGTCACGCCCGCGGCGCTGTCGGGCATCACCGCCGCCTACATCCTGGGAATATCCCGCGCGGTGGGCGAGACCATGATCCTGGCGGTCGCCGCGGGCATGCAGCCCAACCTGACCTGGAACCCGATGGAGCCTGCGGCGACCATCACCTCCTTCATTGTGCAGGTCGCGCTGGGGGATCTGCCGCATGGAAGCATCGGTTACCAGACCATCTTCGCCGCGGGCCTGACGTTGATGCTGATGACGCTGATGTTCAACATTCTCGGCCACATCATGACCCGCAAGTTCCGGCAGGCCTACTAGGGCCGCGCCAGGGAGATCAGGGCGCACCCATGGATCGCAACGATCTGCAGCAGATCCGCAGCCTCATCGCCAAGCACAAGCGCTGGGACCTCATCTTTGCGCTGATCGGCGTGCTTTCCCTGAGCATCGGCGCGCTGACGTTCCTGGCGCTGGTGATCGACATGGCCATAGACGGCGCGCCGCGGCTCACGTGGGACTTCTTCACCAACTTCCCGTCGCGGCGTCCTGCGCAGGCTGGGATCCTGTCGGCCTGGGTAGGCAGCACGCTTGTGATGATCGTGACGGCAGTAGCGGCGATCCCGGTGGGCGTCGCGGGCGCAGTCTACCTGGAGGAGTACGCGCCGAAGAACTGGTTCACCGCAGTCATCGAGATCAACATCACCAACCTGGCCGGTGTTCCGTCGATCGTCTATGGCCTGCTCGCGCTGGGGCTGTTCGTGTACGCCTTCGGCTTCGGCCAGAGCATCCTGTCGGCGGGGTTGACACTCGGCCTGCTGATCCTGCCGGTGGTCATCGTGGCTACCCGCGAAGCCATCCGCTCCATCCCTTCCGCGATCCGCGAGGCGTCCTATGCGTTGGGCTCCACCAAGTGGCAGACGACCTGGGATCACGTCCTGCCGTATGCCATGCCGGGCGTCATGACCGGTGTCATTATCGGCATGGCGCGCGCCATCGGCGAAACTGCGCCGATCATCACCATCGGAGCGTTGACCTTCATCGCGTTCCTGCCGCCAGCCCCGATCACCATGGAGTTTCCGTTCCTTTCCATCGAATGGCTCACGGCGCCGTTTACCGTAATGCCGATACAGATGTTCAATTGGACGTCGCGTCCGGAAGCGGCGTTTCATCAGAACGCCGCCGCCGCCGGACTAGTGCTGCTGCTCATGACGCTGTCGATGAACGCACTGGCCATCTACATCCGCTACCGGCTGCGCAAGCGCATCAAGTGGTGACCCGATAACCAGACACCTGCCCACACCATGCCCAAAGTGACCGAGGGCCCGCTCGCGGCGGCGGCGCTCAACGTGAAGGCCGAGACGAAGAACCTCAGCTTCCACTACACCAACTTTCATGCGCTCAAGGCGATCAACATGCCGCTGTATGAGAGGAAGGTGACGGCCCTGATCGGCCCTTCGGGCTGCGGCAAGTCGACCTACCTGCGATGCTTCAACCGGATGCACGACCTGTATCCAGGCAACCGCTACGACGGCGAGATTCGGTTGTATCCCGATAACACCAACCTGCTGGACCCGCAAGTGGACCCGATCGAGGTGCGCATGCGCATCAGCATGGTGTTCCAGAAGCCCAACCCGTTCCCCAAGTCGATCTACGAGAACGTGGCCTACGGCCTGCGCGTGCGCGGAGAGCGGCGCGTGAAGGTGGTCGACGAGAAGGTGGAGCAGGCGCTGCGCGGCGCGGCCCTGTGGGAGGAGGTCAAGGATCGCCTGAAAGATCTCGCTTTCAATCTCTCGGGCGGCCAGCAGCAGCGCCTGTGCATCGCTCGCGCGCTGGCGACCGACCCGGAGATCCTGCTGTTCGACGAGCCGACCTCGGCGCTCGACCCGATCGCCACCGCCAGCATCGAGGAGCTGATCGCGGACCTCAAGGGCAAGCTCACGATCCTGATCGTCACACACAACATGCAGCAGGCCGCGCGCGTCTCCGACTACACGGCCTACATGTATCTGGGCGAATTGGTCGAGTTCGACGCCACCGACACGATCTTCATCAAGCCCAAAAACAAAGCCACGGAAGATTACATTACCGGCCGCTTCGGCTAGAAGCGGCGAGGTACTGTAACGGCGGACACTAACCTTCAGGTTACGTGGGAGCCACTACATCACGGGAAGGTTCGGGTAGCGAACCGCCGTGATGTAGCGGCGCAGACTAACCTTCAGGTTATGTGGGAGCCACTACATCACGGGGAGGTTCGGGTAGCCAACCGACCGTGATGTAGCGGCGCAGACTAACCTTCAGGTTATGTCGTAGCCACTGCATTACCGGCCGCTTCGCCTGTCACGCCTCAGCGCCCGTCCAGGGCCGCGATTTGACCCTCCCCAAGCCCCAGAGTAAACTTCGCAAGTTTCAGGCGGGGCCGGTATTCAAAGGACAGGTTTAGCGGGCATGCGAGCCAAGTTGGTCGCGGGAAACTGGAAGATGCACGGCAGCCTTCCGGACAACGCGACGCTGTTGACCGCGGTGCGCGACGGTGCCGGGAAGCTGCGTTCCACGCAAGTTGCCGTGTGCGTGCCCTTCCCTTACCTGTTTCAGGCCCAGCAGGTGCTGACCGGCACCCGGGTGGGGTGGGGCGCCCAGACGCTGAGCGAGCATGCCAAGGGTGCCTATACCGGCGAAACCTCGGCGGGAATGCTGCGGGAGTTCGGCTGCACCTATGTGATCGTGGGCCACTCCGAGCGCCGCGGCCTGTATTGCGAGGGCGATGACGCGGTCGCAGCCAAGTTCGGTGCGGCGGTGGAAGCGGGGCTGGTTCCGATCCTGTGCGTCGGCGAGACCCTCGCGCAGCGCGAGGCGGGGGTCACGGAACGCGTGGTGGCTGCGCAGCTAGCTGCAGTCGTCGCGCGCGTCGGCGCAGGCGTCCTGGACCGGGCGGTCATCGCGTACGAGCCGGTATGGGCGATCGGGACCGGGCGCACGGCCACTCCGGAGCAAGCCCAGGCGGTGCATGCGTTCCTGCGCAGCCGGATTGCCGACAAGGATGCGGCCCTGGCGCAGCGGGTACCGATCCTCTACGGCGGGAGTGTCAAGTCGTCCAACGCTGAAGAGTTGTTCGCGATGGTCGATATCGACGGGGGCCTGATCGGCGGCGCATCGCTGGTGGCCAGTGAGTTCATGGCGATCTGCCGGGCGGCAGATGGCGCAAAGGCGTAGTCAGACATGATTCAAGTAGTGGTGTTGCTATTGCACGTGCTGGTCGCAGCTGGCGTCTGTCTCCTGGTGCTCCTGCAGCACGGCAAGGGAGCCGACGTGGGCGCTGCTTTCGGCAGCGGAGCCTCCGGCAGCCTGTTCGGAGCGTCCGGGTCGGCGAACTTCCTGAGCCGGAGCACGGCAGTGCTGGCCGCATTGTTCTTCTTGACGAGTCTCGGGTTGACCTGGTTCCACGCCAAGGCGCCCCAGGCCAGCAGCGTAATGGACATGAAGGTCGAGCAGCCGGCGGCGCCTGCCACGGGGGGCGCCACGGTCCCGCAGCCCGCTGCACCGGCGGACGACTCGAAGGCTAAAGACATTCCGAAGTAAGCCGACGTGGTGAAATTGGTAGACACGCCGTCTTGAGGGGGCGGTGGCGAAAGCCGTGTGAGTTCGAGTCTCACCGTCGGCACCAGAGAACGGGAAAGGGCAGGCAGACGACTCGGTCTGCCCACGGAGGAGGCTCGGACCGGCGCGCGGGGTAAAGTCCCGGGCGCCTGCAGTACGCTGACGGAGCCGCCTGCCCGCAGGGGTCGGGCCTGACCTGTAACGATGCTACAAGAGTACTTTCCGGTCCTGCTTTTCATCCTCGTTGGATTGGCGATCGGCGTCGTGCCGGTCGCCTTGGGGTGGCTCCTCGCCCCCAACCGCCCGGACAGCGAAAAGCTCTCTCCCTACGAGTGTGGCTTCGAAGCCTTCGAAGACGCGCGCATGCGCGTCGACGTGCGCTATTACCTCGTAGCCATCCTGTTCATCCTGTTCGATCTCGAGATTGCCTTTCTGTTCCCCTGGGCCGTCGTGCTGAAGCAGATCGGCATGTTCGGCTTCGTAGCGATGCTGGTGTTCCTGGCCATCCTGGTCGTCGGCTTCGTCTACGAGTGGAAGAAAGGGGCCCTGGATTGGGAGTGACGCGCCGATCGGGAAAACTCCACGGGGTGGACGCTGTCTTCCTATATGACAGAGTCGATTTCGGAGTAACCCTATGAGCATCGAAGGCGTTCTCGAGCAGGGTTTCGTCACGACCAAGCTCGATACCGTGATCAACTGGACCCGCACCGGGTCTCTGTGGCCGATGACCTTCGGCCTGGCCTGCTGCGCTGTGGAGATGATGCATGCAGGGGCCTCGCGCTACGACCTCGACCGCTTCGGTATCGTGTTCCGGCCCAGCCCGCGGCAGTCGGACGTGATGATCGTCGCCGGCACGCTCTGCAACAAGATGGCGCCGGCGCTACGCAAGGTCTACGACCAGATGGCCGAGCCACGCTGGGTCATCTCCATGGGTTCCTGCGCCAACGGCGGCGGCTATTACCACTATTCCTACTCGGTGGTACGCGGCTGCGACCGCATCGTTCCGGTGGACGTCTACGTGCCCGGCTGCCCGCCGACTGCAGAGGCGCTGCTGTACGGGATCATCCAGCTGCAGAACAAGATCAAGCGCACCAGCACTATTGCGCGATGAAGGCGCAGGAATCTAAACATGCCCGGATCGCCGGAAGCTCTGCGTGATACTCTGATCCAAGTGCTCGGTGAGAAGCTCGCCAGCTTGACCCAGGCGCTGGATGAGTTGACGGTCGTCATCAGGGCCGAGGAGCTGGTCAGTGTATGTGTGGCGCTGCGCGACGCGCCGGGGCTGCGGTTCGACACGCTGGTCGACCTGTGTGGTGTGGACTACAGCGGTTACGGTGAGGGTGCCTGGGGCGGGGCGCGCTTCGCGGTCGTCTATCACCTGCTGTCGGTGGAGATGAACCAGCGGCTGCGCCTGCGCGTCTTCGCAACCGACAACGACCTGCCGGTCCTGGAATCGGTCACTGTCGTGTGGCCCTCGGCCAACTGGTACGAGCGCGAGGCCTTCGATCTGTACGGCATCGTGTTCACAGGTCACCCGGATCTGCGCCGCATCCTGACCGACTACGGCTTTGTCGGTCACCCCTTCCGCAAGGACTTCCCGCTGTCGGGCACCGTCGAGATGCGCTACGACCCGGACCAGCAGCGGGTGATCTACCAGCCGGTCAGCATCGAGCCGCGCGAGATCGTGCCGCGGGTGATCCGCGAGGAGCACTACGCCGACGCCGATCGGAAGCTTTAGACAACCTCTCACCACGAAGACACGAAGACACGAAGAACTACATGAAGAGAACCCGCATTGTTTTCGCGCCTCGTCGGGCGTCCGTGCCTTGGTACCCGAGATGACCAGCGAGCGCGTTCCTCGGGAGACCAGCTTCCAAGGTTTGTCTTCTGGTTTTCTTCGTGCCTTCGTGTCTTCGTGGTGAGCGGTTAAGAAGTAATGGCTGAAATTCGCAATTACACGATGAACTTCGGGCCGCAGCACCCTGCGGCGCACGGGGTGCTGCGACTGGTGCTGGAGCTCGACGGCGAGGTGATCCAGCGCGCCGACCCACACATCGGCCTGCTGCACCGGGCCACCGAGAAGCTGGCCGAGCACAAGACCTACGTCCAGGCGCTGCCCTACATGGACCGGCTCGATTACGTGTCCATGATGTGCAACGAGCACGCCTACTGCCTGGCGATCGAGAAGCTGCTCGGCATCGAAGTGCCGCTGCGGGCGCAGTACATCCGGGTGATGTTCGACGAACTCACGCGCGTCCTCAATCATCTACTGTGGCTCGGGGCGCATGGCCTGGACATCGGGGCCATGACCGTCTTCCTGTACTGCTTCCGGGAGCGCGAAGACCTGATGGACTGCTACGAGGCGGTGTCCGGCGCGCGCATGCATGCCGCCTACTACCGGCCGGGCGGCGTCTACCGCGACCTTCCCGAGCGCATGCCCCAGTACGCCGAGTCCAGCATTCGCAGCGCGGAGGACGTGAAGCGGCTGAACGCCAATCGCCAGGGCTCGGTGCTGGATTTCATCGACAACTTCGCGCAGCGCTTTCCCAAGTGCGTGGACGAGTACGAGACGCTGCTCACCGACAACCGCATCTGGAAGCAGCGCACGGTCAACATCGGTGTGGTTACGCCGGAGCGCGCCAAGGCCCTGGGCTTCACCGGGCCGATGCTGCGCGGATCGGGAGTCGCCTGGGATCTGCGCAAGAAACAGCCCTACGAGGTCTACGATCGCCTCGACTTCGATATTCCGGTAGGCGTGAACGGCGATTGCTACGACCGCTATCTGGTGCGCGTCGAGGAGATGCGGCAGAGCAACCGCATCGTCAGGCAGTGCATCGACTGGCTGCGCCAGAATCCGGGCCCGGTCATCGTGGAGAATCACAAGGTCGCTCCGCCCTCGCGCCTGGACATGAAGACCAACATGGAAGAGCTGATCCACCACTTCAAGCTCTTCACCGAGGGGATGCATGTGCCGCCGGGCGAAGCCTATGCAGTCGTGGAGCACCCCAAGGGGGAGTTCGGCATCTACCTGGTGTCTGACGGCGCCAACAAGCCCTATCGCATGAAGATCCGCGCGCCCGGGTTCCCGCACCTGGCGGCGATGGATGAGATCGCCAGAGGCCACATGATCGCCGATGTGGTGGCGATCATCGGCACGATGGATATCGTTTTCGGCGAGGTCGACCGATGAGCGGTGTTGTGAGTGAAGGCGTGAAGAGTGTGAGCAGTGAATGCGTGAAGGGTTGGACCTTGCGCGTGGTCGTGGTTTCACCCTTCACCCTCCACCCTTCACCCTTCACCTACCAATTGGGCTGCCCACCGGCTTTATCGTAAACACCATGCTTTCCGCAGACGCCATAGCAAAGATCGACCGGGAGATTGCCAAGTACCCGCCCGACCAGAAGCGCTCGGCGGTGATGGCCGCACTCGCCATCGCCCAGGACGAGCACGGGCATCTCGGGACGGAGGTGATGGACTTCGTCGCCGAGTATCTGGCGATGCCCCCCATCGCGGTCTACGAGGTCGCCACCTTCTATGAGATGTACGACCTCGAGCCAGCGGGCAAATACAAGCTGTGCATCTGCACCAATCTGCCTTGTGCCTTGTCCGGGGCCACCGAGGCGGCGCAGCATCTCAAGCGCAAGCTCGGCGTGGACTGGAACGAAACCACTGCCGACGGCCGCTTCACGGTCAAGGAAGGCGAGTGCTTCGGCGCCTGCGGTGACGCGCCGGTGATGCTGGTCAACAACAAGACCATGCTGATCGGCATGACCCCGGAGAAGCTCGACAAGTGGATCGCGGAGGCCGAGAAGTGACGCCGTCCTCCGTCGCGCCGTTCGCACCTGACGTGTTCGGGCCGGACGCCATCATCATGAGGGGTCTCACCGGCCTGAACTGGCGGCTGAAGGACTACGAGCAGCGTGGCGGCTACGCGGCGCTGAAGAAGCTCCTGAACGAGAAGATCCCGCCCGAGACGGTGATCGCCGAGGTGAAGAAAGCGGCCCTGCGCGGGCGCGGCGGGGCCGGTTTCCCGACCGGGCTGAAGTGGAGTTTCATGCCGCGCAACTTCCCCGGGCCGAAGTACCTGGTGTGCAACTCCGACGAGGGCGAGCCGGGTACCTTCAAGGACCGGGACATCCTGCGCTACAACCCGCACATCGTCATCGAGGGCATGGTCATCGCGGCCTACGCGATGGGAATATCTGCGGGCTACAACTATATCCACGGCGAGATCTGGGACGTCTTCGAGCGCTTCGAGGAGGCGCTCGCGGAGGCCTATGCCGCCGGCTACCTCGGCAAGAACATTCTCGGCTCGGAGTTCAGCTTCGACCTCTACGCCCATCACGGCTACGGCGCCTATATCTGCGGGGAGGAGACGGCGCTGCTGGAGTCGCTGGAAGGCAAGAAGGGGCTGCCGCGCTTCAAGCCGCCTTTCCCGGCGAGCTATGGGCTTTACGGCAAGCCGACCACGATCAACAACACGGAAACCTTCGCGGCGGCACCGTGGATCGTTCTCAACGGCGGCGAGGCGTTCCTGAGTCTCGGCCGGCCGAACAACGGCGGCACGAAGATCTTCTCAGTCTCCGGTCACGTGGCCCGGCCGGGCAACTACGAAGTACGTCTGGGCACCCCTTTCGGCAAGCTGCTGCAGATGGCCGGCGGCATGCGGGGTGGGCGCGAGCTGAAGGCCTGCATCCCGGGCGGGTCGTCGATGCCGGTGCTGCCGGGCAAGGTCATGCTGCAGACCGATATGGACTACGACTCGATTGCCAAGGCCGGGTCCATGCTCGGCTCCGGGGCGGTGATCTGCATGGACGACAGCACCTGCATGGTGCGAGCGCTCCTGCGCCTGTCCTACTTCTACTTCGAGGAGTCCTGCGGCCAGTGCACGCCCTGCCGCGAGGGCACCGGGTGGCTGTATCGTGTTGTCCACCGCATCGAGCACGGTCAGGGCCGACCGGAAGACCTGGACCTGCTCAACTCGGTGGCCGACAACATCGCCGGGCGCACCATCTGCGCACTGGGTGATGCGGCGGCGCTGCCGGTCAAGAGCTTCATCAAGCATTTCCGCGACGAGTTCGTCCACCACATCGAGCACAAGCGATGCCTGGTCGACGAGCCGGCATACGCGTGACCGGGACACGGCGGAGAGCAGGCGCATGCCCAACGTGAACATCGAGATCGACGGCCAGCCGATCGAGGTGCCGGCCAACTCCACCGTCATCGAGGCGGCGAACCGGCTGGGGATCTACGTCCCGCACTTCTGCTACCACCGCAAGCTTTCGATCGCCGCCAACTGCCGAATGTGTCTGGTGCAGGTGGAGAAGGCGCCCAAGCCGCTGCCTGCATGCGCCACGCCTGTCGCGGAAGGGATGAAAGTGTTCACGCACTCGGCCGCCGCCATCCAGGCGCAGAAGGGCGTGATGGAGTTCCTCCTCATCAACCACCCGCTCGATTGCCCGATCTGCGACCAGGGCGGCGAGTGCCAGCTGCAGGACCTGGCGGTTGGTTACGGCGGCAGCGCTTCGCGCTACGCCGAGGCCAAGCGCGTGGTGCCGAGCAAGGACATCGGACCGCTGGTCGCGGCCGAGGAGATGACCCGCTGCATCCACTGCACGCGCTGCGTCCGGTTCGGGCAGGAGGTCGCCGGCATCATGGAGCTGGGCATGGCCGGTCGCGGCGAGCATGCCGAGATCCTCGCCTTCGTCGGCCGGACCGTGGACTCCGAGCTGTCGGGCAACATGATCGATCTGTGCCCGGTGGGCGCCTTGACCTCGAAGCCCTTCCGCTACTCGGCGCGCACCTGGGAGCTGACGCGGCGCAAGTCGATCAGTCCACACTGTGGACTGGGGTCGAATCTCGTCGTCCAGGTCAAGCAGGACTGCGTCATGCGCGTGCTCCCGCTGGAGAACGAAGCGATCAACGAGTGCTGGCTGTCCGACAAGGACCGCTTCTCCTATGAGGGCCTGAACAGCGAGGAGCGCCTCACGCGCCCGATGGTGAAGCGTGACGGCAGGTGGGAAGAGACGGAGTGGCCGATCGCGCTGGAGGAAGTGGTCTTGGGGCTCAGGCGCGTGCGCGAAGCGCACGGCGCGCAGTCCATCGGCGCGTTGGCCACGCCGCATTCCACGCTCGAGGAGCTGTACCTGCTGGGCCGGCTGATGCGCGGCATCGGCAGCGGCAACGTCGACTTCCGGCTGCGCCAGAGCGATTTTGCCCCCGATGCGAAGCCGGCCGGCGTGCCCTGGCTGGGAATGAGCATCGCAGAGCTGAACGGGCTGGACCGCGTGCTCGTGGTCGGAAGTCAGCTGCGCAAGGACCACCCGCTGATCGCCGCGCGCCTGCGCCAGGCGGCCCGCAAGGGAATGCAGCTCAGCATCCTGCACTGCCTGGACGACGATCTGCTGATCAAGCTGCATGAGAAGGTCGTTGCTGCGCCCGCTGCGTTGCCTGCCGCGCTTGCCCAGGTTGTGCGGGCCACCGCGACGCTGAAGGGGGTCGAGGCGTCGCCCGAGGCACACTCGCTCGCGGGGGACGCGGCGTCTCCGGCCGCGCAGCGCATCGCCGAGAGCCTCGCATCCGGCCAGAATGCTGCCGTGCTGCTGGGCAACCTCGCGCAGCAGCATGGCCAGGCTACGCTGCTGCATCGGCTCGCACACGAGCTGGCGCAGCTCAGCGGCGCACGCCAGGGCTTCCTCGGCGAGGCCGCCAACAGTGTCGGCGGCTACCTCGCAAGCGCCGTGCCGTTCGGGGAACCGGCCGGGCTCAATGCCCGCGAGATGCTTGCCCAGCCGCGCCGTGCCTATCTACTGCTCAATGCCGAGCCGGAGCTGGACTGCCACAACCCGCGTCAGGCACTGGCCGCCCTGCGCAGTGCGGAGTTCGTGGTGGCGATGTCGGCTTTCCGCCACCGGGCGCTCGAGTACGCGCACCTGCTGCTGCCCATTGCGCCTTTCACGGAGACGGCCGGCACCTTCGTGAGCACCGAGGGCCGTCTGCAGAGCTTCGTCGGAGTGGTGAGGCCGCTGGCTGAGACGCGTCCCGCGTGGAAGGTTCTGCGGGTGCTCGGCAGCCTGCTCGGGCTTCCCGGATTCGAGCTGGCCAGCGCGGAAGAGGTACGGACAGCCGCGCTGCACGGCCTGGACATTCCCGCACGGCTCTCCAATGCGCCTGCAGCCGTGACCGTTCCCGCGGCTGCGCAGTCCGATGGCATCCAGCGCATCGCAGAGGTGCCGATCTACTCTGCGGACGCGCTGGTGCGCCGCGCACTGCCTCTGCAACGGACCGCCGACGCGGCCGCGCCCGTGGTCGGCGTGTCGGGAATCCTGATGGAGCGCCTGGGTCTGAGCGACGGCGACCTCGTGCGGGTGGCACAGAATGGCGGCGAGGTGATGCTGGCGACTGTGCTCGACGAGCGGGTGCCGGCGGGCTGCGTGCGAATCGCCGCTGCCCATCCGCTGACCGCGGAGCTGGGCGAGATGTTCGGCACAGTGGAATTGTCCCGCGCCCAGTCACCCGCCAGGGCGGTGGTCTGAGCATGCTGGATGCGCTCGAACAAACCC
>DAIQQA010000031.1:0-17318 GCA_036787045.1 Burkholderiales bacterium | reverse complement strand
ATTGCGTGCGTATCGCCGCGGCCCACCGCACCACTGCTGAGCTCGGTGAAATGTTCGGCGACGTGCAGCTCGAACGCGTCCCGAGCGGCGAGAAGGTGACGGCCTGATGGAATTCTTCGAACAACTCCTCGGGCCGGCATGGCCGGCTGTCTGGACGCTGGTCAAGATCGTCGCCATCGTGCTGCCGCTCATGGGCGCGGTCGCCTATCTCACGCTTGCCGAGCGCAAGATCATCGGCTTCATGCAGGTGCGCATCGGCCCCAACCGCGTCGGGCCGCTGGGGCTGCTGCAGCCGATCGCGGACGCCATCAAGCTCCTGTTCAAGGAGATCATCATCCCGTCGGGCGCGAACAAGCTCCTGTTCGTGTTCGCGCCGGTGATGGCGATCATGCCCGCGCTGGCGGCGTGGGCGGTGATCCCCTTCAGCCCGGACGTGGTGCTCGCCGACATCGACGCCGGCCTGCTGTACATCCTGGCGATCACCTCCATGGGCGTATACGGCGTGATCATCGCCGGGTGGGCGTCGAACTCCAAGTACGCGTTTCTCGGCAGCCTGCGGTCCGCGGCGCAGATCGTCGCCTACGAGATCGCGATGGGCTTCGCGCTGGTGTGCGTGCTGATGATGAGCGGCAGCCTGAACCTGGGCGCCATCGTCGAGTCGCAGGAAGGCAGGTGGGGGCTGCTGTCGTGGAACGTCGTTCCTCTTTTCCCCATGTTCCTGGTGTATCTGATCTCCGGCGTGGCCGAGACCAACCGGGCGCCCTTCGACGTGGCCGAAGGAGAGTCGGAGATCGTGGCCGGCTTCCACGTCGAGTACTCGGGGATGGCGTTCGCCATCTTCTTCCTGGCCGAGTACGCGAACATGATCCTGGTGTCCACGCTGTGCTCGGTCATGTTCCTGGGCGGCTGGCTCTCGCCGGTGCCGTTCATCCCCGACAGCTTCCTTTGGCTGCTGGCGAAGATCGCTTTCGTGCTGTTCCTGTTCCTCTGGTTCCGCGCCACCTTCCCGCGCTACCGCTACGACCAGATCATGCGGCTGGGCTGGAAGGTATTCATCCCGGTGACGCTGGTCTGGCTGGTGGTGATCGGCGGCTGGATGCAGACGCCCTTTTGGCTGTGGGGCGACTGACGATGGTCCAGCGCATCCGCGAGTTTTTCCGCACTTTCCTGCTCTTCGAGCTGGTGAGGGGCATGGCGCTCACCGGGCGGCACCTGTTCGCGCGCAAGATCACGGTGCAGTTTCCCGAGGAGAAGACTCCCCAATCGCCGCGCTTCCGTGGCCTGCACGCCCTGCGTCGCTATCCCAACGGCGAGGAGCGGTGCATCGCCTGCAAGCTGTGCGAGGCGGTCTGCCCGGCGCTGGCCATCACCATCGAGTCCGAGCAGCGGGCGGACGGCACGCGCCGCACCACCCGCTACGACATCGACCTCACCAAGTGCATCTTCTGCGGCTTTTGCGAGGAGTCCTGCCCGGTCGATTCGATCGTGGAGACGCGCATCCTCGAGTATCACGGCGAGAAGCGCGGCGACCTGCTCTACACCAAGGAGATGCTGCTCGCGGTGGGGGATCGCTACGAGGAGCAGATTGCGCGCGACCGGGCCGATGATGCCCGCTACCGGTGATGATTGAACCACAGAGACACAGAGGCACAAAGAAGTACAAGGGTAGACGTGGTTTCCTCTGCGCCTCTGTGCCTCTGTGGTGAGGGTTTCAGATTGTGACCTTTCAGACCGCCGTCTTCTACGTCTTCGCAGCGATCCTGCTGCTCGCCGCGTTGCGCGTGATCACCGCGCGCAACCCCGTGCACGCGACGCTATCCCTGGTACTCGCCTTTGCTACCGCGGCGGGGCTGTGGATCCTGCTGGAAGCGGAGTTCCTGGCCATCGCGCTGGTTCTGGTCTACATCGGCGCGGTGATGGTGCTGTTCCTGTTCGTTGTGATGATGCTGGACATCAACCTCGACCGGCTGCGCGAGGGGTACTGGGACTATCTCGTCCCCGGGCTCGCGGTGGCGCTGATCATGGTAGCGGAGATGGCCGTCGTCCTCACCGGTCGGCGGTTCGGCCTGCTCGAGATGCCGACCCCGGCGCCCAGGCCGGCGGGCTACAGCAACACCGAGGAACTGGGGACGGTGCTGTACACCTATTACGTCTACCCGTTCGAGATTGCGGCCGTCATCCTGCTGGTTGCCATCGTCGCGGCCATCGCACTGACGCTACGGCGTCGGCCGGATTCCAAGCATCAGGACCCGGGCAAGCAGGTGGTCGTGCGCAAGCAGGACCGCATCCGCATCCTGACGATGCCCGCCGAGCGGCGGGCGGGGGAGAAGTGAGGGGCAAGCGAAGCGGCCATGATTACTCTCTCGCACTATCTCGTACTGGGCGCGATCCTGTTCGCCATCAGCGTGGTGGGGATCTTCCTGAACCGCAAGAACGTGATCATCCTGCTCATGGCCATCGAGCTGAACCTGCTGGCGGTGAACATGAACTTCATCGCGTTCTCGCACTATCTGCAGGACATCTCCGGGCAGGTGTTCGTGTTCTTCATCCTGACCGTAGCGGCGGCCGAGTCGGCCATCGGCCTGGCCATACTGGTGTGCCTGTTCCGCAACCGCCGGACTATCCACGTGGAAGATCTGGATAGCCTCAAGGGGTGAAGGGTGAAGGGTGAAGGGTGAAGGCGTGAAGGGCAAGAATGCCTCCCTCTCCCCCGCAGCCGGGAGAGAGGGTCGGGGTGAGGCGGATCACGCCTTCACACCTTCACGCCTTCACCATCTTTCCCCCATCCATGGGCACACTCTCGCGGGGATCCAGGCATCCGCATGAAACTCCTCTATCTCATCGTCCCTTTCGCCCCGCTGGTGGGGGCCATCATCGCCGGCTTCCTGGGGCGGCTGATCGGCCCGCGCGGCACGCACCGGGTCACCATTGTCGGTGTGGCGCTATCGTTCGCGGCATCCTGCCTGATCCTGCTGGACGTGCTGAAGGGCAACACCTTCGACGGCCCGCTCTACACCTGGATCACCAGCGGCGGCGCGGCCTTCCACATCGGCTTTCTGATCGACCCGCTCTCCGCCGCCATGATGGTGGTGGTGACTTTCGTGTCGCTGATGGTGCACGTCTACACCATCGGCTACATGCACGGCGATCCCGGCTACCAGCGCTTCTTCAGCTATATCTCGCTGTTCACCTTCTCGATGCTGATGCTGGTAATGGCCAACAACTTCCTGCAGCTGTTCTTCGGCTGGGAGGCGGTCGGCCTCGTCTCGTATCTGCTGATCGGCTTCTGGTACACCCGGCCCTCGGCGATTCTCGCCAATCTGAAGGCGTTCCTGGTCAACCGCGTCGGCGACTTCGGCTTTCTGCTGGGCATCGCGCTGGTGCTGATGCACCTGGGCAGCCTCGACTACCGCCAGGTCTTCGACGCCGCGCCCGGGATGGCCGGCCAGACCATCGAGATCTTCTCCGGGGTGCCGTGGTCGCTGATGACGGTGATCTGCATCCTCCTGTTCATCGGGGCGATGGGCAAGTCGGCCCAGTTCCCGCTGCACGTCTGGCTGCCCGACTCCATGGAGGGTCCCACCCCGATCTCCGCGCTGATCCACGCCGCGACCATGGTGACGGCGGGGATCTTCATGGTCGCGCGCATGTCGCCGCTGTTCGAGCTGTCTCCCACCGCGCTTTCGGTGGTCTTGATCATCGGCGCGATCACCGCCTTCTTCATGGGTCTCCTGGGGCTGGTGATGAACGACATCAAGCGGGTGGTGGCGTACTCGACGCTGTCCCAGCTCGGCTACATGACCGTGGCGCTGGGCGCCTCGGCCTACGCTGCCGGCATGTTCCATCTGGTGACTCACGCCTTCTTCAAGGCCCTGCTGTTCCTTGCAGCGGGCTCCGTGATCATCGCGCTGCACCACGAGCAGGACATGCGCAAGATGGGCGGCCTGCGCAAGTACATGCCGGTCACCTATTGGACGGCGCTGATCGGTGCGCTGGCGTTGTGCGGCATTCCGCCGCTGGCGGGCTTCTTCTCCAAGGATGCGATCCTGGAGGCGGTGCGCGAATCTCACACGCCGGGAGCCGGTATCGCCTACGCCGCCGTCCTGGTTGGTGTGTTCATCACTGCCCTGTACACCTTCAGGATGCTGTTCATGACCTTCCATGGGAGGGAGCGCTTCGGCAGGGGCGAAGGTGAGCATGGTCACGCGCATGACACCCACGCGCAAGGCGGTGCGACGAGCGATGGCCATGGCGCCGGCAAGCATGGCGAGGAAGAGCACGACCACCACGGCCCACCGCGCGAATCGCCCTGGGTGGTGACGGTGCCGCTGGTTGCGCTCGCGATTCCGTCGGTCTACGCCGGCTGGGCGTACGTCGGCCCCATGCTGTTCGAGGGCTTCTTCGGCCAGTCCATTGTGGTCGATCCGGCGCACGATCCGCTGCGCAAGCTCGGCGAGCACTGGCACGGTCCCGCGGCGTTCGCCCTGCACGGGCTGACGGCCCTGCCGTTCTGGCTGGCGCTCGGAGGGATCGCAACGGCCTGGTACCTCTACCTCAAGCGGCCGGAACTGCCGGAGGTGATCGCGCGACGCGCGCGGGGCCTGTACGCCCTGCTGATCAACAAGTATTACTTCGATGAGATCTACCAGACGGTGTTCGCCGGAGGCGCGCGCCTTCTCGGGCGCGGGCTGTGGAGAGTCGGAGACGTCGGCATCATCGACGGTTTCTTCGTCAACGGCTCGGCGCGGGTGGTGGGCTGGTTCGCCGGCGTGATCCGGCGCGTCCAGTCCGGGTTCATCTACCACTACGCCTTCATGATGATCATCGGAGTGCTCGTGCTGCTGACGCTGTGGTTCGCACGCGCCTGACAGCGGCTCATCGGGTCAACAAGAAAAACGCATGCTCTTCGGTCTGCCTATCCTGAGCCTGGTCGTCTGGGTTCCTATCGTCGCGGGGATCGCGGTCCTGGCTACCGGCTCGGACCGCAACGCCCAGGCGGCGCGCTGGCTTGCGTTGCTCGGCTCGATGCTCGGCCTGGTTGTCGCGCTGCCGCTGTGGGGTCAGTTCGACCCATCCGCGCACGGCTTCCAGTTCCAGGAGCTGGTGCCCTGGATTCCGCGCTTCAACATCCACTATCACTTGGGCATCGACGGCATTTCACTGCTGCTGATCCTGCTCAACTGCATCACGACGGTGCTGGTGGTGATTGCCGGCTGGAAGATCATCGAGACGCGTGTGGCGCAGTACATGGCCGCCTTCCTGGTCCTCTCGGGCCTCATGAACGGGGTGTTCTGTGCCCTGGATGCGGCGCTGTTCTACTTCTTCTTCGAAGCCACGCTGATCCCGATGTTCATCATCATCGGAGTGTGGGGCGGGGCCAACCGCGCGTATGCCGCGGTGAAATTCTTCCTCTACACGCTGCTCGGCTCGCTGCTCACCCTGGTCGCGCTCATCTACCTCTACAACGTTTCGGGGGGCAGCTTCTCGCTGCTCGAGTTCCACCGGATGAAGATCGAGCTGGTGCCGCAGGTGCTCGTCTTCCTGGCCTTCTTCCTGGCTTTCGCCGTCAAGGTGCCCATGTGGCCGGTGCACACATGGCTGCCGGACGCGCACGTGGAGGCGCCCACCGGCGGCTCGGTTGTGTTGGCGGCCATCATGCTGAAGCTGGGCGGCTACGGCTTCGTGCGGCTGTCGCTGCCGATCGCTCCGGACGCGAGCCACGTCCTGGCCGGGTTCGTCATTGCGCTGTCGCTGATCGCGGTGGTCTACATCGGGCTGGTGGCGCTGGTGCAGAACGACATGAAGAAGCTGATCGCCTACTCGTCGATTTCGCACATGGGCTTCGTGACGCTGGGCATCTTCATCTTCAACCCGCTCGGCATGGAAGGGGCGGTGCTGCAGATGATCTCGCACGGCTTCGTATCGGGCGCGCTGTTCCTGTGCGTAGGCGTGCTCTACGACCGCCTGCACTCGCGCCAGATCGCCGACTATGGCGGCGTGGTCAACAGCATGCCGGTGTTTGCGGCGCTGTTCATGCTCTTCGCCATGGCCAACTCCGGCCTGCCGGGCACCAGCGGCTTCGTCGGCGAGTTCCTGGTCACGCTGGGATCGATCCGGGTGAACTTCTGGTATGCGGCGCTTGCGGCGACCACGCTCGTCTTCGGCGCTGCCTACACGCTATGGATGTACAAGCGCGTGGTGTTTGGCGCGGTGGCTAACCGGCAGGTGGCCGAGCTGCGGGACATCGACCTGCGCGAGGCGCTCGTGCTGGGAGTTCTGGCGGTCGCGGTACTCGCCATGGGGATCTACCCGCAGCCCCTGAGCGAGATGCTGCACACGTCGGTGACCGACCTGCTCGCGCACGTCGCGCAGAGCAAGCTGTAGAGCGTGAGGCGTGAAGCGAGGGGCGGGAGTGGATAGCCCACTGGAACAGAACTTCACCGCAGAGGCGCGGAGGCACACAGAGGCCCGTTTCTGCAAATCGGGGGCTCGATGACACAGCATGACCGTGTTAGAGGGGTGCAAGCGCTGTTTCTGATGCACCTTGATCTCCTCTGTGTCTCTGTGCCTCTGTGGTTGAGATCTAGGGTTTAGCATGAGTCTCGAACTGAATCTGCAGGCAGCCGCGCCGGAGATCTTCATCCTCGCGGCGGTGTCGGTTATCTTGATAATCGACCTGTTTCTGGACGATGCGCGGCGGCACTGGTCCTACCTGCTGACTCTCGCCACGTTGGGTGTGGCGGCCGTCCTCACGCTTGCCCAGGGCGGTGCACCGACCAGCTATGCGTTCAACGGCATGTTCGTGGCCGACCGCATGGCGACCGTGCTCAAGCTGTTCGTCTACCTCGGTGTGGCGGCGATCCTGATTTACTCGCGCCAGTATGCGCCCTCGCGCCAGCTGTTCCGCGGCGAGTTCTTCACTCTCGCGCTGTTCGCCACGCTCGGCATGCTCGTGATGATCTCCGCCAGCCATCTCCTGATGTTGTACCTCGGGCTGGAGCTGCTGAGCCTGAGCCTGTACGCGATGGTGGCGCTGCGACGGGACTCGGGCACGGCGACCGAGGCGGCCATGAAGTACTTCGTGCTCGGTGCGCTGGCCTCCGGGATGCTGCTCTACGGCATGTCGATGGTGTACGGTGCGACCGGGAGCCTCGCTCTTGCCGACATCGCGAACCGCATCGCCGCAGGCAATGCCCTCAGCCCGATCCTGATGTTCGGGCTGGTGTTCATCGTCGCCGGGCTGGGGTTCAAGCTGGGCGCAGTGCCCTTCCACATGTGGGTGCCGGACGTGTATCAGGGCGCGCCCACGCCGGTGACCCTGCTCATCGGCTCGGCCCCGAAGCTGGCGGCGTTCGCCTTCGTGATGCGCATCCTGGTCGAGGCGCTCGGCGCTCCGGCGCTGCTGGCGGAGTGGCAGAACATGCTGGCAATCCTCGCACTCCTGTCGATGGCGGTAGGCAACATCACCGCCATTGCCCAGACCAACCTCAAGCGCATGCTCGCCTATTCGACCATCGCGCATATGGGGTTCATGTTGCTGGGGATCCTGGCCGGCACGCAGAACGGCTACGGCTCCGCGATGTTCTACGCGGTCACGTATATGCTGATGACGCTCGGGTCCTTTGGCATGATCCTGCTGCTCTCGCGCGAGGGCTTCGAGGCGGAGAATTTGGAGGACTTCAAGGGTCTCAACCAGCGCGATCGCTGGTATGCCTTCCTGATGCTGCTGATCATGTTCTCGCTGGCCGGGTTGCCGGTCATGATCGGTTTCTGGGCCAAGCTGGCCGTGCTGCAGGCCGCATTCCAGGCCGGCTATACCGGGCTGGTCGTGGCGGCGGTGCTGTTCTCGCTGGTGGGCGCCTACTACTATCTGCGCGTGGTCAAGCTCATGTACTTCGACGAGCCGGTCGACCGCTCGCCGATCGTCACAACCGCCGACCAGCGGGTGGTGATCACGGTCAACGGCCTGGCGGTGCTGGTGCTGGGCATCGTGCCGGGTTGGCTGCTGGCGCTCTGCCAGCAGGCCATTCAGGCGTCGCTCTGAAGCCACAGCCCGGCAGTCTGGCCCAGGACGTGCTGGCGGGGGATCGCCAACCCATACGGAGCGTCACATGTCCGCCGACTACACCGAGAAGCTGGTGACCTCACGCACCGGCTATGAAGGCAAGCTCCTGACCCTGAAGGAAGACCAGGTGCAGCTCCCGGACGGACGCACCGCCATGCGCGAGTACGTGCTCCATCAGGGTGCGTCGATGGTGGTGCCGCTGTTCGAGGACTTCAGCCTGCTGTTCGAACGCCAGTACCGTTACCCGGTGGGCAACCACTTCCTCGAGCTGCCGGCCGGCAAGGTGGACCGCGGCGAGGCGCCGCTGGCCGCCGCGCGCCGCGAGCTGGTCGAGGAGACCGGCTACGTTGCCGAGCGCTGGCGCCATCTGGCCACGCTGTACCCGTCTGTGGGCTATTCAAACGAGCGCGTCGACCTGTTCCTCGCGCAGGGGCTGAAGCACGAAGGTCATCCCGGCGAGGACGGTGAGTTCCTCGAGTGCGTGCGGATCCCACTGGACGACGCGCTGGGACTGGTGATGCACGGCGAGATCACCGAGGCCAAGACCATCGTGGGGATCTTCTGGGCCGATCGGCTCCGCCGCGGACTCGGATGAAAGCGTGAGGAGTGAGGGGTGAGGAGTCAGGGGCCAAACTGAGCCGATGCAGGCCACGCGCTATAGGGCGGCGCAGCGAAGCGTAACCCTCCGGGATGTTGGCTCCTCACTCCTCACCCCTCACGCCTTTCTTTCAGGTCTTAGTCAGCACCTGCCGCGCGGCACTCTCGTCGGCCGACTCGCCCGACGGCAGCTGGGCCCGCTCCGGAACGTCTTCCCACAGCGGCGCAGGGCGGTGGAAGAGGTAGCCCTGCCCGTAGACCGTACCCATCTCGTTGAGGATCGCCATGGTCTCGCGGTTCTCCACCCACTCGGCCACCACCTGCTTGTTCAATCCGCGCGCGACGTCGCACAGGGCCTTCACGAAGATGCGGTTGCCTTCGTCGGTGGCGAGATCGCGCACGAACCCGCCGTCGATCTTCAGGTAGTCGACGTCGAAGCGCTTCAGGTAGTAGAACGAGCTGAACCCTGCCCCGAAATCGTCCAGCGCGAAGCGGCAACCCATCTGCTTCAGCTCGCGGATGAACTGCTGGGTCACGTCCACGTCGGACATCGCCGCCGTCTCCGTGATCTCGAACACCAGCTGCGTGTGATTCACGTCGGATCCGGCCAGCATATTGTGGAACTTGCGCACCCAGTGCTGATCGGAGATGCTGACGCGTGACAGGTTGACGAAGTAGCGTATCTTCGCGCTGCGCTGCTCTGGCTGCCGCAGGTGCTCCAGCAGGCGCTCCACCACCCGCATGTCGATCTCCTGCACCATGCCCAGGGATTCGGCGCACTCGATGAACTGGCCCGGCAGTACCAGGCTGCCGTTGTCGTCGCGCAGGCGCACCAGGATCTCGCAGTGGACCGTGCGCAGATCGGCCAGCCGCACCACGGGCTGGTAGTAGAGCAACAGGCGATCGTCGTCCAGCACCTCGCGCAGCTTGTTCGCCCACAGCACGCGGCTGTGCGTCCGGCGCAGGCTCAGCGCGTCCTGGTCGTAGAGCACGGCGCGATTGCGGCCGGTGTCCTTGGCCTGGTACATCGCGATGTCGGCGTTGGACAGCAGACCGGCTACGTCACTGCCGTGGAAGGGGTACAGCGCGATGCCGATCGACGCCGTCAGGCTGGACACGCGCTGCTGGCCCGAGGCCTGGAAGCGGTAGTGGCGCAGGGCTTCGAGGATGTGCTCGGCTGCATGGGTCGCATTGCCGCGCAGCGCTTCGGGCAAATAAACGGCGTACTCGTCACCGCCCATGCGGAATACGTGCCCGTTGAACTGCTTGGCGGTTTCCTTCAGCACGCCGCTGACGCCGACGATGAGCTGGTCGCCCTGGCGGTGGCCGAAGTTGTCGTTGACGTACTTGAAGTGGTCGATGTCCAGGAACAGCACCGCGCCCACGTCCCCGGCCTGCAGGGCCTGCTCGAGGGTGCGTTGGAGGCTCACCCGGTTGGGCAGCCCGGTGAGCGAATCGTGCGTGGCGAGGTGCTCGATCTGCAGCGCCGCTTCGTGCTGCTCGGTAACGTTGCGGGCCGTGCCGCGGATGCCGATGATCTGGCCGTCGTCGTCGTACTGTACGCGGGCGTTGATGCCGATCCAGCGGTCCGAGCCGTCGGGCGCCAGCAGGTGGGTGATGTAGTTCTTCACCTCGCCGTTCTTCTTCAGCGTGGAGAAGAACCGGCGGTTGGAGATATGAGAGGGCTTGGCTTCGAAGTCGAAGAAGCAGCGCCCGAAGAGCTCCTTGGGCGGGACGCCGAGGATATCCATGGCGCCGTTGTTGAGGTAGGTGAAGCGGCCCTGTGCGTCGGTGGTCCAGATCAGGTCGTGGGAGGTCTCCACCAGATCGCGGTAGCGCGCCTCGCTTTCCAGCAGCAGCTGGATGATGCGGCGCTTCTCGCGCAGCGTCTTGCGGGCGGTGGCCAGCTCGTCTTCGTACTTGTCGATGGGCAGCCCCAGCGAGGTGCGGGCCAGGCCATCGATGATCTCGCGCGCATAGCGGCGGTGGCCGCCCTCGGTGCGTCTGGCCACCAGCACGCCCTGGGTGTCCCAGCGGCGCAGTTTCTGGACCGGTACACCCAGCTTGGCTGACGCCTCCTGGATGGTGTACTCCGACGGAAGCCGCGTCATCGCATTCCCCTTTGCCGGCGCCGCGGCGGTCCCCGGACCGCGGTGCCTCCTCCTCGTGCTTCTAGTGGACCTGACCGCCAGAGGCAATGTCGTTCTGTCGCGCCACCAGTCGCTGCATCAGCTTCAGGTCCCGGCTGGAGAGCCGCAGTGCGCAATCGGCCCACAGGTGCACGACTTCGAGCAGCTCCTGGAACCTCACCGGGTTGACCCGGCGGCGCACCGAAGCGATACCGAGCAGCCCGTTGCGGTTGCGGCTCTGGCGCTTGATCAGGGCGGCGACCTCGGCCTCGCCGCAGCCGCTCTCGGCCACCCGGTCGATTACGCCCATCGCCAGCATATCATCTGCGCAGTAGGTTTTTCCAGTCGAAAGAAGCTCTTCCGTCACCCTCCGGCCGACCCTCCGGTCGAGGAAGGAATAGGCCCCCATGCCCGGGAACAAGTTGAACAGGATCTCGGGGAAACCGAAGCGGGCATGCTTCTCGGCGACCACGATGTCGCTCGACAGCGCCGCCTCGAACCCGCCGCCCAGGCAATCGCCCTGCACCAGCGAGATGGTGGTGATGGGCAGCTCATGGGCGCTGTAGTTCTGGTACAGAACGTGAATGCAGGCCGTGCCGTACTCGACCAGGCCGGTGCGGTCCCGGGCTTCGATCAGGCGCATGAACAGGTCGAGGTCGCCGCCCAGATTGAACACGCCGGGTACGCCGGAGGACAGCACCGTGTACTCGATCGGCATGAGGTCCGCCTGCGCATCGAGCTTGTCCGCGCTGTCACGGATGAGCCCGTCGTCCGCGCGGATGAATTCGGCGCAGCGGTCCAGCGAGCGCAGCAGTCCAGGGTTGAAGCTTGGGCGCGGGCTGGGTGTCCAGCGGATCCACAGGGCATGGTTGGCCGCCTCGTAGCTCGCGGACAACTGCTCGGAGAAGAAGTATTCGGGCCGGTTCGAGGTGCGATAGGGGCTGGGCGCCTGGGCAACCTGGAGAAGGGCTTGAGGGATGTGCATGTCCATGGTGGATCCTCCTGAGTCGAGTGGCAGTGAACATAAGGTTTCGCTGCTGTTCTTAAGCCCCCAGCGGTGCGCTGGAGGGGCTTGCGGTCCAATCTAAGAGAGGTTGACCGCAGTGAGCAAATCTCACAGATTGTAAGGTTCTACCGCATTGATCCGGCGAATCAGAGGATTATCCGCCCCTGCCGATTGACCGCCGGAGTCGAACGCACTACAAAGGCATCTGTCATGACCCGTGCCTATAACGGCGTGCCAACAGGAATCCGGATGACCGCGCGATGCTGAGCAGAGCTGTCGGACTGCTGCTGCATGCGCTGCTGCGCATGAGGGTAGTGGGCCCACCGCCAACGCCGGGGCCGGGCGCGCTGCTGTACGTCATCGCCCATCGCACCAGGCTCGACAGTGTCATCGCCGCGCTGTTCCTGCCCCGCCGTCCGCTCGCCGTCCTGCCTTCAGAGGAGGCACGCCCGCGCTGGATGCGACTGCTGTTGCGCTGTGTGCCCCACGCGGTGATGGACGTGAACGATCCCGCCAGCGTCAAGAAGCTGATCCGTCTGCTGGAGTCGGACCGTGCGGTCGCGCTGTTTCCGGAGGGCCGGGTCGTGCAGGCGCCCACGGTCATGAAGAACTACGACGTACCGGCTCTGGTCGCCGCCAAGACGAATGCACTCGTCGTCCCCATCGTCGTGCAGGTGCGATCGGGCTGGCTGCCGCGGGTGACGCTGCGGATCAGCCCGGGGTTCAAGGCCGGTGCCGACGCCCCGGCCGGCCTGCACGGTGCACGCGCGCGCCGGGCCTGGGCGACCCAACATCTGCAGCGCTCCCTGGAGAATGCGGTGCTGGATTCCCGCGAGCGCCAAGGCATCTTCGATGCGTTGCTCGCCGCCCTTGCCGTCCACGGCCGGCGCTTCGAGATCATCGAAGATGCCAAGGAGGAGCCCAGGACCTACCACGACGTGCTCAAAGGCGCGCTCGCAGTCGGGCGCTGGGCCGCGCGCCGCAGCGAGCGCGGCGAGAACGTCGGGGTGCTGCTGCCCAACGTCATCCCGACGGCGTGCACCATCTTCGGCTTGATAGCCTTCGGGCGCGTGCCCGCCATGCTTAACTACATCTCGGGCCCGGTCGCTGTGCGCAGTGCTTGCACCGCGGCGCATGTGCGCACGGTGATCGCTTCGCGCGCTTTCGTCGAGCAGGCGAAGCTCGTGCCGCTGATCGAAGCGCTCGAGGGGCTGAGCATCGTCTATCTCGAGGATGTGCGGCGCGATCTCGGCTGGAAGGACAAGCTGTGGCTCATGGGCATCGCGGTCTGGTTCCCGCGTCTGGTAACGCACCGCGCGCACAGCGATGATCCGGCCGTGGTGGTGTTCACGTCAGGCTCGGAGTCGCGGCCAAAGGGTGTGGTGCTCAGCCACGACAACGTCATCGTCAACTACCGGCAGATGGCCACGGTGATGGACTTCACGCCGGCCGACCGCATCCTCAATGCGCTGCCGCTGTACCACACCTACAGCTTCACCGCGGGACTGATGCTGTGCCTGCTGTCCGGCACCCGTCTGTTCCTGTATGTGTCGCCATTGCGCTACCGCGCGATCCCGGAGATCGCCTACCGCCGCGATGTGACCGGCCTCTACGGGACCAGCACCTTCCTCAGCTACTACGCGCGCCACGCCAACCCCCTGGACTTTCACACTGTGCGCTACGTCATCTCGGGCGGCGAGAAGCTGGGCGAGGACGTGGCGCGGCTCTACCTGGAGAAGTTCGGGCTGCGGGTGTACGAGGGCTACGGCGCCACCGAATGCGCGCCGGTGATCGCGCTGTCCACGCCACAGTGCTACCGGCCGGGGACCGTGGGCCGGGTGCTGCCGGGCATCGAGTATCGGGTGGAGAAGGTTCCGGGCATCGAGCACGGTGGCGTGCTGCACCTGAAGGGGCCGAACGTGATGCTCGGCTACTACCGCTTCTCCAACCCCGGGGTGATCGAGCCGTCGCGCTCGCTGTACGGGGATGGCTGGCACTGCACCGGCGATGTGGTGGATGTTGCCGAGGACGGCGTGCTCAAGGTGGTCGGGCGGCTGGGGCGCTTCGCCAAGATCGCGGGCGAGATGGTGTCGCTGGACGAGGTCGAGCGCATTGCGCAGTACGCCTCGCCCGCTCACCAGCATGCCGCAGTCGTGCGCGCCGAATCGGCGAGCGGCGAGACTACTGTCCTGTTCACCACCGATCCGAGCCTGACGCGCAGTGCCCTGCTGCACGCTGCGCGCGAGCTGGGGCAGCGTGATCTGGCTGTCGCGCGCCGCGTCGTGTGGATGCCGGAGATCCCGCTGCTGGGCAGCGGCAAGACCGACTACGTCACCCTGCAAGCTGTAGACATGGAGGAGCGCGCGGCCAATGATCCGGCCGCGTTGGTGCTCAAGGCGGCGGAGCCGACGGCGCCCTACGGCTAGGGCCGTATAAACCGCAATCCCAACGCAGAGACGCAGAGCACGCAGAGGGTCGCAGAGACGAGGGGTGAGAGCTCAATGGGTCATCGGTACATGACGCGATAGACCACCCCCGCATAGTCGTCCGAAATCAGCAGCGCGCCATCAGGCATCACCAGCACGTCCACCGGCCGGCCCCAGTTCTGCTCGTTGCGTAGCCAACCCTCGGCGAACACTTCGTAGCGCTCGACCTTGTTGTCCTTCAGCGTGACCATCATGACCCGGTAGCCGCTCTTCTGCGAGCGGTTCCAGGAGCCGTGCTGGGCAATGAAGATGCGATTGCGGTATTCCGGCGGGAACATGGCGCCGGTGTAAAAGCGCAGCCCGTCGGGGGCAACGTGGCCGCCGAGCTTGAGCGCCGGGGGTACGAACTCACCGCATGGGCGCTTGGCGCCGAGCTCAGGGTCCGGAGTGTCGCCCTGGTGGCAATACGGGAAGCCGAAATGCAGTCCGGCGCGCGGCGCGTGGTTCAGCTCGTCGGAGGGCATGTCGTCGCCCATCATGTCCCGGCCGTGCTCGTTGAACCACAGTTCGCCGGTGCGCGGGTCCCAGTCGAACCCGACGCTGTTGCGGATGCCGCGCGCAACGATTTCGTAGCCGGTGCCGTCCGGGTTGATCCTGGAGATGAGCGCGTAGCGGTCGGGATCGGGCTCGCACACGTTGCAGGGAGCGCCCACCGGCACGTAGAGCTTGCCGTCGGGCCCGAATGCGATGACCTTCCAGCCATGGTGGGTTTCGCGCGGGAAGCGGTCGGTGACCACCACCGGCTGGGGCGGGTTGCGCAGGCGGGCGGTGATGCCGTCGTAACGCAGAATGCGGTTGATCTCGGCCACGTAGAGCGCCCCGTCCCGGTACGCCACCCCGTTCGGCACGTTGAGCCCCTTGGCCACCTGGACGGCCTCGGCTTTGCCGCCGGGCCGGGGCACCAGGGCCGTGACGGTGCCGCGCCGCTGGCTGCCGACGTACACAATGCCCTCGTCGCCGAGCGCCAGCGAACGGGCATCCGGAACCTCCGCGTAGACCTCGATGGCAAACCCGGGGGGCAGCTTGATCCGCTCCAGCGGCAGGTCGGCCGCGCAGGCGGTTGCAGCGGACAGGGCGAGGACCGCTAGAATCCGGGCTAGGGCGTCGGGCATGGTGACTCCTGTTGCTTCGGGGGCCGGGGCCTTGAACGGCGTCGGTTGGACCCTATTATCCATGGGTCGTTCGACCCCAGGGGAGACAAGAGATGAGCGAAGCAACATCCACCAAGGAAACGCTGGGCTTTCAGGCCGAGGTCAAGCAGCTCCTGGATCTGATGATCCACTCCTTGTACAGCAACAAGGAGATCTTCCTGCGAGAGCTGGTCTCGAACGCCTCCGACGCGTGCGACAAGCTGCGCTTCGAGGCGATGACCGATCAGGCGCTGTTCGAGAACGACGGGGAGCTGAAGATACGCGTCACCTTCGACAAAGCCGCGCGCACTGTCACCGTCGCCGACAACGGAATCGGCATGTCACGCGACGAGGTCATCGCCAACATCGGCACCATCGCCAAGTCCGGCACGCGCGAGTTCTTCAAGAGCCTGACCGGTGACCAGGCCAAGGACGCCCATCTGATCGGACAGTTCGGCGTGGGCTTTTATTCCTCGTTCATCGTCGCCGACCGTGTCACGCTGGTGACCCGCCGCGCCGGGATGGGTGCGGAGCATGGTGTGCGCTGGGAGAGCGACGGACAGGGCGAGTACTCGCTGGAGACGATCGAGAAGCCATCGCGTGGCACGGAGGTCACGCTCCATCTGCGCGAGGGAGAAGACGAGCTGCTTTCCGGCTACCGGCTGCGCTCGATCATCCGCAAGTACTCCGACCACATCACCCTGCCCATCCTCATGCAGAAGGAGGAGTGGGACAAGGACAAGAGCGAGAACGTGCTGAAGGAGGAGACCGAGCAGGTCAACCAGGCCTCGGCCCTGTGGGCGCGGCCCAAGTCCGAGATCACCGACGAGCAGTACCAGGAGTTCTACAAGCACGTGGCGCACGACTTCGAGGCGCCGCTCGCATGGGCCCACGCCAGGGTCGAGGGAAAGACGGAGTACACCCAGCTGCTCTACATCCCGGCGCATGCGCCCTTTGACTTGTGGGACCGGGACCACCGCCACGGCGTCAAGCTGTACGTGCGGCGTGTGTTCATCATGGACGACGCCGAGCACCTGATGCCGGCCTACCTGCGCTTCGTGCGCGGAGTGATCGACTCCAACGACCTGCCGCTCAACGTCTCGCGCGAGATCCTGCAGGAATCGAAGGTCGTCGAGACCATCAAGGCCGGCAGCGTGAAGCGCGTGCTGGGCCTTCTGGAAGACATGGCGGAGAACGACAAGGACAAGTACACCAAGGTCTGGAAGGAGTTCGGCCGGGTGCTGAAGGAAGGGCCGGGGGAGGACTTCGCCAACCGCGAGCGCATCGCCAAGCTGCTGCGCTTCTCGTCCACGCAGACCGACAGCGTAGACCAGACCGTCTCCCTGGCGGACTATGTGTCGCGCATGAAGGAAGGCCAGGACAAGATCTACTACATCACCGCCGACAGCTTTGCCGCGGCGAAGAACAGCCCGCATCTGGAGATCTTCCGGAAGAAAGGCATCGAAGTGCTGCTGCTGCACGAGCGCGTGGACGAATGGCTCAGCTCTAACCTCACCGAGCTCGAGGGCAAGCCGCTGCAGTCGGTCGCCAAGGGCGATCTCGACCTGGGCAAGCTCGCCGACGAGGCGGAGAAGAAGGAGCAGGAGCAGCAGGCAGGCGAGTTCAAGGAGCTGACTGACAAGATCCAGAAAGTGCTGGGCGAGCGGGTCAAGGAGGTGCGCGTGACCCATCGGCTCACTGCTTCGCCGGCGTGCCTGGTGAGCGATCAGTACGGCATGAGCATGAACCTGGAACGCCTGCTCAAGGCCGCCGGCCAGAAGGTGCCCAGTTCCAAGCCGATCCTGGAGATCAATCCCACCCATCCCATCGTCCAGGGCCTCAAGTACGAGCCGGACGAGACCCGCTTCGCGGACTGGAGCCATATTCTCTTTGACCAGTCGCTCC
>DAIQQA010000271.1:0-4442 GCA_036787045.1 Burkholderiales bacterium | reverse complement strand
GAGAGGTCGTGCATGCCGCCTCTTGACCGAAAAACTCGCGTTCATCCTCTCCCATTCTGCCGAGACAGCGCTCCAATCATCGACCCCCTTCTCCCGTGCCGTCTCCATCGCGGCGAGGGCTTTCGCGAGTGGGGCTAAGCCAAGGGCCACAACCTGCGAGAGCGCGTCGGCGATCTCGTCGTGCCTGAAGCCAAGCTTGGCCAAGCTGGCAGCATCTTCCGAGACGACCTGCCGGAAGGATTCATGGGACCCAAGGAATCCACGCTCGGACCAGGCATTACGAGCCTCAAGCTCTTCGAGCGATCCCGGTGGCTGTTGCGATGGACGTTCCGTGAAAGTGAACGGCGGTGGTTCCTGCAACGGTTTAGGCTCGTCGGAGGTCATCGGCCACTCCTAGGGAACAACCGCATCGGCACGAGTTCTTAGCCGCTCAGAAACCATCCACCGCCTGAAGGTGCAATCAAAGCCACGCTCTAGGTGCACGAAACCAGCATCCCGGCGAAATGGTACATCCGGCCGGTGGCTCCGTCTTTACGCGCGCGGATGTCTGTTTTCTGGCCGGCTCCTGCCGATCGCGCTCCCCGAAAGCGGACATTCCGGTGGGCAGGTCCAGTTCGCCGAGGGCGCTTCGCTGGCCGCGGAAGATCTCGCCGCGGTCCAGCAGCTGCGCGCCCGCGTGCTGTGCTGGTTCGTCCGCGCGGGTCATCTGGACCGAACCGACGCGCTATTGTGCTCGGCCGTCCTTCGTCCTGGAGCGGCTCGAGCAGCTCGCCAACGACCAGCTTGTCTATCGCTTCCCCAGGCCCCCAGCCCGATGGGCGCACCGAGCGGTGACGGGTGACCTGAAAAACTCGAGCATTCCACAGGTCCCCGCGACAACGTGAATGCTTGAGTAGGACGGCAGCAGCAGTTGTGCGAACGGGACCGCTCATGAATGCGATCGGAGGCTGCGCCGCATCGTCTCGCGCGTCACGGTGGTGGATAAAAAGTCCCGACCTTCATCGCAGTCGTCACATAGGGTGCGAGTCGGAACGCGACATGCACGGTGGCTTCGAAGATCTCCGCTCGAAAACGCCAGCGGTGCGCAGCGCGTCGACCGGCGTTGCATTGGTCCCGTTGGGATCGTGCGCAAACCTGGTCGACCCAGCGTCTGAGCGCCGCTTCGCACGTCGTGACCGCGGGCGCATCCACGCCGCAGGTTAGTGTCCGCCGCAACGGTGGCGCAGCGGCCCGCACACGTGCGGCTGCGCCTTGTTGTCCTGCGGGGCGCGCCAGTCACTCAAAGGCTTGCGGAGATGCAGGCCTTTGTCATTATGGCAAGTGGGTGGTCCAGTGCGGACGGGGCGCTACGAAAGCAAGCAGAGCGGGCGAGGCTCTGGAGCGCTCGATAGGCCGATGGTGATGTGAGCGCGGGGCGGCAGTACCCCTTCCAGACACTCGATCCGCTCAGGCGGGATCGTGTTCTCGCAACTCGATCACATTTCTGTCCGGATCGCGGATGAAGAGGCTCACCCCAGACCCAAGCCGGACTGGCCCTTCGGAAATTTCGATGCCGAGTGCACCGAGCTCGGCGACGGTCTTGTCGATCGAGGCGACACGAAGCGCAACGTGAGTGTAGCCGGGATGCTTGTCCGCCACGTCCATGAGGACATTCTTGCCCGCGGGCGGCTCATTGCCGTTCACGATGAAGTTGATCTCGACGCCCTCGGCATTCGTAACGATGATCACCGGGGCCCTTTCGGTGCGGAAGGTGACATCGAATCCGAGCTGTCTGTAAAAGGCGAGCGTACGCGCCTCGTTCGTTACCCGGATGCCGATGTGGTCGACCTGCTGAATCTCAATCACGTGGCCAGGCTCTGCAGAGGATAGGAAATGCAAACATACCACGTGTACCGGGGGCGAGCGGGCTGGGCCGAGCGCTTGCCACTGGGTCACGCCTGGCTAGAGAATCTCGTCGAGATCGAACGCGTCTCCCGCCGTGCGCGGCAACCCCTAGGAGTAGGTGTGATGAACGATACGAGCATACTGGTGGAACGCCCTGTGCCTGGCGTGGCCAAGGTGATTCTGAACACGCCGCCGATGAACCTGAACACGCTGGCGTCGATCCGGCGGCTGCAGGAGGTCTTCCCGGCGCTGGACGGCGACGAGGGCGTGCGCTGCATCGTCGTCGCGGGTGCGACCGAGCGGGCGTTCTGCGCAGGCTCGGATATCAAGGAGTTCCCAGCCGTCTGGGACAACGTCGTGGACAAGAAGCTGCGCAGGGAGAACGAGGCCTTGCGCAGCATCGAGCTGTGCTCGAAGCCGGTGATCGCGGCGATCGAGGGCCTGGCCTATGGCGGCGGCCTCGAGCTGGCGATGGCGTGCGATCTGCGTGTGATGGCCGAAGGCGCGAAGGTCGCGCTGCCCGAGATCAAGCTCGGCGTGGTGCCGGGCAGTGGCGGGCTGTACCGGCTGCCGCGCCTGGTGGGGCCGGCGAGGGCGCTGGAGATGATGCTGTTCGGTGCGCCGCTGATGGCGGCCGAGGCGCTGCAGATCGGCTTGATCAACCGCATCGCGCCGGCGGGGCAGGCCGTGCAGGTTGCGATCGAGATGGCAGAGCAGGTCGCCCGGCAAGCCGCGGAAGCGGTCAAGGCGATCAAGCGCGGGGTGCGCGAATCCCTCACCCAGCGCTACGATGAAGCGCTCGAACTGACCCTGCAGCTCAGCGACAAGGTGTTTCGCACGCAGGATTGCGCCGAAGGGGTGAGGGCGTTCATGGAGAAACGGCCTCCGCGTTTCGGGTAAACGGCGCAGCGAGCGCAGCCGTCGTCACCTCCGATAGCGCAGCGCATCGACCAGCAGGGAGAAGGCCGGTGAGGATTGCCGTCGGCTCGGGTAATAGAGGTGGTATCCCGGAAAAGGCGCGCACCAGTCCTCGAGCACTCGGGTGAGGCGTCCTTGGGTAGTTGCCGACTCGGGTCGGCGAACTCAAGCCGGATGTTTGGCCATCAGAACTTGTTCCGAACTAAGGAGGTTTTGTATGTGCGATGAATGCGAGGACCACCACCCGGATCACAGCCTCGCTGCACCGAACCGGCGAAAAGTCCTGCTGGCCGGGGCGAGCCTGGTCGCGGCACCATTGCTGGCAGGCGCGGCCACCGGCGCGCAAGCCGAACAAGCGCAGTCCTCCGTCGGCAACGGTCCGTTCCCCGCTCGAGCCTACAGCGCCGCCAGCGCCACCAGTCCTCTGGTCCCGATGCAGATCGAGCGCCGCGCCATTGGCCCCAACGACGTGTTTCTCGATGTGCTCTATTGCGGGATCTGCCATTCCGACATCCACCATGTCCGCAGCGATTGGGGGCCGGACCGCTATCCCTGCGTCCCGGGCCACGAAATCATCGGCCGGGTGCAGGCGGTGGGCAGTGCGGTGACCAAGTTCAAGGTCGGCGACATCGGCGGCGTGGGCTGCATGGTCGATTCCTGCCGCACCTGCGAGAACTGCCTGGCCGATCGCGAGCAGAACTGCCTCATGGGCGCCACCCTCACCTACAACTCACCCGATCCAATCTCAGGCGGACACACTTTCGGGGGCTATTCGGACAAGATCGTCGTCCCCGAGCACTTCGTGATCCGGATCCCGCCGGGCGCGGACCTGGCGGCCACGGCACCGCTGCTGTGTGCGGGGATCACGACCTTCTCCCCGATGCAGCACTGGAAGCTGGCGGGCGGCCAGCGCGTGGGCGTAGTTGGGCTCGGCGGTCTGGGGCACATGGCGGTGAAGCTGGCCGTGGCGCGCAAGGCGGACGTCACGGTGTTCACCACCTCGCCGGGCAAGATCGCCGATGCGCGGCGGCTGGGTGCACGGGAAGCGGTTCTTTGGAGCGACACCGAGGCGATGAAGCGGCTCGCCAATCGCTTGGATCTGGTGATCGCCACCGTACCCAGAGCCTTCCCGATGCAGCAGTTCGTGGACGTCCTCAAACTCGACGCTACTCTGGTCAATCTCGGTGCTTTGGAAGACCTCCAGAGCGTGAGCGGCAGGAGTCTGGTCTTCGGCCGCAAGAGCATTGCAGGCTCGGTGATCGGCGGCATCGCCGAGACTCAGGAAGTCATCGACTACTGCGCTGCCCGCAACATCAAGGCGGACATCGAACTGATCCAGCCCGAGGAGATTAACCGGGCCTACGATCGGGTCGTGAACAAGGACGTGCGCTATCGCTTCGTGATCGACATGGCTTCGATGAAGCCGGTGGCAGGTTCAAGGGGCGGATCGACTTGAGAAAGCCGCAAGAGACCACCCGATCGCGCCCTCGGCTCGGACGTGTCGGATGAGACCTGAGCATCTGAAATATTCACCACAGTACTATTACAGTAATTAGTCGGTCATATAGGCTACACTTGGTGCTCAGAAGAATGACCGTACGAGGGGCTTGTTGCGTTGAATCGCAGCCAGGTCGCAGTCG
>DAIQQA010000270.1:0-4452 GCA_036787045.1 Burkholderiales bacterium | reverse complement strand
GCGTGACGGGGTGGTGGGAGCCTCCCGCAGGAGGGTGGCAGCGAAGCTGATGGGGTGGAGGGAGCCTGCCCGAGGAGCCATGGCACGCGCAGCGTAACGGGGTGGTGGGAGCCTTGATGAGGAACCGCCTCACCCCGCCTGCTTACCCCACGAATCCCGCAGCGTTACCGCACGGTTGAATACCGGCGCGCCGGGCTTGGAGTCCGCTCCGTCGGCGACGAAGTAGCCGTGCCGTTCGAACTGAAAGCGGTCCTCCGGCTTCGCGTCCTTGAGTGAGGGCTCCAGGTAAGCCGCGATGACCTTCTTCGAGTCCGGATTGAGGTCCTCGAGGAAGTTGCGCTCGCCCGCGCCGGGATGCGGCACCTTGAACAGGCGGTCGTACAGGCGCACCTCGGCGCGGCAGGCGCTCTTCGCGCATACCCAGTGGATGTTGCCCTTGACCTTGTACTTGTCCGCGCCGGGCGTGCCCGATTTCGAGTCGGGGTAGCAGTCGCAGTGGACGGCTACGACATTCCCGGCGGCGTCATGGTCGGCGCCCTTGCACTTGACCACGAATCCATAGCGCAGGCGCACGTCGTTGCCGGGGAACAGCCGGAAGTAGCCCTTGGGTGGCGTGTCCTGATAGTCCTCGCGCTCGATCCACAGCTCGCGCGAGAAGGGCAGGGTACGCTTGCCCCAGTCGGGCTTCTGCGGATGGTTGGGAGCCTCGGTCGTCTCGCTTCCATTCTGGGGATAGTTGTCGACGATCAGTTTGACCGGATCCAGCACGGCGGTGCGCCGCGGCGCGCGCTCGTTCAGGTCGTCGCGCATGGCGTCTTCCAGCACCGAGTAGTCGATCCAGGAGTCGGCCTTGGACACCCCGATGCGCTCGGCGAAGAGGCGGAAGCCCTCGGGCGTGTAGCCGCGCCGGCGCGCACCGACCAGTGTGGGCATGCGCGGATCGTCCCAGCTTTCCACGTGGCGGTCCTCGACGAGCTGGATCAGCTTGCGCTTGGACAGCACCACGTAGCTCAGATTCAGGCGCGCGAACTCGTACTGCTGCGGCAGCGGCAGGTTGAGGAAGCCCAGCTCGGCCAGCCGCTCGTTGAGCCAGTCGTACAGGGGTCGATGGTCCTCGAACTCCAGTGTGCAGATGGAGTGGGTGATGTTCTCCAGCGCGTCCGACACGCCGTGGGTGTAGTCGTAGCTGGGGTAGATGCACCACTTGTCCCCGCTGCGGTGATGGTGCGCATGGCGGATGCGGTAGGCCACCGGGTCGCGCAGGTTGATGTTGGGCGAGGTCATGTCGATCTTCAGGCGCAGCACGTGTGCGCCGTCGGGGAACTCGCCGGCCTTCATGCGCCGGAACAGGTCCAGGCTCTCCGCCGCCGGGCGGTCGCGGTAGGGGCTGTTCTGGCCCGCCTCGGTGAGCGTTCCGCGTAGTGCGCGCATCTCTTCGGCGCTCACGCTGTCCACGTAGGCCAGGCCGTTCTCGATCAGCGCCTCGCCAAACCGGTAGAGCGTGTCGAAATAGTCGGAGGCGTAGTACAGGTGCTGCCCCCAGTCGAAGCCCAGCCAGTGCACGGCGTCCAGGATCGAATCGACGTACTCGGTTTCCTCCGTTACCGGGTTGGTGTCGTCGAAGCGCAGATGGCAGATGCCGCCGTAGTCGCGCGCCAGCCCGAAGTTCAGGCAGATCGACTTGGCGTGGCCGATGTGCAGATAGCCGTTCGGCTCGGGGGGAAAGCGCGTGCGGATCTTCGCCGGATCCTTCGGCGCGCCGGCATGCTCGGAAGCGGTGCCGGGATGGCCGGCCCAGGTCCGCGAGGCGTACTTCCCGCTGGCGAGATCCTGCTCGACGATGTTGCGGATGAAATTGGTGACGTGGCCTTCCCCGGTCGGAGCAGGGGCCTTGGGTGGTGCGGAGCTGGGCATGAGTCGCGTGGACAGAGCGGCGTGCGCCGCGAATGGCAGATTCTACTGCACCGCAGCGGGCCTGCGGCTGCCCCCTGAAGCCTACTTCTCAACGCAGAGGCGCAGAGGACGCAAAGGGCCGCAAAGAACGACAGGAGGATTGGGAACTGCCAAACCTGCGCTCGATGCGACCCGGGGCGCCCATCAACCCAATCAAACGCACTACCACGAAGGACACGAGGGTCACGAAGGAATTCTGCTGCGCCGGAAGGGGATGAGGAGCCGTGGCGCCCGAAAGATCTGCAACCGTCGCTAGCGCCGAGGACCCCCTTTGTGTTCCTTCGTGTCCTTCGTGGTCGATGCGGTCTTGCTTTTCTGTCGCGCGCTTCTGCGTCCTCTGCGCCTCTGCGGTGAGATGCAGGCCCCAAACAAAGTATCATTCGCGCCCATGCGCTTGCACATCTACTCCGACCTGCACCTCGAGTTCGCCCCGCTGGATCCGCCCGAAACCGGCGCCGACGTCGTGATCCTGGCCGGGGACATCCATGTGCAGACGCGCGGGATCGGATGGGCGGCACAGGCGTTCCATCGACCCGTGATCTATGTCCCCGGCAACCACGAGTACTACGGCGGGCACTTCAAGAACACGCTGGCCAAGATGAAGGACCGGGCGAGCGACACGCAGGTGCACGTCCTGGACCGTGGCGAGGTGACGATCGGTGGCGTGCGCTTTCTGGGCACGACGCTGTGGACCGACTTTTCGTCGACCGGTAACCTTGTGCTGGCCGCGCTGGAGGCGAGGCAGCGCATGACCGACTACCGCCGCATCCGCGCGGCGAACTACCGGCGCCTGCGCCCTTCGGATGTCGTCGAGGACCATCGCAAGGCAGTGACCTTTCTGCGTGCGAAGCTCGCCGAGCCCTTCGAGGGCAAGACCGTGGTCGTCACGCACCACGCTCCTTCCACCCGGTCGATCGCGGCCCGCTTCCGCGACGACGTCGGTCATCTCAACGCCGCGTACGTCAATCGGCTCGAGGACCTGCTCGGCCCGCCGATCAGCGTGTGGGTTCACGGGCACACGCATACGTCCTTCGACTATGAGCTGCTCGGCACCCGCGTGGTCTGCAATCCCCGAGGTTACATTCCCTACGAGCCGAATCCGGATTTCGACCCGGCGCAGGTTGTCGAGATCTAAAGCCTCGAGGGCTCACCGCAGAGACGCAAAGAACGCAGAGGGGCGCGAGAAAACCAAGAGCGGGCCTTGGACCGCTAAGGCGCCAAGGACGCCGGGGAGGATGGGTTTTCCTCTCCTGCCCGAGACTTCTATGGTTAGAGTCAAACCTACCGTGAACTGCTAGGGAGGAGCGTCTGCGCAGTCCGGACGAGGCAAACCACCCCGTCGCTCCGCGCCACCCCTCCTTGGAATGGAGGGGAGTAAAACCGTCTCCCCTCCTGCGCGAGAGGGGGTGGCTGCGCAGCAGGCGGGGTGGAACTTTCCCCTCCTGCCCGAGGAGGGGTGTCAGCGAAGCTGACGGGGCGGTGGGAGCCTGTTGAGGAAACGGCCGCCTCGCGGCGCCGAGCGCCGGCTCGTCGTCCTTCGTTCTCTCCAGCGCGCTCTCTGTCTCCTCTGTGGCAAGCGGGGTTTCGGGTTTGCTTTGCGCCCCTTCGCGTCCTTTGCGCCTCTTGCGTTCGGGTGCAGTTCGAAAGCTCGCGGGGCGCCCGCGACTCAGCGCACGCGGCTCCAGCCCGGCTCGTCGCGATCCAGCAGCCGCTTGAGCGCCGCGAAGTGCAGCTCGGACTGCTGGCGCTCGCCCTCGATCTGCTCGCACACCTTGGCAGCCATCTCGTCGGAGACGAGCTTGAGCTTCTTGCCGGTGCTCAGCGCCAGCACCTGCGCCATGCAGGAGCGCTCGAGATAGTAGAGGTCGTCGAAAGCGTAGTCGATGCGGTCGCTGCACACGGTGACGCCGTGGTGCGCCATGAACACGATCTCCTTGCCCTGCGTGGACCTGGCGATTCGATCGCCCTCGTCGGCCTCCAGCGCCGGACCGCCGAACTCCATGTCGTAGGCGATGCGGCCGTGGAAGCGCATGGCGTTCTGGTTGGCGCGCGTCTCCAGGGTCGGGTCTTCCAGCAGCGTGAGCGCAGTGGCCCACGGCATGTGGGTGTGCAGCACGCACTTCTTCTTCGTCACGGTGTGCAGCGCATAGTGGATGAAGAACGCGGTGGGCTCCACTGCGTGCTTTCCCTGCACGACCTCGCCCTTGGAGTTCACCACCATCAGGTCGCCCGGCGTGATCTCGGACCAGTGCAGGCCCTGCGGGTTGATCAGGAACTTGGCCGGGTCGCCCGGCACCTCCAGGCTGAAGTGGTTGCACACGCCCTCCGACAGCCCCATGCGGCTGGCGCTGCGCAGCGCGGCGGTGAGATCGATGCGGGCCTGTTTGATGTCGTAGCGCTTGTTAACCGAGGCCTTGGTGGCGATGCGCTTGATTTCGCTGATGTCCATGCTGGCTCTCCTGGCTGCGGGATGCTGGGCATTCTAAGGGAAGGCGCGCG
>DAIQQA010000124.1:0-15456 GCA_036787045.1 Burkholderiales bacterium | reverse complement strand
CTGAAAGGGGGAAGGGAATCTACTGATCCTGCGGCCTCATCTCATGCGACTGCCGCATCGGTCAAACGCTCGGCAGGCCCCCGCAAATCCGGGGGCTTACTTCCCAAGTCACAGATGATGTCGGACCGTTACCTGCCGCAACGCTTGCCTGCTCGCCGCCGCTGCTGTCACGCTACTCTTTAGACGTTGCGGAGCCGCCGGCGGGGGCCGTCTTGGGATCGGTCGTATCCCTTGCAACCGCGGGAGCGGCAGTGCTGGTTGCGCCAGACTGATTGGAGGCAGCCGTTCCATTAGAGGCACCAGTTCCCTTGGAGGCACCGGTTCCGTCGGCGCTCGGCTGACCTGTCTTGGTTGTGGTTGGCGAGACGGTGGCGCTGGTCTTCCCTCCCGGGTCCGGGCCCATGCTCAACTGATCGGATACTCGTGCGCCGTGAGCGCTCTGGCTCTGTTCTGGCGGCGGAGTCTGCGTGCCGGCCGTCAGCACGGGCATCGCCGCGAAAGCAACGCTTGGGACGAAGACTGCAATGAGGATAGGCATCTTGAACATAGAACCTGCGACGAAGCGCACCCGACGCGCGGGTTACGCCGTCTTGAATCGGTACTCCGCGCGCGGAGACAAACTTGTCGTCGCAGCGCGGCAACACTTGCGGCGTGAGCGCTGCGAGCCCCTGCTGCCGCTTCTGACCTTTCGGATGGGTGCTCTTCGATGGATTGGCTTTCCCAACAGATCATCGGCGCACGCACACTATATTGGTAGCAACTCCTGCTGGGGCATGGTCAGCTCGTTTCTGTCCCCCGCCTTCAGCTCAGATGTGCGCAATAGTGTGCGCAATGGCGCGGCGTCAGAAGCGTACTGGAAGTACCGCGCCTGCGAATGCCAAGCATGGAAGGTCGCAACATCGATTCGTTCCTCGATCTGGTCGCCGGCTTGCGTGCCACCGGCCACATTGCCGCGTACCCCGCACCCAACTGCGAGGTTGGACTCGCCGGTCCTTTCGATGGTCTGTGTTGAAGCTGCCCCGGCGAGTTCAGCGCACGTCGGCCTGGTTGGGCGCTCGCTTGATTCATGCCTCGAGTCAACCGGGGCCTCCTTGGCCGCCGCCTGGGACGGCACCGCCGATAGCTTGGCAAGCACGGGGTTGTCGCCGGCGCTGCCGATTGAGGATGGGGCCCACGCTAGAAGCATGGCGACAGCGGCGCAGGACATAGTCGCGATGCCCTGCATCCGACACCCCTCGTGCGGTTGGCTGGCTGGAGTTTGCATCCTGATGTCCTTTCGGTTGCGCTGCATCGCAGGCGATCCGAGTCTCGCGGACGAGCCAACCGTTCACCTCGTAGGGGTGCTTAAACGGCGCACCGGATCGCGAGACAGCGTAGACGCGAGATCCGGCGCTGTCGGTACGCTGGTGCACATAAGACGCGAATGGTGAGGCCCGATTCTCGCGAATCGGCAAGGGTTTACAAGTCTAGTTCTACGGTGAGGAGAAGCGATGAGCAAACGAGCGTTGGCGGCCGATACGCCTGGTACGGAACGCCAAGTAGGGTGAGGACCTGACGCTACAGGTCGGTGAGTTGCGGGTTGAAGACTTGGATGGCATGGCCATCGCTCACGAGCGTATGCCGCTCGGCCAGAGTGAATAAGCACAGGATCTGTTCGGTGCTCGGCCGCCTGCAGGGGCGCTGTTCAGGGTAGATGGGCAGCTCCGCGATGCGCTCGCGCTTCATCGCCAGGCGCAGCTCGCGCTCAATGAGCGCCTGCACGAGGAGTGCGAGGAAGTACAGGGTGAACAGCGCCTCGATGCGCCCCTCGTTCTTCAAGAACACCGGGGCGATCTCGTGCACGCTCTTAATCTGCTAGAAGCGCTTCTCGATGGTGGGCTGGCCCTTGTGGGCCTCCAGCACCCGGACAGGCGAGAGGCTGCGATCGTTAGTGAGCAACGGGTACATGCCGTCGCTTCTCTGGTCATAGGCGATGGCCGCCTCATCGAGGGTCCACTCGATGTCGTGGCGGCGCCCGGTGATCTTGCGGTAGACCGTATTGGGTCCGGGCCGGCCGCGCCGGCTTTGCTTGTAGCGGTGCTCCTCGCGCACGCTGCGGCGCACCTTCAGATAACGCCCGACGTGGTAGTGCTCGAGGATCTGTGCCACTTGCAGATCGATCTCGGCGGCAGAGCGTTTGCGCGTCTTGGGACTGGCCAAGCGCTGGCGCAGCGCGCTGAGCGCCTCAGTGGCGGCGACGAGGTTGCGGCGCCGACGCGCCTCCTGGCGCAGCGTGAGCAACGTGCTCCACACCCACACCAGCGTCCAGACCTCCGCGGAGGGCAGCGGCGCCTTGTAGAGGTACCAGCGGTCGCGCGGCCCATCGTGTGCACGCGCATTGGGCCGATCCCAGATCAGTTCCCAGGGCGGGGTATGGGTCTGGATCCACTCGCGAAACTCGGCATCCTCCTTGCGCGTGCGCGGCATCACGGTGACAAAGCGCCCGCCGGCACGGTGGATATGCTGCATGTTGTCGTAGGAGCACAGTTTGCTGTCTGCCACATACAGAAAGTCGGCACGCCCAGCCAGCGCGCGAAGCGCGTTCCAGGTCTCGATATAAGTGCTCGAGTCGTTGGTGTTGCCGTCGGCGACCCGAAACTGCACCGGTACGCCGCCCTCGGCCTCGGTGGTCAGGATAAACAGCAGCTGCTTCAGATCGGGACGGTCGTCTTTGGAGTAGCCGTAGGTGATCGCCGGTGCGCTTCGGCCCCGGATCAAGTGTCCGCTGGCGCCGCGGTATTGCCCGCAGAATCTCACCGAGGTGGAATCGTTATGCAGCTCGGCCAAGCGCACGGCGAACTTCTGCCCCACCCAGAGCACCACTTCGGTGAGCAGCGCCGCCCAGGGCGACGATCTTGCGCCGGTATTCCGGCGGGTGCGGCGGTCTTGATTTGGGCATTGCGGACACCTCCTGTGCTAAGGATTACGTGTCCACTAAACCGGGTCAACTCCAGCCAGTTGGAAAGCCAAAGGTTTGCTCCTGCGCTGCGATTCTATCTAAGGAGTGCTCGTAACGGTAATTAGTCGTTGCTTGTAGTGAATCCAAGTAGCGTACTCAAGCATTCTGGTCACTCCAACGCAGCATCACTCCCGGCCTGCTGCACGAGACAGGCGTGGCTGTTGACGAAATCTCGCGCTTTAACGTTCAAGTGGCGGCCTCTCGCGTTCCACCTTCCTGCGCTATCGTCGAGCAGCATCCACGGTCCCTCGCCGATAGCTTTTCTTGAGTTCGGGCAGGCCTCCCTTGTTGCCCTTCGCTCCGACTGGCGCGTGCCTAGTATATTCAGCGGTGCTTACGGATCGCATACGTATCCAACCGGAGGGAAACCGGTGACAGATTTCCGGATAGTGCTCGTGTGCATGACTGTTTCCTCCAATGGACATGATCGAGTACACACAACCGATGGAATATCGTAAATGGACAAATGGTGATGCTTACATTCAGGTCCGTCGGCGCAGTGGTCGTCAGGCGTCGTGCCTAGATTCTCAGAATCCCCCACACCGCGCCGGCGGACGCGGCCAGCAGTACGAGCGCCAGCCACGCCGGGCCGCCGCGCCGGTCCTGCGCTGGTGTGCCTTCCGGCACCTGCTTGCGGCCGGTGATAAGCGGCAGAATCAGGTTCTCGCGCTTCCCCCACAGGTAGAACAGCGCCGCGCCGATGTGCGCCGTCACGAGCGCCGCCAGTACGTTGAAGTTGATGTGGTGAACGCGCGTCAGCAGGTCGCTCGTGTCCTTCGACACATGTTTTGCCAGCGGGCCTTCGATCATGATGTCGTCGTTGGCGAACATGCCCGTGCCGGCCTGCACCAGCAGGCTCGCCAGCAGCATCAGGACCATCCACCCGCCCAGCGGGTTGTGGCCGGCGTGGAACGCCGGCCGCCCGCGCAGCAGCGCTCGCGCATAGTCCAGAGCCGAGCGCGGCCCATGCAGGAAGTCGGCGAAGCGCGCATGCGTGCTGCCTGCGAAGCCCCACAGGACGCGGAACAGCACCAGCGTCAAAATCGTCAGTCCGCTCCATTCGTGGTACTGCATGGCATTGCCGCCAATCTGCGCGGTCGTGAATGAGATCACTGCCAGCACGACCAGCGACCAGTGGAACAGACGTACCGGCAGATCCCAGACGCGCAGGGGTCGCGATGGGCAGGCAGGCGTTTCGGGCTCTGGCAAGCGCAATCTCCTACTTGCGTGCAGCCGGGTTGACCGGCGGCCTTGCGATGGGCGACAAGCTGTCTTATAAAGGGTACCACCACAACCGCACGATGATCAGGGAGGAGAGAATGAGGCTGGCCTTGACCAGGATCGTTGCTGCAGTCGGGCTGTCAACCATGGCTGGGCTGGTGCAATCCGCGGACTATTGCTGCACCTGCAAGGGGCAGGCGACGGGAAAGACCATCGAGGCATCCAACCGCGGCGTTGCCGTGGGACAGTGCAGCCTCGAGTGTGGCGGGTTCACCAACGTGACCTCCGGCAAGTGCGCGGCGGCGCCTCCTGCTGCGACGGCACCGGCGGCGGCCGCGCCGACGCCGGCCCCCGCCGCGGCCGGCGTGGTGCTGGCCTACAAGTCCGAGGATTGCTCGGGCACGGCTGTGCGCGTGACCGGTTCCGCAGCGCGTCTGGACGCGGGCATCCGCTCGTTTCTGGTCGAGTCCGGCCCGGCCGCCAGCGCATGGGAGCAAGCCGACTACGCGGGACGTCACACCGAGCCGGTAGGCCCGACCGTCTGTGTCGCCCCAGGGTTCGACATCCACAGCATCAAGCTGAAGTAGGCCAGGGCAGGACAGCCCCATGCAAGGACTCGGTGGGGCGAGCGGCTGGGCAGCGCTTGTCCTTGCGCTGACCGGCACTGCCGCAGCACAGGGGCCGGAGCAGCTCCTGCAGCGCTACGCCGCTGAGGCGCGGGCGGCCGACTCGGGTTTTCAGGGATTCTCGCCCGAGCGCGGCCACGCCTTCTACCTCGAGAAGCACGTGCTCAAGGGCGTGGGGGCGGTGAACTGCGCTTCCTGTCATCGCAAGGATCCGCGTGAGCAGGTCCGCGCCCATCGCGTGGACATCCTCTGCCGCGCTTGTCATGTGATCAACGACGAGGAACACCCGGATCCGGAGAAGGCCAAGAAGCGCATCATCGAGCCCTTCGCGCCGCAGGCCAACCCGGAGCGCTTCCGCGATCAGACGCGCGTCGAGCGGTACTTCCACACCAATTGCATGATGATGCTCAGGCGCGACTGCACGGCGCAGGAGAAGGGTGACCTCATCACCTGGCTGCTGACGGTCGAGGGTGAGACGGTGATCCCGCCTGGGCCCGATCCGGCGCGGCGGGTAGCGGAAGACGACTGATATGGCCGGCGCCGCGTACCCGGCGCGATGTGGCATGCGGCCCAATAAGCATCGTTATCGCGCCTTGCTCTTACCCGAGAGCTGGGGACGCTCCACCGCCGTTTCAGCGGCCTTTGCGTTCTTGGCGCCTCTGGAGCGCAGTCCGAGGCAAGCTTCGCGTCCGGTGTTGCCTCTCGCGGGTTAGCGTGTCCCGCTACTAGCCCACCGAAGGCCAGGGCCGCCGCCAGAACAGCCAGCCGCGACGGCGGGAGGCGGGCATGGCGATCAGCATGAATAGCGCCAGGCCCAGGCTCGCCAGGAAGGCCCCGAGGAAGAGATTCAGGTAGGCGCTGCGCGGCGTGGTGGGCTCCAGCACGGACTCGGTGATCTGGGCCGGGTTGTAGTGGACCGTAACGGATCCCTGCGGCAGGTAGTTGCGGACGTAGTCGCGCGCTTTGGCCTCGTTGTTGACGTTCGGAGCCTTGCCCTGCGTGATGCGGGTGGCGGTGATGACGCGGTTGCCTACCGAGTACGAATAGGTCACCTGCGGCCGCCAGCGCGCGCCCTCACCGCTGTCCACTGCCTGCACGTCTACTGCCATGACCGTGCCTTCAGCCGTCGGCCAGCGCCCGATCGCGTGCGCCTGCCGCAGTTGCTCGCAACCCTGCACGACCATCAACCAGCCGATCAGCGAGAACGCGCCGAAGAAGGCGATGACCAGCGCGTCCTGCGTCTTCTCCTCACCCAGCAGGTCGGGGCTGGACTCCCAGCGGTCCAACAGCCGCTCGACGGTGTTTGCGGCGCGTTGGGTCTCAGGCGGCTCGGAGGCCGCCGCGGGCGTGACTGGGCCGGAGTGTAGGGCGGCACTGCCGAGGAAGTGGGCCGTGACGCGGCCGAACAGGCGTTGCATGGAGGTCTCCTTGCCGACCCTCGCGACGGACAGTCCTGACGCGGCCACCGGGTTGTGTGCTTCGCGCACACGTGACTAGCGCAAAGGATCGCTTACGGTTGCGCGCAGTCTAGCGCATGCCCGGAGCCGTGAGTAGCATTGTGAAAGAGGGATGCTTTTGGTGGGATTGACTTGCTGGAACGGATCAGTGCTGCGACAGCACCCAGTCCACCAGGACGTAGGCTTCCTCGTCGCCCAAATTGGTCTGCGGCCACATATTGAAGCGCTCGCCCCAGTGCCGGTTCCCGCCGAAGCGGAGCTTGTCCACCAGAAGATCACGAGCCTCGCGGTCGAGCCGATAGCGTGCCGCAACGTCCGTGAACGCTGGCCCGACCAGCTTCCAGCCGATGGCGTGGCACTCGAAGCAGCCTTTCTCCTCCGCGAGTCGGAAGGCGCGGGCGGGGTCCTCGGCCACGGCCGGTGGGAAGGTTGCGGCCAGTGCTGCAGCGCCGAGCGCCAGTGCTGCGATCCTCATTTGGTCATGTCTCCTGACAGGCGTCGATACGCCGATTTACTGTGCCCGGTCATGCTGCCTGGCGCCGGTTGAGCCACTGCCAGATCCAGCCGCCGGGCGCGTCGCGCCCGGTGCGAACGTAATCCAGCGCATTGACGTTGCGCAAGATCAACCTCTGCAGCGCAAGCGCCTGTCTGGTCCCGGCAAACAAAACATGGTCGCCCGGCTGCAGGGGCGCAGCCGCCTCGGGCAAGAGCAGCTCTGCCTCTGCGCGCACCAGCAGCAGCGGCACGGCGGTGAGCACGCGATCCCGCAGGCTCGGATCTCGCAGCAGGACCTCCAGCGCAACTTCTGCGCCCGCCACCCTGGCAGCCGCCAGCACCGCGGGCGCCTCTATCCGATCGATCCGCACGCTCCAGACCGCCGACACCTCCGGCCCGACCTCGCTGAGCAATCGCTGAGCGACGGCCTCGGCCCAGGTGTTGTCCTTCTGTTTGATTATCCCCAGGAAGCGCGCCATCAGGGGCGTGGTGATCAAAGCGAAGATCTCGTGCGCGATGATCTCGCTCGGCACCATCACGAGGTGCCCGCGAAAGGCCTCGAACAGCGCCCGGTTCGCGTGCAGGTTCTGGCGCAGCACGACGTACAGATCGTGCTTCAGGCCTACGGCGGTCATGGCGATGGACAGGTTGTTGACGTCATCGTCGGTCCCGGCGACGATGCCGACGGCATCGAGCACACCCGCCTCGACCAGGGTATGCGCCTCCGTGCCCTGGCCGTGCACGCGCCGCAGCCCCGGCACCTCGACCTGGTCCGGCTCGATGATGGTGACATCCAGCCCTTCCCGGTTCAGGCTCTTGACCACTTCCCGGCCAAAGCGCCCGTACCCGCATACCACCCAGCGCCCATGCGGCGGCTCGCTGTCGGGACGCGGACGCCAGCCCGGCACGCCCACGAGCAGCTCCATCAGGCGGCAGGAGGCGGGGGTGTCTATGGCGCTCGCCAGGTACTCGCCGAAGCGCTCGAAGGGATAGACGATGTGTTCGGTGCCGAACGAGGCCATGTTGGCTGCCGTCTCGCGGCTGTCCGCGCGGGCCAGCACCGGGATCGAGGGGTTGAGCAGCCGCACGGCGATGGCTGCCGCGAGGTTCGCCGAATCGCTGTTGGTGAGCGCGATGACGCCCTGGCAGGCGTTGTGGCGCAGCCCGGCGCGCAGGAGGGTCTCCGGCTGACTCGCGTCGGCCGCCAGAGCCGGCGGGTCGGTGCGGTAGCTCTCCACTCCCAGCTCGGCGATGCGATCCTCGGCGACGTCCAGCACGACGAAGCGCAGGTCCAGCCGGTCCAGCGCCCGGCACAGTAGCTGCCCGGTCTCCCCGTAGCCCGCCACCAGGTAGAACGGCTCGCCCATCTGCCGCACTCGTGCGGCGAAGCGCTGCACCCGCACCGCCTGCACGAACCCTTTGTCGTTGAACAGGGCGAGCAGCTTCCCAATGACGAACGCCCATCCGACGACCGAGGCGTAGATCATAAACGTCACCCACAGCCGCTGGGCGGCCGTGAAGGGCAACGGCAGCTCGCCGAAGCCGATGGTCGTGGCGGTGTAGCTGACGAAGTACAGGGCGTGGAAGAACCCCATGTGCGTGGGGTTGCCGGCGTCATCCTGACTTGGGATGAGCACCAAGCCGAGAATGGCCAGGGCGTAGATGGCGATGAGCGCGATGAGCGGCGCACGCAGGCGGCGCAGCGCAAGGAAGAGCACGCCCGTCATCGTCGCATCGTCGCGGTCTCGGTGATCAGCAGGACCACCGAGATCAGGTTGGCGAGCAGCGCCCCTCCGGACAGCGAGACGACGCTGGCCATCACGTTTCCGGTGAGTCCTTCCCCGGAGACATAGACGGCCCAGGTCCACACCAGCGCCGCCGCGATCAGCTGCAGATCGGCGACCAGACTGGTAGCCAGGTGCACGGCGCCGATATGGGTGCGGTCGCCGAACTTCAACACCGTGGCGATGAGGTTGACCACGATCGCGGCAAACAGCTCATAGACATGGTGATGGCTCGGGTTCTCGAAGTCGCCGACGAAGAAGCCGAAGTTCAGCGTGGCCGCCAGAATGATGAAGAAGCCGAAGACGACCTTTTCCAGGTTCATTGTGGACTGCCTCTGATGGACTGGCGGGCGCCGCGCGGCCGCCGGCAGATTGTAGCCTGCATTCTGTCGGGCCTGAATCTGAATGGCGCCTGGGTTCCCTGGCTCGAGAAGCACTCGCCTGCGGGAGCGTCCACGGGCGCCCCGCAGCCGAGTGACGCGCCGTCAAGCTGCGCGGGTGCTGGGGGATACGCCGTTCAGGGCTTCGAGCAGCAGGTTGGCATCGTTACGCGCGAGCCGCGCGGGGTCCGACAGCATTTGCCGCCACAGGCGCGCGCGCGGCTGGCCGTGGAAGAGTCCGAGCAGGTGGCGGGCGATGGCACGCAGCGGCTCGCCGCGGGCGGTCTCCTCCCGCGCATAGACCGCCAGGCGTACGACCACCTCCTCGCGGGATAGGGGCACGCCCCCGAACAGCAGGCTGTCGAGCTGGGCGAGGCGGTACGGGTCGTGATACGCGGTGCGTCCCAGCATGACCCCATCGACCCAGGCCAGATGACCCTGAGCGTCGGCGCCGGTATGGATGCCGCCGTTGATGACGATCTGCAGCTCCGGGAACTCCTGCTTCAGCCGGTACACCTGCGCATAGCGCAGCGGCGGAACCTCGCGGTTGTCCTTGGGGCTCAGGCCTTTGAGTATTGCGTTGCGCGCGTGCACGATGAATGTTCGGCAGCCGGCGCGGGCCAGCGTCTCGACGAACCGCCGCACGAAGTCGAACGCTTCCACCCGGTCGATGCCCAGGCGGTGCTTCACCGTGATGGGGATCGCTACTGCGTCCTGCATGGCCTTGACGCAGTCGGCTACCAGCTCGGGCTCGGCCATCAGGCATGCCCCGAACGTGCCGCGCTGCACGCGCTCCGAGGGGCAGCCGCAGTTCAGGTTGATCTCGTCGTAGCCCCAGCGCTCGCCGAGCCGGGAGCAGTGCGCGAGCTCGGCCGGCTCACTGCCGCCGAGCTGCAAGGCAACCCGATGCTCCGACGGATGAAAGCGCAGATGGCGGGGGATGTCGCCGTGAAGCAGGGCGCCCGTAGTGAGCATCTCCGTGTACAGCACGGCATGCGGGGCGAGCTGGCGGAAGAAGTATCGGCAGTGCCGGTCCGACCAGTCCATCATCGGGGCAGTGCACAGGTGGTGGGGTGCGGCCTTCATGGCCGCTATTCTACGTGCTGGGGATGCCCCGGACCGCGGGATGGCGGCCCCGCGGACGACCTACGCGGAGCAAGGACGAAGTGCGAAGTGGCGCTCAGGCGAGCTGCAGGTCGGACCACCTGCGCCTGGGGGCTTCCTCGTCCTCCAGGTCGGGGACGAACACGCACTCGGCCCACTCGATGGCCAGCCAGCGCTCGCGCATCAGGAAGCGGCTCTCGAAATCCGTCAGCTCGTGCATCAGCGCTTCGATGCGCTCCTCTTCGCGCAGCCACCCGGGCTCTTTCAGCGCCTGCTTGAGCTGCGTGCGGGCCGCGTCGTAGTCACGGGTGCCGAGGATTGGTCGCGCCTTGCGCACGGCCGGACGGAACTCTCTGCTTCCCATGGTCCCCCCTTTCCGAGATTGTTTTCTGCGGGGGCGCCCGTCGCGCGCACCTGCGAGGACGATTAGCTCGCATCCCGGGCGCGGTGTCGAACAACGTCAAGGAAGTGTTGCGCCGGGCGGTCCCGGTGGGGTAGACCATCGGCTCCACTTAATTATTCCATCGGGCTAGCCCGTCGGCCCGGTCGATAGACACACGACGCCGGCGCGCACGGCTGCGGGCTCCGCTCCACCCGGGAGCAATGGCCTCCGGTTTATCATTTGTGAAAGAAGATCAAATGCTGCAAGGGCAGGACGTTGCGCCTCTCGATCCACCGCAGGCCGGCCGCCGATACGGCATACTGGAGTCAAGCCACATTCGGAGAGGAAACGATGAACACCGCAGTGGAAAGCGTGCGCGGGCGAGTGAGCGCAGACGAGTGGCAGGTCCGCGTGGACCTCGCAGCCTGCTATCGCCTGGTGGCGCTAAGCCGCTGGGACGATCTGGTGTTCACGCACATCACCGCGCGCGTCCCCGGCGCCGAGCATCACTTCCTGATCAATCCCTACGGCATGCTGTTCGAGGAGGTGACCGCCTCCAGCCTGGTCAAGGTCGATCTGGCTGGCAACAAGGTGATGCCCGTGCCCTACGACATCAACCCGGCGGGCTTCACCATCCACAGCGCGGTGCATGCCGCGCGCGAAGACGCCAAGTGCGTCATCCACCTGCACACCGACGCGGGCGTGGCGGTGTCGGCACAGAAGGACGGCCTGCTGCCGATCTCGCAGAACGCGCTGTTCCCGCTGGCCGCGCTGGCCTATCACGCTTACGAAGGGCTGGCGCTGCGCGAGGACGAGAAGGCCAGGCTGGTCGCCGACCTCGGCAGCAAGAACTTCATGATCCTGCGCAACCACGGGACGCTGACGGTCGGTGCGAGTGTAGCGGACGCCTTCCTCTACATGTTCGTGCTCGAGCGCGCCTGCCGGATTCAGCTGCTCGCGCAGTCGGGCGGAAGCGAGCCGCTGCACGTACCGCAGCCGATACTGGACGGAATCATGGCCGGCGCAGCTCAGGTGACCCGCGGCCTCGGCGGTCAGCTTGCCTGGCCCGGACTGCTGCGCAAGCTCGATCGGATCGATCAGACCTTCCGCGATTGAGCGCTTCGCAGCGCCGGTCATGTCCACCGCGCGCGAGCGCTGGCTCGCGATCCTGAACCCGGTGGCGGGCGGCGGCCGGGCCCTGCGCGACCGGCCCCGCCTGGAAGCGGCACTGCGCTCTGCTGGCGTGCCCTTCGTGCTGTCCGTGAGCGAGCATCCCGGTCACGCCGTCGCGCTTGCGCAGATGGCCGCCGCGGAGGGGTTCCGGCGCTTCATCGCTGTGGGTGGCGACGGCACTCTCAACGAGGTCGCAAATGGGGTGATGCGCGCGGGGATCTCGCCGGCGCAGGCTACGCTCGCGTTGTTGCCGGTGGGCCGTGGCGACGACTGGGCGCGAACTCACCACATCCCCCGTGGACTGGAGGAGGCGGTGCGGTTGGTCGCGGCCGGTCGCAGCGTTGCGCACGATCTGGGTGTGGCCGAGTTCCAGCGCGATGGCAGCAGGCGTTACTTCATCAACGTGGCGGGTGTGGGGTTCGACGCCTATGTCGTGGAGCAGACGCAGGCTATGCGCCTCGGACCGCTGACCTACGTGGCGGGGCTGCTTCGCGGATTCGCGACCTACCGCGCCCCGCGCATGGCGGTGTACACGGACACGATGCGGCTCGACGAGCCGCTGTTCGTGACCTTCGCCGCGGTGGGACGCTATTGCGGAGGCGGCATGCACGTCGCGCCGGCGGCCGAAACCGATGACGGCTTGCTCGATGTGGTGGCCATCGGCGACATCGGCCGGCTCGAGCTGGTGGTCAACCTGCGGCGCTTGTTCGACGGCAGTCTGCCGGAGTACAGAAAGGTGAGGACGGTGCGGTGCGATCGCGTGCTGGTGGAGACCTCACCCGCGGTCGGGGTGCAGGCGGATGGCGAACTGCTCGGCGAAGCGCCGGTGACGTTCAGCGTGCTGCGGCGCGCCGTACGGGTGATCGTGCCCTGATCAGACGGTGACGCGCACTGCGTGCAAAGGACAAAAAAGAAAACCGCCCGCGCGGCCTGCTCGCCGCTGACGGGTCGGGGTGCAAGGTTCAGATGGGTTCAGTCGTCCAGGTCGGACCAGCGCCGGCGCGGACCGTCCTGCTCGTCGAGCGCCGCAGAGTAGGCGTACTCCACCCAGCCTGCAGCGTCTTCGTCTTCGCCCTGCACGAAGCGCGCTTCGTAATCGGCGACTTCCTGCATCAGTGATTCCAGGCGTTCCCAGACTCGATCCGTGTGTGCATGCTTCATCTCGCGCGCCAGCAGGTCTTTGGCGGCCTGATAGTCGTGCTCGTTGAGAATCGGTCTGGACTTCTTAGTCGCGGGATGAAATTGTCTGCTACCCATCCTAAGCCTCCCTTGTCGGCTCTGCGCGACGACGAATGCAGCCTTCGTGCCAGGCCGGCAGCAGGATGCTGCAGCTGTGTGAAACGCGGTGCGTAAGAAGCTGATTCTTCGCTGCGTGATCCAGCGTCGATGTGCAGGTGCAGAAACGAAAAAGGCGCACCTTGCAGTGCGCCTCTGTCGCGCAGTTGAGCAAACCCGTCAGCCGGCGGAGACCTCCTGGCGCTGCTCGCCCAGACCGTCGATCCCCACGCGCATCACATCACCCGACTTCAGGAACACCGGGTTGGGCTTCATGCCCATGCCCACGCCAGGCGGCGTGCCCGTCGTGACAACGTCGCCGGGCTTCAGCGTGAACAGGAAGCTCACATAGGAGATGAGCTTGCGCACGTCGAAGATCATGGTCTTGGTGTTGCCGGTCTGCATGCGCTTGCCGTTGACGTCCAGCCACATGGCAAGGTTCTGCGGGTCGCGGATCTCGTCGGTGGTGACCAGCCAGGGCCCGAGCGGGCCGAAGGTGTCGAAGCCCTTGCCCTTGTCCCAGGTGGGGCCGCGCTCGATCTGCCACTCGCGCTCCGATACGTCGTTGCAGATCATGTAGCCGGCCACGTAGTCGAGCGCGTCGGCCTCCGACACGGCTTTGGCGGTCTTGCCGATCGCGAACGCCAGCTCCACTTCCCAGTCGCCCTTTACCGAGCCCCTGGGCAGGACCACCGTGTCGTTCGGCCCGACGATGCAAGAGTTGGCCTTCATGAACACCACCGGTTCCTTGGGGATCGGCAGGTTCGATTCTTTCGCGTGATCGGCGTAGTTCAGCCCGATGGCGATGAGCTTGCTCACGTTGCCGACCGGCGCGCCCAGGCGCGGATTGCCCGAAACCTTGGGCAGGCTGTTGACGTCTACCCCGCGGATCTTGGCCAGGCCCTCCGGGGTGATCGCCGCGCCGTCGATGTCGCTCACTACTCCCGACAGATCGCGGATCGCGCCCGCCGAATCCACGATGCCCGGCTTCTCCTTGCCTGCGTCGCCGTAACGTACCAGTTTCATTTCTTTCTCCTCGCACTAACCCCTGAAGATGGTTCAGGAAGCCGCATTGCCCTAGATGGTGATGCCCCCGTCGATGATCACCGTCTGGCCGGTCATGAACCGCGACTCGTCGCTGGCCAGATAGACACACACTTCGGCCATCTCCTCGGCGGTGCCCAGACGTCCCATGGGTTGCCGGGCGATGAAGTCGGCCCGCGCTTTGACCGGGTCGGCGAAGGCGTTGATCCGATCGGCGAGGCTCGGTGTGTCGACGGTTCCAGGGCACACCGCGTTGCAGCGGATGCCCTGCTTGATGAAGTCGATGGCCACTGCTTTAGTCAGGCCGATCACCGCCGCCTTGCTGGCCCCGTATACGAAGCGGTTGGGGATGCCCTTCACGCTGCCGGCCACCGAGGCGATGTTGACGATCGATCCGCCGCCGCGCTCCAGCATTCCGGGCAGGAACGTCTGGATCATCTTGTACATGGACCGCACGTTGAGATTGAAGGAGAAGTCCCAGTCCTTCTGCGTGCAGTCGAGGATGGTGCCATTGGCCACGAACCCGGCTGCATTGAGCAGCACATCGGGAGCGCGTACCTCTGCGGCCAATGCCGCGATGGCTTTGTCGTCGGTGACGTCGAGCTGGCGGACCTGGATACCAGGCGTGCCGGACAGTTCGCTCAGCTTGTCCAGCTTGATATCGGTTGCAACGACCGCCGCGCCTTCGCGAGCGAAGGCAAGCGCCGCGGCGCGCCCGATACCCTGGGCCGCGGCCGTGACAACTGCGGTCTTGCCGTGAAGCCTGCCGCTCACGTCGTCCCTCCTCCCGTACTTCCGGCCTGTCGTTGTCGGGCGGCTAGTATGCCACAGCAAGTCGGCAGCGTCCGTGCCCTTGCCGCTGGGGCGGCAATTCCTTAGACTGAACCTGGCCGCAGCAGACAACAACCATTCGGGGGAGCAGGCCGTGATGCTGCATCAACGGCGTCGTTGCGACGCACACGTCCGGCCGGCGAGCTGCCGGCTCGCTGGTTAGCGCCATGGCCTCGGTGGAGCTCCGGCGGGTGCGCAAGGCCTTCGGACGGCACGAGGTCGTGCACGGCGTGGACGTCTCGATAGACGATGGCGAGTTCGTCGTCCTGGTCGGCCCCTCGGGTTGTGGCAAGTCTACGCTGCTGCGCATGATCGCCGGCCTCGAGGAGATCACCGCTGGCGAGATCCTGATCGGCGCCAACGTGGTGAACAACGTGCCGCCCAAGGCACGCGACATCGCCATGGTGTTCCAGAACTACGCGCTCTACCCGCACATGACCGTGTTCGACAACATGGCCTTCAGCATGAAGCTGGCGGGCAGAAGCAAAGAGGAGATGCGTAGCCGCGTCGACCAGGCCGCGAAGATCCTCGGCCTGACCGAGTACCTCGACCGCTATCCGCGTCAGCTCTCCGGCGGGCAGCGCCAGCGCGTGGCGATGGGCCGCGCCATCGTGCGCAATCCCCAGGTGTTCCTGTTCGACGAGCCGCTGTCCAACCTGGACGCCAAGCTGCGCGTGCAGATGCGC
>DAIQQA010000269.1:0-4458 GCA_036787045.1 Burkholderiales bacterium | reverse complement strand
ACAAGATCCGCGACGTCATCGGCAAGGGCGGCGTGGTCATCCGCGGCATCCAGGAAGAAACCGGCACCACCATCGAGATCGAGGACGACGGCACCATCGCCATCGCCTGCGTCTCGTCCGAAGGCGGCGAGGCGGCGAAGAAGCGCATCCAGGAGCTCACCGCGGACGTCGAGGTCGGCAAGATCTACGAGGGCCCGGTGCTGCGCCTGCTGGACTTCGGCGCCATCGTTCAGCTGATGCCCGGCCGCGACGGCCTGCTGCATATCTCGCAGATCAGCCACGAGCGCGTCAACGCCGTGTCAGATCACCTGAAGGAAGGCCAGATCGTGAAGGTCAAGGTGCTGGAAGCCGACGACAAGGGCCGCGTCCGCCTCTCCATGAAGGCGGTCAACGCGCAGGAAACCGCTAAGTCGGGATAGGTTTTCTTACTTGGCGACCTGGCGCTCGCGCAGCTCGTCGAGCGTCTTGCAGTCGATGCAGAGGGTGGCGGTCGGGCGCGCCTCGAGGCGCTTCAGGCCGATCTCGACGCCGCAGCTGTCGCAGTAGCCGTACTCGTTCGCGTCGATGCGGGCGATCGTCTCGTCGATCTTCTTGATCAGCTTGCGCTCGCGGTCGCGGTTGCGCAGCTCGAGCGCCATGTCGGATTCCTGGCTGGCGCGGTCGTTCGGGTCGGCGAACACCGTGGCCTCGTCCTGCATGGTGTGCACGGTGCGATCGATCTCCTCCGACAGCTCGGACTTGAGCGTCTCGAGGATCTTGCGGAAATGCGAACGCTGCTTCGCGTTCATGTACTCCTCGCCCTTTTTCGCGGCATAGGGCGTGAAGCTTTTTCTGGTGAGTTCTACGGCCATTGCTCAGCCGACCCCGGCAAAAATGAAAGGCATGCTTTGTAGCAGAAAAGACCCCCTTGCAGCAAGCATAAAAATTGCTCCCGCGGTGCGCCGGGAGTATCATTTGCCGCCTTTTCCGGGGTGTAGCGCAGCCTGGTAGCGCGCTTGCTTTGGGAGCAAGATGTCGGGAGTTCAAATCTCTCCACCCCGACCAGGTTTGCCCGGCGGCTGCCCGTAGCTCAACCGGATAGAGCACCAGCCTTCTAAGCTGGGGGTTGTGGGTTCGACTCCCGCCGGGCAGGCCAGATCGGCAGCAGCAACAACGGTGACCGTAGCTCAAAGGTAGAGTCCTGGATTGTGATTCCAGTTGTTGTGGGTTCGAGTCCCATCGGTCACCCCAGCTTCTCTCGCTTCTCCCGCTGCGGCAGGTCTTCCCGCGGCAGCAGGAACACTTCCTGCGCTTGTGCGGACGTCTCTGGCCACGTAAAGGGCACCTGCGGATAGGCGCGCTCCAGCGCCTTGCGCCCGGCGCCCACCTCGCAGACCAGCAGCCCGCCCGGTTCGAGGTGGCGCGCAGCATGCTCGAGGATCCTGCGCACCAGCGCCAACCCGTCGATGCCGCCTGCAAGTGCCATGCGCGGCTCGTGTAGATGCTCGGGGGGCAACGCACGCATCGAGCTCGAGGTTACGTAGGGCGGGTTGCTGACGATCAAGTCGTAACGTCGACCGCGCAGCCCATCAAACAGATCGGAGCGCACGAGCCGGATCCTGCCCCGTAGGGCGTGCTGCGTAATATTTCGCCGTGCTACGGCCAGTGCGGCGCGGGACAGATCCGCGGCGTCTACGCGGGTGCCAGGGAAGGCCTTGGCCGCGAGCACGGCGAGGCATCCGGATCCCGTGCACAGGTCCAGCGCACGCCGCACTGGCCGCGTAAGCCAGGGCTGCAGACGATCGCGCAGAAGCTCGGCAATATGCGATCGGGGGATGATGACCCGCCGGTCGACGTAGAACGCCTCGCCGTCGAGCCAGGCCTCGTGCAGCAGGTAGGCCACCGGCAACCGCTCGCGAATGCGCCGGCCGAGCAGCCTTGCGACGCGGCGGCGTCCCGCGGCGCTTACCGGCATGCACGATGCGGCATCGAATGGCAGGCCCAGGCCTCGAACCACGAGGAACGCGGCTTCGTCCCGCGCATGGGTGGTGCCGTGGCCGTAATTCAAGCGCGCGGCACGCAGGCGCCGCGCGGTGTCGCGCAGCAGCTCCGCCAGGGTCAAGGCAGGAGCGCGCGCAGCGTATCGAGGTAGATGCGCGGCAGCAGTTCGAGCGAGGCGAGCTCGATGTGTTCGTTCAGCTTGTGGATGCTGGCATTCACCGGCCCGAACTCGACGATCTCGGGGCAGATGTCGATGATGAAGCGGCCGTCCGAGGTGCCGCCCCCGGTGGACAGTTGCGGCCTGCGTCCGGCGTGCGCCTGCACGCTGCGCTGCACCGCCTCGATCAGCCGGCCCGGCCGGCTCAGGAACGGCTTGCCGCCGAGCGTCCATTGAACGGTGAAATCCAGACCATGCCCGCGCAGCACGTCCTCAAAACGCGTGCGCAGAGACGCCTCCGTGCTCGCCGTCGAGAAGCGCAGGTTGCACAGCATCACCGCGGCGCCTGGCACCACGTTCTCCACGCCGGTGCCCGCGTTGAGATTGGAGACCTGGAAACTGGTGGGCGGGAAGGCGTCGTTGCCGCGATCCCATTCGAGGGCGGCAAGCTCGGCGAGCGCGGGCGCCAGGAGATGGATCGGGTTCTTCACCTGCTCCGGATAGGCGACGTGGCCCTGCACGCCGCGTACCGTGACCGTGGCCGAGAGCGAGCCGCGCCGGCCCGTGCGCACGGTGTCGCCCAGCACGCTGGCGGAGGAGGGCTCGCCGATGATGCAGTAGTCGATCCTCTCGCCGCGCGCCTTGAGGCGCTCCACCACGCGCACGGTCCCGTCGACCGACGGGCCCTCTTCGTCCGAGGTGAGCAGCAGCGCGATCGAGCCGCCATGCCGCGGCCGTTCGGCGACGAACGCCTCGACCGCGACCACGAACGCGGCGATCGACGATTTCATGTCAGCGGCGCCGCGGCCGTAGAGCTTGCCGTCGCGCTCCGTAGGTGTGAAAGGGTCCGAATGCCACTGTTCGAGCGGCCCCGGCGGCACGACGTCGGTATGGCCTGCGAAGCACAGCAGCGGGTGCGCTTCGCCGCGCCGTGCCCAGAGATTGGACACGCCATTGACCGTTGCGTCTTCACAGCGGAATCCTGTTGCGGACAGGCGCTCCGCCAGATGCGCCTGGCAGCCACCGTCTTCGGGGGTTACGGACCTGCGGGCGATCAGTGCCCGCGCGAGCTCGAGGACCGGCTTCACCTCAGGAGGTCATGTCGATCTTGATGCCGTCGAAATTGCCGGCGCCGCCACCTGCCAGCAGGCCTTCCTTCTTGCCGCCTTCCTTCGGCTCGATCGGCACCTGGGGCATGGAGACCTGGCCCGAGGTGATCTGCCCGGCGGTGGCCTGGTTGATGAGCCAGAGCATGTTGGTGGCGGAATCGGCGTTCAGCATCGCCTCGTCCTGGGTGATGTCGCCCGCCACGAACAGCTTGAACAGCGCCTGCTCGAAGGTCTGCGAGCCCGGCGCCATGCTCTTCTCCATCGCCTCCTTCATTTCGTTGATCTCGCCCTTTTCGATCAGTTCCGAAATGTGCCGCGTGTTGAGCAGCACCTCGCAGGCGGGCTTGCGCTGGCCTGATTTGGTGCGCACCAGGCGCTGGGAGATCACCGACTGCAGCGATGCCGACAGGTCGAGCAGCAAGGTCGGCCGGTTCTCCAGAGGGTAGAAGCTGATGATGCGGTTCATGGCGTGGTAGCTGTTGTTGGCGTGCAGCGTGGCCATGCACAGGTGACCCGACTGCGCATACTGCAGGGCCATCGACATGGTCTCTCGATCACGGATCTCGCCGATCAGGATCACGTCCGGTGCCTGGCGCAGGGCATTCTTCAGCGCAGTCTGGAACGCCTTGGTGTCGGTACCGACCTCGCGCTGGTTGACGACCGATTTGCGGTTCTTGAAGATGAACTCGACCGGGTCCTCGAGCGTCAGGATGTGGCCGGACCGCTCGGCATTGCGGTAGTCGATCATCGCCGCGAGCGAAGTGGACTTGCCCGAGCCGGTCGCACCGACCATCAGGATCAGGCCGCGCTTTTGCATCACGACTTCCTTCAGCACCGGCGGCAGGCCGAGGGAATCGAGCGGCGGGACCGATCCGGGGATGTAGCGCACCACGACGGCCGGGGTGCCCTTCTGGCGGAAGGCGCTGATGCGGAAGGTGCCGACGCCTTCCATCGTGTAGGCCGTATTGAGCTCCAGTTCCTCCTCGAACTCGCGCACCTGGTGCTCGTTCAGCACTTCGTAGAGCAGCGTTTGCACGGCGCTCGCGGTGAGGATGGTCTGGTTCACCGGCATCGCCACGCCGTTGATCTTGATGTTGATCGGCGCTCCTATGGACAGGAAAATGTCCGACGCCTTCTTGTCGGACATCAGTTGGAACAGGCGTTTCATCGCCGACATGGCTTACCTCCCGGACAGCGCGATCCCGCTAGTTT
>DAIQQA010000123.1:0-15465 GCA_036787045.1 Burkholderiales bacterium | reverse complement strand
CCGCAGCTGGTTCGGCCACCAGTCGCGGTTCGTCCTGCCGACGCCGGCGATGTGGGTGTACGGGCACTTGCCCGCGCGCTTTTCATCAACCTTTGTGTCCATGTTGCTCTCCGATGGTGTTCTGCAATTCGCTACGAGTTGTTCCCTAAGGCACTCGAGTCCTTGACGAGCTCATCCAACCTGGTTCGAGCCTCCACGTCATACCCGCCACATCGTAGGCCCGCTCCGGGTCGCACCTTTGATCATGATCAAGCCGGCTGCAGCGCCCATGCAGCCGTCACGCGCCAAGACTAGGCAGGCGCGGAGCGCAGATCCAATTGAATGTCGCGATCGTGGCGATAGGCGGACGCTATGGGGAAGCGCCTGGGCGCCGGCGGCTGAGGCTGCGGACTTGTGCCGGATCGCTCGCCGGCGCCGGGCGGGACACGAGTCAGATCGCCCTCCCCGACGGCGCAACCCGGCGCGCTGTTCCGCTTGATGAGCCCGGCCCAGCAGAAGGTGCTGTTCGAGAACACGGCGCGTTCGATCGGCGAGGCGCCCAGGGAGATCCAGCTGCGACACATCGGCCACGGCATGAAGGCGAACCCAGCCTATGGTGAGGGGGTCGCAAAAGCCTTGGGCATACCCATGAGCGACGTGTCGAAGCCGCGTTGATCATCGCGGCCTGATCCGAGGCGGCGGCATGCAAATGCCGCCGCGGAGCGCGACTGAAGAGGGATTCGGGGAAGCGAGGGCATCGGTCGCTGACGGGGGCTGGTCGTCCTCGATTGGCCGGCAAGCCGGTCAAGAGGTTCGAACTGTTGATCCGCGTCAAGCAACGCAGCTTGCGTGCCGTGTAACTTCCCGACTTAGCCGATGTCCTCCGACACGGTGAGCGTCGCGCGATAAACGATCCCTCGAACAAGGAGCGCTCGCGCGCTCTTTACAAGGAGACTGCACCATGCGTCGAAGGCTCTACTTTCTCGTTCCGAACGTCGAGATCGCCACCAAGGTGGTGGACGATCTGCTGCTGGGCCGCATCGAGGAGCGGCACATCCATGTGATCGCCAAGCGCGGCACGGCGCTCGGCAACCTGCCGGAAGCCTCACTTATACAGAAAAGCGACTTCGTGCCTGCGGTCGAGCGGGCGGTGGCGCTCGGCGGAGCCACTGGCACGCTTGCCGGGCTCGTGGCTTTGGCGCTGGCGCCCGGGGTCGTCGTCGCCGGGGGCGCCGTGCTGTTGGCGAGCGCGCTCGCGGGCGCCGGAGTGGGCGCCTGGCTGGGCGGCATGGTCGGCATGAACGTCGGCAACACGCGGTTGAAGGCCTTCGAGGATGCGATCGAGCGCGGCCAGCTGCTCATGCTCGTGGACGTGCCATTCGCGAAGGTCGACGAGATCACCGAGCGGGTGAAGAAGCATCACCCCGAAGCCGAGCCCGAGGGCACCGAGCCCACCGTCCCCCCGTTTCCGTGATCCGCATCGCGTTCGCCCACCCGGCCAGGACGCGGCGTGGAGGCGTTGGCGTGGATCGTCGGCAGCAGCCTGCTGATGAGTGCTATCGCGCTCATCGGAAGTCTCACTCTGGTGATCCCGGAAAAGCTGCTCCAGCGCCTCATGCTGCCGCTCGTCGCCTTTGCGGCGGGCTCGCTGATTGGCGGGGCGCTGCTGCATATGGTGCCGGGGAGCCTCGTACATGGACGATCGCACGTGGCGACCTTCCTGTGGGTGCTGGCGGGCTTCGTCGTATTCTTCGCACTCGAGCAGTTGCTGCACTGGCACCACTGCCATCGGGCCTCCGCGCAATGCAAGAAGCCGCTGTCCTATCTGATCCTGATCGGCGATGGTCTGCACAACTTCCTCGGCGGGCTCGCAGTAGCAAGCACGTTCCTGATCGATATCCGACTCGGCATCACCACCTGGCTGGCCGCTGCGGCACACGAGGTGCCCCAGGAGCTGGGAGATTTCGCAGTCCTGGTACACGGCGGTTGGGCCAAGGGCAGGGCTTTGCTCTACAACGTGCTATCCGCACTCACCTTCCTCGTCGGCGGGCTGGTCACTTACACGCTCTCGGCAGAGATCGACGTGTCGTTCCTGCTTCCCTTCGCAGCGGGAAACTTCCTCTACATCGGCGCTTCCGACCTGGTGCCTGAGGTCAACAAGCACGAGAACGCCGCGACGAATGCCGTGCATCTGGGGGCGTTCGTGCTTGGGGTCGCACTCATGGCCGCAATCGCCCACGGCGGCCATTAGTTAGTAGGGCCCCAGCAGATGCTTGGGTCCGGACGACAAGGTCGACGCGGGTGCATCGGCTGACGGCAAGACAGCAGCTCGCAGATCGACCCGCGGATGCCCGCGCGACGATCATGCACAGGAACACCAAGGAGCTCGGGATGGGGACGGTTCAAGAGAAAGGCGGCGCTACATTCGAAGGGATCAAGCTGCTGCTGTGCGAGAACCCGCTTCCCCCGATCGAAGAGGCGATCCTCGCGGCGCAGGCCGAGGCGCCCCACGGCAACTACTACACGGAACCCCACTCCGAACCGCTACGCCGGCTGATTGCCGAACAGATCGGGGTGCCGGAGCGGCTGATCCACATCAACGCCGGTTCCGAGTTGATTTTGCGGCAGCTCTTCGACCGCCTCGGACAGCGCGTGCACCTGTTGACGCCGACCTATCCACTGTTTCCGGAGATCGCGCAGTCCTACAGCGAAACCGTGCTTTTGCCGCAAGACGACTTCCGGTGCGACCTCGCCCGGCTGAACATCCCGAGCGACACTACGCTGGTCGCCATCGTCAACCCCAACAACCCCAACGGCGGCACCTTCGACATGTCGGTGCTGCCGCCGCTGCTCGAAAGGCACCCGAACACGCACTTCCTGGTGGACGAAGCCTTCATCGGCGTGGCTGGACAGTCCGTGGCGCATTGGGTGCCACACCACCCCAATCTGCTCGTGACGCGCACCCTGTCCAAGGCCCACAGCCTGGCCGGGTTCCGGGTGGGCTACGCCGTGTTGCCGCAGGCGCTCGCAGATGATCTGAACGTGAACAACGACGCCTATCCGTTGGCGCGCCCGAGCCAAGCCGCCGCGCTGGCGACGTTGCAGAATGAAGACAAGATCCAAAAGCGGGTCGCGGAGCTGCGGGCTTGGACCGAGGCGCTTGCCGCCGAGCTGCGCGCGCTGGGGGTGCGCACGTTCCCGAGCGAGACCTATTTCTTCCTGGCGGACTTCGCCCCGCACGACGCAAGCGCGCTGGCCGTGCAGCTCAGGGAGCGCAAGATCCTCGTCAAGCCGCTTGCAGACCCACATCTGGGTCGCGGCTTCATGCGCGTAACCACCGCGCTGCCCGCGGACAACGCACGCTTCCTCGCCGCGTTGCGGGACTGGTTGTGACCCGCACGCCGATCGGGAGCGACGACATCCTTGGGTACGACCTACGCGGCAGTCATTCTGCTGTCCCTGCTGTCTTGTCTGACCACTTGCCTGGGCGTCGTGCTCGCTCTCGCGCTGCGCGACAATACTCGAGCCATCGCTGCGGGAATCGGGTTCTCCGCCGGCATCATGATCCTGATCTCGCTGCTGGAGCTCATCCCGGAGGCAGTGGATGCAGCCGGAGGCCGAGCCGCCCTGGTCAGTGCGGCTTCGGGCGCGGTCCTGACCTGGGGTGCACACCTCGTGTTGCCGCACAGGCACTTGACGCAGGAGAGGGGGTTGACCTCCATGGCAATGGAAAGGTCAGCGTACCTGGTCGCCTTCGGCTTGATCCTGCACGACGTGCCCGAAGGCTTCGCGATGGCGAACGCCTACCTCGCGTCGCCCGACCTGGGCTTGCTCGTCGGCCTGGGGATTGCGCTGCACAACCTGCCTGAGGAGTCGAAGCGACGGCACGTGGCATGTCCGTTTCCGCATTTCCTGGTGAGGTTGTCGCTACGCGCTATATCATTGAGTCCGATGGTGCGGCAGTGTATGAGTTCGACATCGCCACCGGTCGGGGCGCCTTGGTTCGCATCGAGGTCGATGCGGCTACCGGAGCGCTGGTCGAGGTGAATCCCGTGATCTGGTCCATGTCCGGAGAGTGACGGTGGGCCGCTTTCAAGGAAAGGAGCTGTGATGGGTGTGAAAACCGATACTGGACCGAGCGTCAAGAAAGAGATTGCAGGTGGTCTGTCGCATGTCCTGGCCGACAGCTACGCGCTCTACCTGAAGACGCATAATTTCCACTGGAACGTCGAGGGACCGAGGTTTCGTGATCTCCATCTGATGTTCGAGGAGCAATACACGGAGCTGGCTGGCGCGGTGGACCAGATCGCGGAGCGCATCCGTGCGCTGGGTCAATACGCACCGGGGAGCTTCGGCCAATTCACTCGCCTGGCGAGCATCAAGGACGCAGAAGGGGTGCCGAAGGCCGAAGAGATGGTGAAGCAGTTGGCGGCCGACCACGAGATGGTGGAGAAGACCATCCGCTCGGTGCTTCCTGCTGCTCAGCGTGCCGGAGACGAGGTCACCGTGGGGCTTCTGGTCGAGCGCTTGGCGGTTCATGAGAAGACTGCGTGGATGCTGCACAGCCTCGCCGCTTGACTGGGTGCTTCTGGGGATAGCGGACCGGGTGGCCGTCCTGGACACCCGCTCGTGTGCTGATTACAGCGCTTCCCACTTCCTCCAGGCTTTCATCGGTCCCGCTTCCGGAGTGCGCATGGTCTGGAAGTTCGGGCTGTCGACGTTGTTGCACCAGCCGAGCGATTCCGCGTAGACGGCTTTCTTGTCCTCCGACACGCGCCGCATGCCGCCCCAGAATCGACAGGTTCCGCAGATCCCTTCCCTGCTCGAATCGATGACGACGGCGGGGACCCCCTTCGCGCCTGCGCCGTGCTCCTCTGCGCTTGCGTGTCGGTTCATGCCGCCTAGCATGCCCATGACACAGGCAACACCTCCGCCGGCCAACAGCTTCCGGCGGACCTCCTGATGCTTGATCTGATCGTCCATTGGTTTTCCTCTTCGGTTAACAGGTCATGAATGCTTCGCCGTCCACCCGCGCCTTATCGCACAAGGGCCTTCGCGAAGAACTCAAAGTCACACTAGCAGCGGAACGCGGTCCGCTCGATGATGCTACGTCCGCACCCATCACGGCAGTTCGCCGTGTCAGCAGCATGGAGCTGCTTGGGCCCAAGGGCGAGCTGATCATCGAGCACGACGGCCGCGAATACCGACTGCGAGTCACCCAAAACGGGAAGTTGATCCTCACCGCCTAGGACTTCGGGACATCGACGTCCCGGTCCACCAGCCAGCCAAATCCTCCCCAAAAGGATGTAGCCAGCCAAGCCGGTGTTCGGCAGGCGGCCGCGTGTTGGGAGGATTTGCTCGTGCTTTTGCTAACCGAGCGCGATCGGTTGCGCTCACTCATCTTCCGGCCGAGGCCCACGCCTCGCGCATCTCGCTTCAGTGCGTTGGTCACCGGGCGCGTGCGATGAGGTGCGCGCCGCTCCCGCAACCGGATGTGCTGCTCGCGTCCACGCTCTATCTCATGACGCGCTACTACGCGCATCGCTGCCCTTGCGTTGCGAACGCAGTGGCCCAGCACCTGGATCTGCTTTCGCGGCAGGCAGAGGAGCGCTGCTCGGCTCTGCTGCGCGCCGCGTGCGCCCAGCTCCAGCTCGACTGGCGCGCGTTCACTGCGGGGCTCGCGCCGGTGGATGGGCAGCACCGGCATTGAGCTCGCAAGGTCTGGATTAACCGGAATCAGCCTGGAAAGGAGCGGCATCGATGGAGGTGACAGCAGAGGGCGCTTGGGCAAGCGCCGATGCGTTGCGTGCCGCGTGGACAGCGCTTCGGACCAAGGGCATGGTGTGCAACCGCGATGCCGCCCAGCAACTCGGCGTAAGCGAAGCGGAGTTGATCGCAAGCCAATGCGGGCAGGGCGTCACACGCCTGGAGGGAGATTACCGGCGCCTGCTCGAGCACATGCACGAGCTGGGACCGGTCATGGCGCTGACGCGCGACGAAGACGTCGTGCACGAGAAGATCGGGCGCTTCGAGAACGTCAGCGCTGATGGGATGGTCGGCCTGGCGCTGGGCGAGGACATCGACCTGCGCCTGTTCTTCCACCACTGGACTCTGGGCTATGCGGTGGAGGAGGCGGCCGAGCATGGGCCGCGCTCGAGCCTGTTGCGCTCGCGCGAGGCAGGGGCGTGGTCGTGATCGAGGCGCGCGACATCGTGCTGCGACTCGGCGGCCGCGTCCTCCTCTCGCAAGTGTCGCTACATGCGCGCCCGGGCGAGGTTCACGTGCTACTCGGTGCCAACGGCGCCGGAAAGTCCACGCTCCTGCGAACCCTGAGCGGCGAGCTGCAGCCCGATGCCGGCGAGGTCCGTCTCGCCGGGGCGCCGCTGCAGCAGTGGACTCCGCGCGAGCGCGCGCGGCTGCGTGCGCTGCTCCCGCAGGAGAGCACCGTGTGCTTCGCGTTCACTGCGCTGGAAGTGACCCTGCTCGGGCGCTTCCCCCATCACGACGGGTTCCCGGCTGTGCGGGACGAGCGCATTGCGCTACAAGCGCTAACGCGACTGGACGCCGCGCATCTCGCCCACCGGGTGTACCTGTCGCTATCGGGTGGGGAACGCGCGCGTGTCCAGCTCGCTCGCACCCTGGCGCAGATCTGGGAGCCATGGCGGGCCAACCCGCGCTGCATGCTGCTGGACGAGCCGATCGCGAGCCTGGACGTCGTCCACCAGCACCAGACGCTCGCGCTGGTTCGCGCGCTTGCTACAGCAGAAGGGGTAGCGGTGGTCGCGGTCCTGCACGATCTGAACCTGGCTCTGCAGTATACCGACCGCGTCACCCTGCTCAGCCGTGGCGCCAGGTACGGGTCGGGGCATCCCCGCGAAGTCATCACGCCGGCGGCACTGCGGGAATGCTTCGGGCTGGAAGCGAGGGTGGTGCAACCGCGTGAAGCATCCCACCCGCTGGTCCTGCCGATGGTGGACGCGGCGCCTGCATGCTCCTCCACGCTCGGAGCGTAGATCGATGCACGACAACACCGCAGTCAAGGCCCGCCTGCTCGCCCTATACGAGGAGCTGTTACCGATCCGAGCGCGCCGCCGGCATGGACCTTGCGGTCGGGACCCGATCTGAATTGACCTACGAGCTGCGCGCCGAATCCCTTTGACATGCGCCTGAGAAGCGGGTATAACGACCGCCGCAGGAATCTCCAAGCGCTGAATTGCTGGTCCGTAGTAGCCGCTTCCGTGGTGCTCCTCAGATCTCCGTTTTTCTCCTCTTGAAGTTTCCGCATTCGGGCGCAAGCCCTCTACTCTCAACTTTGACAGGACGATACGAATGAGTTCAGGTACCGTGAAGTGGTTCAACGACGCCAAGGGCTTCGGTTTCATTACTCCCGATGGCGGCGGCAAGGACCTCTTTGCCCATTTCTCTGCGATCCAAGGTGGTGGTTTCAAGACCCTCAAGGAAAACCAGCGCGTCACCTTCGACGTGACCACCGGTCCGAAGGGCGAGCAGGCGACCAACATCCGCCCCGCCGAATAAGCCAGGCCGCAAGGAACCAACGAAAAGCCCGGGAAACCGGGCTTTTTGTTTTTCGGCGTCATCGCGTGCGCGTGATCTTCTGCAGCTGCGGCGGAGAATCGGGGTCGCGTCCCCGCGCGCGCGCCAGCTGTGCGAAGAAGGCATAGGCTGCCTGGGCTGCGACGACGGGCTGCAGAACAGGATCGGGCGCGGCTGGAATCACCACTACGTCCGCGCCGTGAGCCGGTGCATTGCGAGCAGTGCCCAGAATCACGACGGGTGCCCCGGCAGCCCGAAGGTGTGCCACCGCGGCATTCACCGTCTCGCGTGTGGCTTCGTCGCCGGCCAGCACCATCGCGGCCAACGCTGGCGAGGCGATGGAGATGGGCCCGTGCAACAGCTCGGCGGCGCTCAAGGCCTCGGCGTGCATGCCGCAGACCTCCTTCAACTTGAGCGCCAGCTCGTGTGCCACCGGCAGGCTCGGTCCGCGGCCGATGACAAAGACGTCGTCATGCTCGCTGAGCGCCCGCATCGCGGCGGACCAGTCCACCGAGTCGCAGCGTCCGAGTGCATCCGGCAGGTCGTGCAGCGCACCCAGCAACGCCGCATCCCGAGCCCACTCCGCGACCAGGTGCGTAACCGCAGTCATGCTGAGCACGAAGCTCTTGGTCGCGGCCACTGCGCGCTCGACGCCGGCGCCGATCGCGACCTCCACGTCCACCGCCCTGCCCAACGCCGAGCCAGACTCGTTGACCAACCCCAGTGCAAACGCGCCGCCCGCCTTCGCGCGCTCCGCGGCCGCACACAGATCGGGGCTGGCGCCCGACTGTGAGATCGCCAGCGCTATCGCGCGTTCCAGACGCAGCGTGCGCCGATAGACCGAGGCCAGCGATGGAGGTAGAGACGCCGCAGGCAGGCCCAGACGCAGCGCTACCAGATATCCGGCGTAAGCGGCGGCATGGTCCGAGCTGCCGCGAGCGATAGTTGCCAACAGCACCGGCGCGAGCCGGTCGATCCTGTCGATCAGCTCGGGCAGCTGCTGGCGCAGCCGGTCGAACTGCCGCGCCGCCAGGGCGGGCGCTTCGGCCGCTTCGCTTTCGAACAACGACGGATGCGCCATCGGATGAACCTAGACAAGCAACTTGGTCAGGGAGGCTCCCACCACCCGGCCCTGGGGGGACACCCCGCCTCCGGCAGGCTCCCACCACCCCGGCCCTCTCGGGCCACCCCTCCTCGGGCAGGAGGGGATTTTCTTACTGCCCGCCTCTCACGAGGCGGGGTGGCGGCACAGCCGCCGAAGCGGTGTGGTGTTGATTCTCATGGCTCAAGAACAAAGCACCTCAACCCCGCAGCCTGCGCTGCCGGCCGTACAGCAGCATCAGTCCGAGCAGGGTGACCCCGAAGATGATCTGCCGGCCGAACGGCGGGATGTTGAGCGTCGTGAGGATGCTCTGGAGCAGCACCAGCACGACCGCGCCCGCCATGGTGCCGACGTAGCCGCCGGATCCCCCGGCCAGCGAGGTGCCGCCGATCACGACTGCGATGATCGACGGCAGCATGTACTGATCGCCGGACCCGACGAACACGTAGTCGGTATAGCCGAGCAGGAGGATGCCCGTGAGGCCGCTGAAGAAACCGCTCAGGGCGAACAAGAGCGTACGGGTGCGGCGCACCGGGACCCCGGCCAGCGCGGCGGCCGACTCGTTCGCCCCGATCGCGTATACGTTGAAGCCGAAGGTGGTCCGCCGCAGCACCAGCGTCAGCACCGCACCTACGGCGATCCAGATGAACAGAATGCCCGGTAGGCCGAACAGCACCGGGTCGCTGACGACCCGGCTCAACAGCGGCGCCGCCCGGCCCGAGGGCACGCCGCGAGTCAGCAGCACGAGCCCGCCCTGCACGACGCCGAGCATACCCAGCGTCATCACCAGCGGCGGGATGCGCAGCCAGGTGACGCCCAGGCCGCTCACCAGCCCGATCAGGAAGGTCGCCCCGCACACCAGCACCACCGCATGCAAAAGGTTAGCGTCGTTCTGGTGCATCAGGTTGCCGGCGAGGAACGCGCCGAAGGAGATGATCCCGCCCACCGAGAGGTCGATGCCTTCGCGCCCGCCCAGGATCACCAGGTTTTGCCCGGCGGCCACCACGCCGAGCAGTGCCGCGATGGTGAGCAGTGTCACGATCTGCCGCGGCGAGGCGAAGCCCGGCGACAGCAGCTCGCCGCCGATCAGCAGCGCCAGGATCGCGAGGATGGCGATCGACAGGGGCCGCTTGAGGATGGCGACGAGGTTCGCGAGCATGCTAGCAGGCCAATGCAGGAGTGGCTTCGCGGCGCGCCTCCGGGCTTTCTGGTGGGATCCGCGGAGGGCGGAGCAGGTTCCGCCGGCCTTGGCCGGTGGATGCGACCCCGCAGCGGATCGAGCGGGCCGTTATCACCGCGTCTCTATGCGCGCCTCCGCGGTCGGATCCCCGCAAGCGGGGCCCCTCCTCCACGCTCCGGCGCGCACCCGCGCAGCCCTTGGATCGAGCATGACCATGCATTGGTTCAGCGGCACGGTCGGAGTTAAATCTCTCGTTCTGCATCGCGCTGCTAACCCTGCTAGTCGCGCCGGCTGCGTGCCATGACTACACCGCCCGCCAGCGCGGCAAGGATGATCACGCCCTGGACCAGGCCCTGCCACTCGAACGGCAGCTGCGCGAAGAAGATCACGTTGTTGATCAGACCGAGGATGAAGGCGCCGAGGATGCTGCCGACGACTCCGCCGACGCAGCCGCTGAGCGCGGTGCCGCCAAGCACCACCGCGGTGACCGAGGACAGCGTCAGCGCGCCGCCGATCAGCGGGTCGCCCGACGCGGTCTCGCCGACCAGGGACAGGCCGGCGAGGGCGGAGAACAGACCGCAGATCACGTAGGCGCCGATACGCACGCGCGCAACCGGCACGCCGGTCTGATACGCGGCCTGCATGTTGCCGCCGGTGGCGCGCAGCGCATGATAGAAACGCGTTCGGGCGAGCAGCGCTGCGACCGCGATCACGCCGAGCAGGATCCAGATGACCGTAGGCACGCCCAGGAACGCACCGGCGTAGGCCAGATAGAACTCGGCTGGCACCTGCTTGCCGGCTTCCGGCAGCACCCACAGTGCGAAGCCGGCGAACACGATTCCCGTGGCGAAGGTGGTGACGATGGGCTGAAACCGCAGCACCGCCACGCAGAACCCGTTGACCGCACCGCAAAGCAATCCCAGCAGGACCCCGGTTGTCAGCCCGAGCGCGACCGAGGCCCCGGTCCCGCCCATGCCATCGATGATGGAAACGACCACGACGTTCACCAGCGAGACGATCGCACCGGCGGACAGATCGATGTCGGAGGCGAGCACGACGTAGGTTTGCCCCGCCGCGACCAGCACCATGGGCAGGAAGGCCGCAACGTTGGACACGGCAACGCCCGGACGCAGGAAGCTCGGCTGCAACACGGCATTCACTACGCAGAGCACCAGAAACACCACCGCCGCCATCAGGTAGGGATGGTTTTGCCGCGAGAAGCGCGGGCGGGGTGCGACGACCCGGGCCTCAAGCGCCTGCATCGGTGCCTCCGGCGGCATACGCGGCGCTGTAGAGTGCAAACCGCGTGCGCTCCTCGCCGGTTAGCTCCGCGACAATGCGGCCGCCGTTGAACACCAGCACGCGGTCGGCGACGCTTAACAGCTCCTCGTCGTCGGAGGAGTGCAGCACAATCGATACGCCCTGGCTGCACAGCTCGTCCATGGTCGCGTACAGGTCGTCCTTGGTGCGGATGTCGATCCCCTTGGTCGGGTCGTCCAGCAGCAGCACAGTCGGCTTGGTGGCAAGCCAGCGCCCGATGACGACCTTCTGCTGGTTGCCCCCGCTCAGCTCCGACACGGCCGCCTCCAGAGAGGAAAACTTGAGTTTGAGCCGTTCGATGATGGGCGCGATCTCGCCCTCCAGGCGGCGCCGCGCCACGGTGAGGCGGCGGTCGCGGGCGAGCAGCGAGACCACCAGATTCTCGAAGATCGGGCGGATCGCCATCACGCCATGCCGTGCCCGGTCCCCGGAGATGTAGGCGATGGAGCGGCGCATGGCCTTCCGCGGTCCCTTCGGCTTGAGCGGCTGCCCGCCGACGCGGATGGTCCCAGTGCGGATCGGCGTCGCCCCGAACAGCGCGCGCAGGAGCTCCGACTGGCCCTGGCCGTGCAACCCGCCCAGACCGAGGATCTCGCCGCGCCTGAGCTTGAACGAAATGGCGGAGAGCTTCTCCGAGTTGAGGTCCTCGACTTCGAGCGCGACGTCCTCGGAAGGTGCATGACGCGCGCGATCCGACCGGCCTGCAATCGCTTCGCCGACCATGGCGGTGACCAGCTCGTCGCGGCCGGTGTCCGCAGTCGGCCGCGTCATGACCGTCGTGCCGTTGCGCATGACGGTGACGCGGTCGGCGATCTCGAACACCTCGTCCATGCGGTGCGTGATGAAGATGACCGATCGGCCTTCGGCCTTCAGGGCATGGATGCGCTGGAACACGGCATCGACCTGGTTGCGGTCGAGCGCTGCTGTAGCTTCGTCGAAGATGATGATGCGCGGATTCGCGGCCAGGACCTTGAGGATTTCGACAATCTGGCTCTGGTCGGCCGACAGGTCCGCGACGCGCGTCTCGGGATCGACTCTGCCGCCCAGCACCGCGGTGAACTGCGCCAGCGCACCGGCGGCAGCTTCGCGTAGCGCGTCACGGTCCACCAGGCCGGCGCGTCCGCGCGGCTCGCGGCCCAGATAGATGTTCTGCGCGACCGTCATTTCGGGAATCAGGCTCAGTTCCTGGTAGAACACGCCTATCCCTGCGGCGGCCGCCTCGCGCGGACTGGCGAAGACGACCGGCTTCCCGTTCAGCGCCACGCGACCGGCGTCGGCGGCCACCGAGCCGGCGATGATCTTGCACAGCGTGCTCTTGCCACAGCCGTTCGAGCCGATGAGCGCGTGCACCTCGCCGGCCTCGAGCGCGAACTCGGCGCCGGCCAGCGCGATCACGCCGCCGAACTGTTTGCGGACGCCGCTCGCTTCGAGGACGGGCATGGGCTTGAGCGCCGGCGCCCGCATGGCGTCGCCGTAGTGCAGCGCGTGAACCCCTGCGCCGGGACCAGCGGGCCTGTGCGGTCAGGCAGACTGCCGTGTCGACCGTCCGGTCGACCTCCGCAGCCTGCCTCTTGCGATGCCGGAAGTGGACGCCGGTGCGCCGTTACTTCTTGAAGTACGCTTCGGCCTGCTCCGGCGTGACCACGGTGCTCACGGAGATGTAGCCGGCTTTGTCCTTCCACTTCTCGTAGATCTGCTCGAAGTTGGAGCTGTCGATCAGCGGAATCGGAATGTAGATCGCGTTGCCGTACTGGCCTTTGAAGATGCCGTCCTTGAACTCGCGTCCCTGCAGGCGCATGACCGCGACGTTCAGCGCACTGGCCATGCAGCCGGGCGGGTTGACCGAGGCGCCGCTGTTATAGCCGTTGGCTTTCCACAGCTTCAGGAAGTCGACGCGGATCTCGCCCGTGGCCGCGATGTCGGTGCGCTTGGCGTCGGTCAGTGCGCGCCAGGCGCCGGCCGCCATGCCGTCCTGCACCCACACGCCGTTGATCTGGGGATAGGTCGCGAGCAGGTTCTGCATCGCCTGCTGCCCTTGTGCCTCGTCCCAGTTGGCGTTGACCTCGTTGATGATCTTGATGCCCGGATACTTGCCGAACACCTCGCGATAGCCGGCCACGCGCATCTGGTTGGCTGGGTGGCCGGCCACGCCGTTGATGGCCACCACGTTGCCCTTGCCCTTGAGCGTCTTGGCCAGCCACTCGGCCGACTGCATGGCCCAGCCCTTCTGGTCGATGCCGACGTAGATGGCGTCCTTCGAGGACACCTCGGCGTCGGTCGAGATCACCAGGATGCCCTTCGCCTTGGCCTGCGCGAAGATCGGATCGAAGGCCGTCGGGCTGTTGGGGTTCACGATGATCGCATCCACCCCCTGGTTGATGAAGTTACGGACCTGGGCGATCTGGCCCGGCACATCGACGTTGGAGCTCTGTGCGATGGTCTTGACCGTGACGCCGCGCTTGCCCCACTCCTTGGCGGCCGCTTCGGCCTCGTCGATCATCTGGGTGCGCCACTCGCTGCCGACCCAGCCGTTGCTCAGTCCAATCGTAAAAGTGTCCTTGGCGGTTGCCGCCGAGGAAACGCCGACCGCAAGAACGGCGGCCAATCCCGCCGCAAGGATGGGGTTACGCACTTTGTCCTCCTCCAGGTTTGAACGCTAGCTCTTGGCACTGCGGCGAGGCGCTGGTCCCGCGCGGCCGTCGCCCGGCGAGTGTAATGGATTTCGTCTCCATCCGCGCACTTACCCGGAGAGCAGTCCCTGCCGCGGCTACGCAGCCGATCTGACCTACAATGAGCATGCACGAACGGCGTGGGAGGAGACATGAGACTGGGCTTCATCGGCGCGGGCTTCATCGCCCGTTTTCAGGCGCTCGCCATCGAGCAGGTGCGTGGGCTCGAGATCGCCGGCCTGATCCGGCGCGGCAACAGCGAGGCGCTCGCGCAGTTCTGCCGCGGCCGCGGCCTGGGTGAGGCAAGGATCTACGACTCCATCGGCGAGATGGCGAACCACGTGGACGTGATCGCGATCTTCGTCCCCAACTACGCGCGCATCGAGACCATGGAGCAGGTCGTCGCCGCGGTGAAGGCCGGCGCCGCGCTCAAAGGCGTGATCCTGGAGAAGCCGCTCGGTCGCAACATGAAAGAGGCGCGCCGGCTGGTCGAGCTGGCGCGCGAGGCGAAGCTCAACACGGCGTATTTCGAGAACCAGATCTACATGCGGGCGATCCAGGCCCAGCGCGACCAGCTCCTGCCGGTGATGCGCTCCATGGGGCCGCTCACACTGACCCGGTCGGCCGAGGAGCACGGCGGGCCGCACGAGCCGTGGTTCTGGGATCCCACCCGGCAGGGCGGCGGCGTGCTGTGCGACATGGGCTGCCACAGCATCGCCGTGGGCCGCTACGTGCTCACCCCGCCCGGCAAGGATCTGCTGTTCCTGCAGCCGGTCAGCGTCACCGCCGATATCGGGTTGCTCAAATGGGGACAACCGCAGTGGCGCGACAAGCTACTGAAGGAGCGGGGCGTGGACTATAGCAAGGCGCCCGCGGAGGACTTCGCCACCGGCATGATCACCTACCGCAACCCCGAGAGCGGACAGCTCGTCAAGGCGCAGTTCACCAACTCGTGGATGTTCGAGAAGCAGGGCCTGCGCCTGTTCATGGACGGCATGGGACCGGGCTACGCGTTCGAGATCAACACGCTGGTCTCGCCGTTGAACATCTTCATCGGCGACGTCGCCGCGCAGGCCATCGCCGATCAGGAAGCCGCGCTGGAGAAGGCAACTGCCAGCCGCGGCCTGCTGGCCGTGCAATACAACGAGGCGGATCTGTACGGTTACACCGACGAAAACCGGGACATGCTGGCGGCTTTCAGTGTGGGACGCGACGCAATGCTGTCCTGGAGCTACGGCCTCGAGGTCCAGCGTCTGGTGATGGCGAGCTACTTGTCGGCAGAGCGCGGCAAAGCCATCGACCTGACCGACAAGGCGGTGCTAGCTGAGCTGGACAACTACATCCCGGCGATCCAACAGGGCAAGGGGCACGATCAGTTGCTCTACTAAGGCTTACTGCAAGGTGCTCAACGTCAAGCTTGCCCTCGACCCCGATCGGGGTCGAGGGCAAGCTTGGCGTTGAGAGGTTCTCGCTTCTGCAGAGTTCAAGCATAGTGCCGTGCACGAACAAGTGAACGCTGGTGAGCAGACCGGCACCATCTACGTCGCCGGCAACGTCAACGTCGACCTCATCCTCGGCCCGCTGGAGCACTGGCCGCGCATCGGCACCGAAACGATCCTGCCGCACTACGAGCTGCGTGTAGGGGGACAGGCTGGCAACAC
>DAIQQA010000268.1:0-4474 GCA_036787045.1 Burkholderiales bacterium | reverse complement strand
GAGCAGCTGCTGATCGACAGGGCGCAGCTCCTGACGCTCACGGCGCCCGAGATGACGGTCCTCGTCGGCGGCATGCGCATGCTGGGGACCAACGTCGGCGGCTCCAAGCACGGGGTCTTCACCTCCAAGCCCGAGGCGCTGACCAACGACTTCTTCGTCAACCTGCTCGACCTGGGCACGGAGTGGAAGCCGACCTCGGAGGCGAGGGAGGTGTTCGAAGGGCGCGACCGCAAGACGGGCACGGTCAAGTGGACCGGCACGCGCGTCGATCTCGTCTTCGGCTCGAGCTCGCAGCTGCGGGCCCTCGCGGAAGTCTATGCGAGCGCGGACTCCAAGGAGAAGTTCGTGACAGACTTCGTGGCGGCGTGGACCAAGGTGATGAACCTGGACCGCTTCGATCTCAAGGCGGCGAAGGCGGCTTGAGCGCCCCAGCGCAGCGCGCGGTCACTGACTGCCCGGCCGGCGGCTCGCTGGCCGGGCAGTGATGGCGCCGAAGGGGAACCGGCTGCCGAGGTTGTTGGCCACGACACGGTCCGGCATGCGCCGCCGCATGGCCTCGATGAAGGGCGCCTCACCCCAACCGCCCAACTGCTGGGCGCAGCAACCCCAGGGACGCAGGTCAGGATGTCGGCAGCGGCGATCCGGCTGCGCACGCCAGGCTCCGACTTGACCGGGTGGGGCTCGGAGTCCCTCTGTGTTCCCTCAGACACGCAGGTGCGCGTGATGGACCTGACCCGGGAGCAGCTCGCGCGCAGCCTGGGCGACTGTAGATGCGGGACATCGGGCAGCGGCTAGCCTGGCGCCGGAGTAAAATGACTAGGTCTTAGGGAGCCCCACCAATGTCAGACGTGAAGGATCGCATGACCGATATCATCGCCGCCCAGCCGGAGGACAGCAGCTTCGAGGAGATCCTCCGCGAGCTCGCGTTTGCGCATATGGTCGAGCGAGGTCTGCTGGACACGCGCGAGGGGAAGGTGGTGTCGAATGAAGAGGTGCGCCGTCGCATCCAGTCATGGCAGAAATAGTCTGGACCGAGGAAGCGGTTCAGTGGCTGGAAGAGATCTTCGAGCATGTTGCGGCAGAAAATCCTCAGGCGGCGGGTTCCGTAACGTCAGGCATCTTTGAACGCGCCCAGATTCTGCGCGACTTTCCGCTCATAGGGTACCTCTATCGCAAGGAAGCGGAGGGCGAGATCCGGGTCCTGCTGCACGGACACTATCGGATCGCCTACCTCGTGCGCTCGCAACGCATTGATATACTCGGCGTCTTTCACGGGGCTCTGGATATCGTTCGGCTCCTCGGTCCGCGTGGGTGATCTCCCTCCTCTCCCGCGGACTTACCCCTCACCCCGACCCTCTTCCGCAAGGGAGACGGGGAAACACGGCTGTCGCTGACGAGATGGCGTTGATGGCGGCTTGCACGCGCCCGAACTCGATCCGCTCCTGCTCCAGCCGCACGCCCACCCCCAGCCTGTCGTCGCGCAGATCGTCGTAGAGGTGGTGTTCCTCGGCATCGAGCCCCTCGAGCTCACGCGTGCACCTGCGCTCCGCCGGCTCCTCGCTCCATACGTCGCGATGCCGCAGCAGCGTCTCGCGGTCCATCAGGAACGATTGCGTCTGCGGCCAATGCCTGCGCAACCGGTCCAGGATCGCGAAGCCGTGGGTTTCGATATCGCCCCAATAGTGCAGCGCCTTGGTGCTCAGCCATGGAACCGCGGCGAGGCGGTCGACGGCATAGCCGGCGCCGAAGATCGCGAGGCTGCGCGCACACGCCGGCAGCGTCAGGAAGTTGATCTTGTTCTCCACGACAAACACGCGCTCGCACGGCGGCGCATAGGCGGCCAGCTCGGACAGCGGCACCGAGGCATCGGCGATCCGGCCGCCGAGCAGCAGCGAGCGGTCCAACCAGCGGAACCGGACGAGCGGCTCCTCGCGCAGCAGCCCGAACCTGCGCTCGAAAGCGCCCTCGGCGAGACCGCGGACCGAGGTATCCAGCGCGCCCGCCGGCAGCAGCCGCTCCAGCCACTCGGACAGGATGGCCCGGTTCTGCTCGACGAACTTGCTGTCCACGCCCGGGATGCCGAGCTCGCGGGCGTGGCGCATCGGCCTGGGATGAACTTTGAAGTGCTCGACGACGGCAAGCAGGCGGGGCAGGACGGCCGCATGCTCCAGCGCCACCAACGGGTGTTCGGCGAGCCAATCAGCCAGAGACGGCTCTGCAGCCCGCAGGGTGGCTGCCACCTCCCGGAACTGCGCGAGGGCAGCACGCTCCCCGGCGCAAGCCGCGGCGTCTTCTGCGCTGCCGAAAGTGATGCGCTCCGGCACCCGCAGGCGTCCGAGCTTCTGGTGCGACACCTCCTTGAACGCGATCGAGTATCCGGCGCCGAGCTTCGCCTTGCTGCTGGCTTCGAGCGCCTCGATCTCCCTGCGCAGCTCGGCGAAGCGATCGAGCCACTCGCGCGCCGAAGGCTTACCGAACGGCACCGCATACGGGAACAGTCCGCCTCCACTGAGCCACCCGCGCAGCACCTCGCCGCTTGCCCACAGCCTGCGCGCGCGCTGCCGGATGTCCTCGGGCGAAATCATGCGGACACGGCCGCGGCCAGGAACTCCTGCTTGCGAGTGCGGTACTCCTCGATGGTGAGGTTCTGGACCATCGAGTTCGCGCCGGCCTCGTTGTGCGCGAAGTGCACCGCCGAGATGTAGTCCTCGATCACCGCGATCTTCTGCAGCGGCGTGACGATCAGCAGCTGCAGGTCCAGCTTGCCGAACAGCTCCAGCCCGTAGCGCGTGCTGTCGTCCGACCCGCGGCCGAACGCCTCGTCGATCACCACGAAGCGGAAGTGGCGCTTGCGCGTGGCGGCCTCTCCCAGGCCGAACTGATAGGCGAGGGCGGCGGCGAGGATGGTGTAGGCGAGCTTCTCCTTCTGGCCGCCGGACTTGCCCGACGAATCGCGGTAGAACTCGCGCTCGGTTCCGTCCGCCCGCCAGCGCTCCTTTGCACCGAACTCGAACCAGTTGCGCACGTCGCTTACCTTGGCGCGCCAGCGCGCGTCGAGGTCGGCCTGTCCTTCCCGGCCGTTGAGCCGCTCGACCAGCGCCTTGACTTGCAGGAACTTCTGCTCGGTGTACAGCTCGCCGCTCTCGTCGCCGCCGCTGATGCAGTTGCGCAGCGTGGTCTGGAAGTCGCGCACCTCGACATCCGGCGAGGCCAGCGGGCTGCCGTCCACCTGGCACGTCGAAGCCGCCGAGCGTACGGATGCGAACCGGCCACGGCCAATTCTCCGGCGCGTGATGGGGTGGCTTCAGGCGGAACATTCGTGGACCAAGGTGATGAACCTGGACCGCCTCGACCTCGCCTGATCTCTGCGGAAAGGTCCTGCTGGAGCGCAACCGCAACCGGATACTTCGCGAGCAGAGCCCGGTCGAGGCTGCGCAGATCCAGCCCAAGCCCCGTGGAAGCCATGAATCAGAAATCAGCGCGGCGTTTCAGAGCAGATTGAAACGCCGCCCTGAGGGCATCCGGCCCGACCGGACCGGTCAGGCGCCGGAGCCGCCCAGATACGTTACGCACTCCAGGGCGCAGGCACGGATCGCCCCGCGCAATGCTTCGATCGCCTGCGGCCGCGGGTAGCTCACGCGCCACGCGAGGGCGACATGCCGGCGGGGCGGGTCGCTGAAGGGACGAATCACGGTGAGGGAAGAAGCGTATTGACCGGCGCTGGAGGCCGCGGTACAGGGGAGGACTGTGATGCCCATGCCCGAGGCCACCATGTGCCGGATCGTCTCGAGCGAGCTGCCCTCCACCGCCTTCTGCAGACCACCCTCGGCTGCGGGCGGACCGACGCAGCTCGGGCAGGCCGCCAGCACCTGATCCCGGAAGCAATGACCGGCGCCGAGCAACAGCACGGTCTGCGTGGACAGCTCGTCGGTCGCGATGGTCTCGCGCCCCGACCAGGGGTGGTCGATGGGGACCATCACGACGAACGGCTCGTCGTAGACCGGGAGCGTGACCACACCCGGTTCCTCGAACGGAAGACAGAGCAGCGCGACATCGAGCTCGCCCTGCACTAGGCGCTCGCGCAAGCGCGCCGTATAGTTCTCTTCGATGATGAGCGGCATGCGGGGTGCGGCCGCATGCATGATCGGCACGAGGAGCGGAAACAGGTACGGCCCGACGGTGTAGATCGCCCCGATCCGCAGCGGACCGTCGAGCGGGTCGCGCGCCTCGCGGGCGATGCGCTTGAAGCCTTCCAGCTCGTCCAGCACGCGTCGCGCCTGCTCGGGGTGCCGGAGGATCGGATCTGCGTGCTCGGCGAGTCGGGCGCGCCGCGGGGGGCGCGGCGGCTCTTCGTCTACAACCCGCCGGTGGTGAACGCCGAGCTCGGCGTGCGCGCGAGCACGCTGAAGGCGTCGGTGCGCCTCGCGGTGGATCTCATCCGGGCGCGGGTGCCGACGATCGTGACCTCCGTGCC
>DAIQQA010000030.1:0-39740 GCA_036787045.1 Burkholderiales bacterium | reverse complement strand
AGCTGTTTGCTTTTCTTCGTGCCTTCGTGTCTTCGTGGTGAGAGGTAGCGCTTTAGCCAGCGCGAGCGTCAGCGAGGCGGCTTGGAAGTATCGGTCGGTGCGCGCTCGAGCAGGATGTCGTCGATCCGCGTCCGGATGGCGTCCTTGATCTTGGGGTGCGTGAGAATGTAGAAGCGGTTGGTCTGCACCGCGTCGAACACCATTTCCGCCACATCCTCGGCCGAGATCTTTCCCGACAGCACGGCCTTGCGCATCGCCTCCTCGCGTGCCAGCTCCTCGGCGGTCTTGGCGCGCTGGGCGTTGCGCAATAGCGCAGGGCGGTTACGCTCGGAATCGATGATTCCCGTGGGCACGTAGGCCGGGCAGAGCAGCGAGACGCCGATGCGGGAGCTGCGCTGTGCGAGGTCGTGGTACAGACACTCGGTGAGCGTGACGACTGCGTGCTTGGACACGCAGTAGACCGCCATGTTGGGGACCGATAGCATGCCGGCCACCGAGGCGGTGTTCACCACGTGGCAGTCGGCGTCTTGTCGCAGCATGATCGGGAGGAACACGCGCACGCCGTGGATCACGCCCCAGACGTTGACTCCCAGGGCCCATTCCCAGTCGGCTACGGTGTTCTCCCACGCCACGCCGCCGGGGGCGACCCCGGCATTGTTGCAGAGCAAGTGCACTGCCCCGAACGTGGCGAGCGTTTTCTCGGCTAGGCGCTCCACGTCCTGGGCACGGGAAACATCGGTGCGAATGCCGATGACCGGCACGCCGGCTTTGCGGAACTCGGTTTCGACCTTGCGCAGCGCTTCCTCCTCCACGTCGGCCAGGACGAGCTTCATGCCCTCGGCGGCGAAGCGCCTCGCCATGGCGAGCCCGAGACCACTCGCGCCGCCGGTGATGACTGCGACTTTGTCCTTGAAATCCTTCATGGGTGGACGAGACTAAGCTGGGAGGCGAGAGTTGGAATTCTAGCATGCCGCGTCCCAGCGTCCGCTGTTTGCGCCGGGTCGGGGTGCGGGGTATGCTCGGCCGCGTCAGGAGGAACCGCTTAGATGCACGACGAGTTCATCGGCACGATGCCGGTGCAGGAAAAGCACCGCTTCGATACCGCCAGCCTTGAGCGCTTCATGCAGCGTAACGTGGCCGGCTATCGCGACCCCCTCGAGGTCGAGCAATTCAAGGGCGGCCAGTCCAATCCCACTTTCCTCCTGAGGACGCCGGGCCAGCGCTACGTGCTCAGGCGCAAGCCGCCAGGCAAGCTGCTGCCCTCCGCCCATGCGGTGGACCGCGAGTATAGGGTGATCACCGCGCTGCACAGCGCCGGCATCCCGGTGGCGCGCACCTATGCCTTATGCGAGGACGAGGGCATCATCGGCACGGCCTTCTACATCATGGAGTTCATGGACGGGCGGGTGCTCTGGGACCAGGCGCTGCCTGGCATGACGCCGGACGGCCGGCGCGCCATCTACGACGAGATGAACCGGGTGATCGCCGCCCTGCATCAGGTGGACTACCGGGCGGTCGGGCTGGCCGACTTCGGCAAGCCGGGCAACTACCTGGAGCGGCAAATCGGCCGCTGGACCAAGCAGTACCGTGCCTCGGAAACCGAGACGATCGAGGCGATGGACCGGCTCATCGAGTGGCTGCCGCAGCACGTCCCGCCGGGCGACGAGACCTGTGTGGTGCACGGCGACTACCGGCTGGACAACATGATCTTCCATCGTACGGAGCCACGGATCCTGGCGGTGCTCGACTGGGAGCTGTCCACCCTGGGGCACCCGCTGGCGGACTTCTCCTACCATTGCATGTCGTGGCGGCTGGAGCCGGGGCAGTTCCGCGGGCTCGGCGGCCTGGATCTCGAGGCGCTCGGCATCCCGACCGAGAAAGAGTACGTCGCGATGTACTGCTGCCGTACCGGACGATCCGGTATCGACAACTGGGACTATTACATCGCCTACAACATGTTCCGGCTTGCCGCCATCTGCCAAGGCATCATGGGTCGCGCCATGGACGGCACGGCCGCGAGCCAGCACGCCTTCGAACAGGGTAGGCGTGCCCGGCCGTTGGCCGAGGCGGGCTGGCGCCAGGTCGAGAAGATCCTGTCTGAGGCTGATTAACCACAGAGGCACAGAGGAACAAGCAACGGATTTCTTGAGAGCGGTGGGGTTGCACACGTCGAGGGACATGCCGAACGGAGGATGGTCCGCGATCGCACACGATTCTCCTCTGTGCCGCTGTGTCTCTGTGGTTCAAGATGGGGTAGCGAAAGAATGAAAGCAGTCCTGTGCAAGGAATTGGGCCCGCCCGAGAAGCTGGTGGTCGAAGAAGTGCCTTCGCTCAAACCCGGCAAAGGCCAGGTGGTCGTGAGCGTGAAGGCCGCGGGCGTCAATTTTCCCGACACCCTGATCATCCAGGGCAAGTACCAGTTCAAGCCCGAGCCGCCCTTCTCGCCCGGAGGCGAGGTCGCGGGTGTCTTGAAGGAAGTGGGCGAGGGGGTGACCGGCTGGAAGCCGGGCGACCGCGTGATCGCCGCCAGCACTTGGGGCGGGTTCGCCCAGGAAATGGCGGTCGAAAGCGATCGGCTGCTCCGCATCCCGGATGCCATGGATTTCGTGTCGGGATCTGCTTTCCTGCTGACCTACGGGACTTCCTATCACGCGCTCAAGGATCGCGCGCAGCTCAAAGCCGGAGAGACGCTGCTGGTGCTGGGCGCCTCGGGTGGTGTGGGCATCGCGGCCATCCAGATCGGCAAGGCCATGGGTGCGCGAGTCATCGCCGCCGCGTCCAGCGACGCGAAGCTGGCCGTGTGCAAGCAGAATGGTGCAGATGAGCTGATCAACTACGCGTCCGAGGATTTGCGCGGCCGGGTCAAGGTGCTTACGGCGGGCAAGGGGGTCGACGTCGTCTACGACCCCGTCGGCGGGCCGTACTCGGAGCCGGCCCTGCGCGATATGGCCTGGAACGGCCGCTTTCTGGTCGTCGGCTTCGCTGCCGGCGACATACCCAAGGTCCCGCTCAACCTCGCGCTGCTTAAGGGCTGCTCCATCGTCGGGGTGTTCTGGGGCGCCTTCACCCGAAACGAGCCGGAGCACAACCGCCGCAACAACGAAGAGCTGATGCAGCTGTTCGCCGCCGGCAAGGTCAAGCCGCACATCCATGCGACCTATCCGCTGGAGCGCGCTGCCGAGGCGCTGAACGAGGTGCTGTACAAGCGCGTGAGCGGCAAGGTTGTGTTGACCACGGAGTAACCGCATCCATCACGGGAGACACGAGGACGACAACCGCATCTACCACGAAGGACACGAAGGAAAACGAAGCAACAGGACCAGAGATGTCTGTCTATGGCTTTGGCGGGAACCTCCGAAGCCCTCAGTGTGCAGCTGACGTATCGACGGTGCACGGCCCTGTTCTGGGTTTCCTTCGTGACCTTCGTGTCCTTCGTGGTGAATGACTTGTCTGATCGGAGATCCGATACAGCCGCGCGAAGACGCGGCGCAGGAGGAGTGAAATGCAGTCCACCATGATGAGCGTCCCGCTCAACCTCTCGCACTTTCTGGAGCGGGCGGGCAAGCTGTTCGGCGCGCAAGAGATCGTCACGCGCATGCCGGACAAGTCCTTGCATCGGTACACGTATGCCGATTTCTATCGCCGCTCCCGGCTGCTGGCCGAGGCGTTGACGAAAGCGGGACTGAAGCGCGGCGACCGGGTCGCCACGCTGATGTGGAACCACTATGCCCACTACGAGAGCTATTTCGGTGTGATCGTGGCGGGCGGCGTGCTGCACACACTCAATCTGCGGCTCGCGCCCGACGATATCGCCTTCATCGCCAACCACGCGCAGGACCGCTTTCTGATCGTCGACGACGCGCTGCTGCCGCTGTTCGAACAGTTCCGCCAGAAGGTCGCTATCGAGCGTGTGATCGTCGTGCCGCTCACCGGTAAGCCGGTGCCGGCAGGAATGACCGACTATGAGGGGTTCCTGAGGACCGCGACGGGTCGCTTCGAGTACCCGGAGATGGACGAGAACGAGGCCTGCGCGATGTGCTACACCTCGGGCACGACCGGCAAGCCCAAGGGGGTGGTCTACTCGCACCGCTCGCAGGTCCTGCATTCGCTGGCACAGGCGATGCCTGACGCGGTGGGGATGTCGGGGCGGGATGTCATCCTGCCGGTGGTGCCGATGTTTCACGCCAACGCCTGGGGTGTGCCTTACACGGCCGCCATGCTCGGCTGCAAGATGGTTTTCCCCGGCCCGCATCTGCATCCCGACGACCTGATCCCCTTGCTCGAGAGCGAGAAGGTGACCATCTCCTGCGGCGTGCCTACGATCTGGCTGCCGATGGTGCAGATCCTGGAAAAGAACCAAGGGAAGTGGAAGCTGCATCCCGGGCTGCGGCTCACCGTGGGCGGGTCCGCTGTCCCGGAGGCGCTGATCCGCGCCTACGCGAAACTGGGCATCCAGGTCATCCAGGGATGGGGCATGACCGAGACCTCGCCGGTCGCTAGCATCTCCAGGATCACGGCGCGGCAAGAGGCTCTGGCGGAGGACCAGCGCTTCGCGGTGCTGGCCACGCAAGGCTACCCGCTGCCGCTGGTGGACATCCGCGCGATGGGCGACAACGGCGAGCAGCCCTGGGACGGCAAGAGCGTGGGTGAGATCCAGGTGCACGGGCCGTGGATCACCGGCAGCTACTACAACCAGCCAGCGCCCGAGAACTTCGCAACCGACGGGTGGCTGCGCACCGGTGATGTGGCTTCCATCGATGCGCTAGGCTTCATCAAGATTACCGATCGCACGAAAGATCTGATCAAGTCCGGCGGGGAGTGGATCAGCTCGGTGGATCTGGAGAACGCGATCATGGGACATCCGGCCGTGCTGGAATGCGCAGTGATCGCCGTGGCCCATCCCAAGTGGGCCGAGCGACCGCTGGCGGTCATCGTGCTCAAGCCCGGCGCGCAGGCCAGCGAAGCGGACATCAAAAGCTATCTGGCGCGGAAGTTCGTCAAGTGGATGGTGCCGGACGCCTACGTGTTCGTCGAGTCGATCCCGCGCACCTCCACCGGCAAGTTTCTGAAGACGGCTTTGCGCGAGAAGTATCGCGATTGGAAGTGGGCAGAGGCTTGATACTGCAGAACCTCTCACCACGAAGACACGAGGACACGAAGAACGGTGAAGAAATGAAGAGGGAAACCGGCGCAGAGTGCAATATTGAGAGCGACGGCACTCGACTCGAAACCAAAATGGCAGATGTAAGGGTTTCTTCGTGCCTTCGTGTCTTCGTGGTGAGAGGTTGTTTTTTCATGCCGGGCGACAATTCGTCGACGACGGCAACGAGGCAGGAATGAACTTCGAACTGAGCGACGAGCAGAAACTGATCCAGCACACCGCGCGCGAGTTCGCGCGCCGCGAGATGCTGCCGCTGGCGGCACAGTGCGACCGCGAGGCGCGGTTCCCGATGGACGTGGCGGCCAAGGCGCGCGCGATCGGGGTGACCAACATGACCATCCCCAATGAGTACGGCGGCAGCGGCTGGGGTGTGCTCGAGCAGATCCTGGTCGGCGAAGAGCTGGCCTGGGCCTGTGCGGGCATCGCCGGGGGGCTGGGGCTGAACGCGATCTTCGGCGACGTCTTTCAGGTCGCCGGCTCGCCGGAGCAGAAGAAGGTCGCTTTCGGGCGGATGCTGGATGGCCAGTTCGGTGCCTACGCGGTGACGGAGCCGAGCGCGGGTTCGGATGTCGCCGGCATCAAGACCCGTGCCGAGCGCACGGGCGACCGCTACGTGATCAACGGCTCGAAGGTGTGGATCTCCAACGCCCCGCTCGCGAGCATGTTCGTGGTGTTCGCGAAGACCGACCCGGAAGCCCGGCACAAGGGTATCAGTGCGTTTTTCATCGACCGCGACACGCCAGGCCTCACGGTGGGCAAGCCGCTAGGCAAACTGGGGCAGCGCGCCGATCCCGCTGCCGAGGTCTTCCTCAACGACGTGGAGGTTCCGGCCAGTGCTCTGATCGATGGCGAGGGCGCCGGGTTCATGATCGCGATGAAGGTCTTCGATCGCTCGCGCCCCGGCATCGCGGCGCTGGGCGTGGGCCTGATGCAGCGCTGTCTGGACGAAAGCCTCGAGTACGCCAGGACCCGCCATACCATGGGCAAGCCCATCATCGAGCACCAGGCCATCGCCCACAAGATCGCCGACATGGCGGTGCGCACCGAGGCGGCGCGTCTGCTTTCCCGTCAGGCTGCCTGGCTGCTCGACACCGGCCGACGCAATACTCAGCAGGCCGCGTACGCCAAGGTGTTCGCTGCCGACAGCGCGATGTGGGCTGCCACCGAGGCGGTGCAGGTCTTCGGCGGAATGGGCTACAGTACCGAGTATCCCGTCGAGAAGCTGTTCCGCGACGCCAAGGTGCTGCAGATCTACGAAGGCACCAGCGAGATCCAGCGCAATATCATCGCTCGCGAGTTGTCTAGAACCTAAGCCTGTTGAACCGCAGAGGCGCGGAGGCGCAGAGGACGGCAAAGTAGAGGACCCGGGATATGGAGAGCAACACAGCCCCGGGTTTGCCCAGTTAGTAGCTCCGACCAGCGCCTGTTAGTCTTGTTTCTCCACAAGACCGAATTGCTTTTCTCTGCGCCTCTGCGGTTCAATTCAGTAGGAGTCAGTCATGCCGGAAGCAGTAATCATCGAAGCCGTCCGTACACCCTTCGGTCGCCGCGGCGGGGTCCTGAGAGAGCAGCGTCCCGACAGCCTGCTGGCGCATGCGCTAAAGGGCCTGGTGCAGCGTGCGGGCATCAGCCCGGACAAGATCGAGGACGTAGTGGACGGCACCGTGACGCTGGCCGGGGAGCAGGGCGCGAACCCGGGCCGGTTGGGTGTGCTGCTGGCCGATTTCCCCGTGAAGGTGCCAGGCGTGTCGCTGAATCGCATGTGCGGGTCGAGCCAGCAGGCGGTGCACTTCGCCGCGCAGGCGGTGGCCGCGGGCGACATGGACTACGCCATCGGCTGCGGAGTTGAGAACATGACGCGGGTTCCGATGTTCCTCGACATCAGCCTGGGACGCGAAGACGTGCACGGCTTCGAGGTGCTCAACCCGGAGCTGTTCCACAAGCACGAGCTCATCCACCAAGGCGAGAGCGCCGAGCGCATCGCCGACAAGTGGGGCTTCTCGCGCCGCGACGTGGACGAGTTCGCCAAGGAGAGCCACCGCCGCGCGGCCAAGGCGCAGCAGGCGGGCTGGAACAAGGAGATCCTGCCCACTGACGGCGTGAGCCCAGAAGCGCAGAAGATCACCGTCGCGCGGGACGAGGGTGTGCGCGCCCAGCTCGACGAGCAGAAGATCGCCAGCCTCAAGCCGGCCTTCCGCCCCGAAGGCAAAGGCGTGGTGACCGCGGCCAATTCCAGCCAGATCTCCGACGGCGCCTCCGCGGTGCTGGTCGCCAATGCCGAAGTCGCCAGGGCCGACGGCTTCAAGCCGAGAGCCCGCTTCCGCGCCCGCGTGGTGGTCGGCTCCGACCCGATGTTGCAGCTCACCGGCGTGATCCCTGCAACGGAGCGAGCGCTGAAGAAGGCCGGCCTGACAGTGGCGGACATCGACTGGTTCGAGATCAACGAGGCCTTCGCGGTCGTGCCGCTGGCTTGGGCGCACGAGCTGAAGATCCCGCTGGAGAAGGTCAACCCCTGGGGCGGCGCGATCGCGCATGGCCATCCGCTCGGCGCCACAGGTGGGGGCTTGATGGCGAAGATGCTCGCCGGCCTCGAGGCTACCGGCGGCCGGTTCGGACTGCAGACCATGTGCATCGGGCACGGGCAGGCGACGGCGACGGTAGTCGAGCGGGTGTGAAGTCGGAAACGGCAGCATCCCCAGGATAGCTGTGGCAATATGACGGAGCGCAGTTCCGCCCGCAACAGCCGGCGCACCGAGGAGTAGCACTCGTGGGATCAATCGATGTCATCACCAAGCCGCTCAGCCAGTTCGAGCTGACGTCGCGCTACGAGGACCTCATCGCAGATCCGCGTTACACCAATATTCAAGGACGGCTCGAACTGAATGCATGGGGGCAGATCATCATGACGCCGCCCGCCGACTTCTGGCACTACCGAGTGGCCGCGCGGGTGGGCCGGCTGCTGATGGCTTCGCTGGGCGGTGAATCGATTCAGGAAGGCGCGATCGCCATCGAAGGCGCGGGGACGCTGATCGCCGATGTGGTCTGGTGCTCCGCGGAGTTTCTTGCTGTTCATGGGAGCGAAAGGATCCTGCAACGGGCACCGGAGATCTGCGTCGAAGTCCTGTCCAGCTCGAATTCGGTCAAGGAGATCGATGAGAAGCGCCACGCATACCTTTCGGCGGGTGCCCGGGAGGTCTGGATCGTCGATCCCGAGGGGGGCACGATCGCCTTCCATGGAGCGGAAGGGGCGAGCGCGGCGAGCAGCTATTCGGTCGACCTCACCGGCCTGTTCAGCCGCTGAAGCTTGGCTTACGTGGCGCAATAGCGCAGTGCATTGAAGGCCAACCACAGGGCGGGTTGCGCTTCGCTGACGCGCCCTACGGGAGTCGTGTTTCATGAGCCGCCCCGACAGGGCGGCTCCGGGCCTGGGTCTTGCATCGGACGAGGACCGGCTTCCCGGTCGACTCGTCCAGTGTTCCGCCTGATCCGCATCACCATTCTGGTCCTGATCCTGATCAACGTCGCGGTCGGGACCTGGCTCACGCGCGTGCGCAGCACGTCGTGGGAGCATCCGTTGCGCGTGATGATGTTCCCGATCAACGCCGACGGCAGTCCGCGCACCGCCTCCTACGTCGCCGGGCTGAACAAGGATGCCTTTCAGCCTATCGCAGAGTTCATGCGCGGCGAGGCGCAGCGCTACGGCGTGTCCACATACGCACCCGTGGACGTCTATCTCGGCGCTGAGATCTCCGGCCGGCCGCCCGATCCGCCCTTCGGCGGGGACGCCCTGCAGGTCGCGGCGTGGAGCCTGCGGATGCGCTACTGGGCCTGGCGCAATGCAGACTTCGACGGCCCCGCCCCGGATGTGCGGATCTTCGTGCTCTACCACGACCCCGAGCAAGTCACCAGCGTGGCCCACTCGCTGGGGCTGCAGAAAGGGCTGCTCGGGGTGGTGAACGCCTTCGCATCGGAGGAGCAGGCGGCGCAGAACAACGTGATCATCGCTCACGAGCTCCTGCACACGGTTGGCGCCACGGACAAGTACGACACCGCGTCCGGCAGCAACATGCCCGCCTACCCCGAGGGCTACGCCGACCCCGACAAGGACCCGGTTCTGCCCCAGGAGTACGCCGAGATCATGGGCGGGCGCATTCCCGTGTCCCAGAGCGAGGGCGAAATCCCCGAGAGCCTCGATCAGGTGCTCGTCGGTGCGACGACCGCCCGCGAGATCAACTGGGTCAAGTAGGCTGATCACCGGAGCTCTGCCATAGGGAAACCTATGGTTCCGCACCGCCCTTCGAGGCGGCGCGGCTATTGGCGTTCGACTCGGACCTGGTCGGAGCGCTGCCGACAAACGTACAGGTCCGCCTGCTCGCCCAGCGTGTGTGCTTCACGCGCTCTGCTGTTCGCGGGCTTCGCCCGCTCGATGCTTCCTCCCGAGCATCGGCTGGTCCGAGGTGCTCCCGCCCTGCGACCCTCGCTTGAGCGTCTCGCTGGGAGATTCCCCGAACATGCGCCGGTATTCCAGCGAGAAGCGGCCGAAGTGGGTGAACCCCCAGCGCAGCGCCACGTCGCTCACGCGCAAGCTCGGCGAGCCACAGGTGCGCAACTCCCGGTTCGCCTCTTTGAGCTTCATCGCCTGGAACCAGGCGTGCGGCCCCATTCCGTGGATATCGCGAAAGGCGTATTGCAGCATGCGCTCACTGCAGCGAGCCATGTCGCTCAACTCCCGCAGGCTGAATGGCTGGTCGAGGTTGGCTTCGAGGCGGATTGACTCGTCGCGAATTCCTGCTTGGCGCGACTGCGATCGGCTGTTCTTCCGCGGTCTCCTTACCCGCCCTGGCAAACCTTGAGGCGCCTCCTGAGAGCTCGAAGATACGTATCGCTGAGACATTAGTTGTCTGCCAGGCGCCCCTGCACGTCGCCGAAGAGTTGTTGAAAGCTGAAGGATTCGTCGACCTTGAGCTCATCCCCGGAAGTAGCGATACCGGACCCAACTTGGTAGCCCGCGGTATCGCCGATTTCACGCAGTGGGCCGTGGGAGCCAACTCTTCAGGCTCTCCAGCTCGTTCGCAGAGTTGATCCGAGCATCCGCGGTCGCCGTTGGGCGTTCGCGCTTTCTCCAGCAGGAATCATCGGATGTATGTGCGTTTGCGAACAGACGGCCCGGGCCACGAAGGGAATAATGGTTGAAGTGGTAGGCGGCGCTTGGCACGGACTATTCCGCTAGTGGGCCCCTCCGGCCTCGACACAGGACGTTTGCACGTCGCGTAACCTCGTTTCCTGTCCGCGCGCCAGCAGCAGGAATGTGCTGCGACGCAGCGTAACCTCCAAAGGAGGTTGATATGCCTACGCAAGGCAACAAATCTCCCCACCCTGTGGATGCGGATCGTCGGCATCCCGGCAATTCTATTCAGCGCCGCCGGCATAGCGGCCATCATGGGCTGGATCTCCTCCTCGATGGGCGCGACTTTCCCACTCCGCCGGCCCCGGTCAAGCGAGCGCGTGCACGGCTTGCCTATCGGGTAGAAGCGGACGACCTAGCGCAGCAACAGATCTATGCCATGCTCGACGACGAGGAGTTCGAGGAAGTGCTCCGTGAGTACGTGGTTCCGGCTAAGGGGTGGATTCGTCTGTCCTGAACCAGACCCTTGGCAGATGCGCAGTGAGTGCATGATCTGAGGGTCGTGACTTACAGCGCAGCTGACGCTTCGACTTCATCCAACACTGCGCTCCGGATGTGCATCCGTCTGGACTGCCGGACGACACGTCTCTACCTCTGAGCGCGGTCATTGCGAAGTAAGCGGCGTACGCTGACGACCTAGGGCATCGATCGCGGGTGAGGTTTTTGGTTTCCGGTCTAGCAGCTCGCGAACGGTGACCTTGGGTCGCTATGGACAGCTCTCCATTGCGACCCGAAGGGCCATTCACTCGGTGCATGCCGATCGTGCGAGAACCGGACGAACCGATTGGGAAGCAGTAGCACTGCTCTACGAGGGGCTGGTCCGGATTGAGCCGACCGTCGGCGCGTTGGTCGGCCGTCCGCTGCCGTTGCTGAGGCAAGGGGGGCCCGGAACGGGCCTTGCCTCCCTGGACGAGATTGAAGCCACGGCGGTGGTGGCGTACCAGCCGTACTGGGCCGTCCGCGCGCATCTGCTCCAGAGCCTGAAGCGCGGGCCCGAGGCGCGGGACGCGGGACGCGTTCGATCGGGCGATCGGTGTGACCGATACCGATGCGATCAGACAGTATTTGATCACGCGACGCGATTCCTAACTGATTCTCTCGCGCATCCCTGATTCTGTGGCCACGACGGCGGCGCTTGCGATGCCGCCCCGGCAATTGGGGTAGAGTTGCCTGCCTATGGCAACCGACAACCCCAAAGGCCTGCGCCGCAACCTCACGAGCTACGGCGATCGCGGCTTCTCGCTTTACCTGCGCCGCTCCTTCGCCCGCTCCATGGGCTACTCGCTGGATATGCTCGACCGCCCGATCGTGGGCATCGCGCAGACCGGCAGCGGGTTCAACAACTGCCACCGCACCATGCCGGAGCTGGTGGAGGCAGTGAAGCGGGGCGTGCTGGCGAGCGGCGCGCTGCCGCTGGAGTTTCCCACCATCTCGCTGGGGGAGATCTTCCTGAGCCCCACCAGCCTGATGTTCCGCAATCTGATGTCGATGGATACCGAGGAGATGATCCGGGCGCAGCCGATGGATGCCGTCGTGCTGATCGGCGGGTGCGACAAGACCGTGCCGGCTCAGCTCATGGGCGCGGCCTCGGCGGACCTGCCTGCAGTGCAGCTCGTTACGGGCCCGATGCTGGCCACTCCCTGGCACGGCGAGCGGCTGGGCGCGTGCACCGATTGCCGCCGCTACTGGGCGAAGTACCGGGCGGGTGAGATCGACGACGCAGGCATCGACGCAGTGGAAGGCAACCTTGCGACCACCGCCGGTACTTGCGCGGTGATGGGGACCGCAAGCACGATGGCATGCTTGACCGAGGCGTTGGGAATGGGGTTGAAGGACAGCGCGGCGATCCCCGCTGTGCACGCCGACCGGCTGCGGATGGCCGAAGCGAGCGGGCGGCGCGCTGCGCAGATGGCGGTGGCCGGTCGGCCGAGGCCGGGCGAGATCATCACGGCGAAGTCGGTGGAGAATGCGCTGCGCGTCCTGCTCGCGATCGGCGGGTCGACCAATGCGGTGATCCACCTGACTGCGGTCGCTGGCCGCCGCGGCATCGCCATCGATCTGAGGCGGCTCAACCAGCTTTCCGACGAGACGCCGGTGCTGGTGGACCTGAAGCCGACCGGGCAACACTACCTGCAGGACCTTCATGCTGCGGGTGGCCTGAGCGCACTGTTGTGGGAACTGCGCGATCTGCTGCACCTGGACTGCCGCACGGTTGACGGCGGGACGCTTGGCGATCGGCTGGCGACCCCGCCCGCGTTCGTGGATCACACCGTAGTCCGCCGGCGTGACGAGCCCATCGATCGCTCCGGCGGGCTGGTCGCCCTGTTCGGCAGCCTGGCGCCCGGCGGCGCCATCCTCAAGCGCTCGGCGGCCGATGCAGGGTTGTTCGAGCGCGAGGCGCGTGCCGTGGTGTTCGAATCGCTGGAGGACCTGGCCGAGCGCATCGACGATCCGGCGCTCGACGTCACCGCCGAGGACCTCCTGGTACTTAAGACCGCCGGCCCGCGCAGCCCCTCCGGCATGCCGGAAGCCGGCTACCTGCCGATCCCGAAGAAGCTGGCGCAGGCCGGCGTGAAGGACATGGTGCGCATTTCCGATGCGCGCATGAGCGGCACCGCCTATGGCACCGTGGTGCTACACGTCACGCCGGATGCAGCATCCGGTGGCCCGTTGGCGTTGGTACGCAACGGCGACCGCATCGGCCTGAGCGTGAAGGACCAGCGCATCGATCTTCTCGTCCCGGAGGCAGAACTGAATCGGCGCCGCGCCGCCTGGCGTGCGCCGGACATTCCCGGGCGCGGCTATGCACGCCTCTACGCCGAGAGCATCCTGCAGGCCGACCAAGGCTGCGACTTCGGATTCCTGCGCGGACCGGCTTGACAGCCGGTGCCTCACGCGCGTCAATAACGATTGAAGGCAACGGAGCCGCGAGAGGCGGCCCCGGCGGAGCCTGCTCGCCCACAACTACAGCAGGCAATGGAGCTTTGGTCCATCTAAGGGAGGCGCACGTGCGTGCTGCCGCATTGCTTGTCGTGGCCGCGGCCGGCCTGTCGCCGGCGTGCTTCGCGGCGATCTACACCTGCACCGATGCGCAGGGTCGCACCGTGTTTCGGGATGTGCCCTGCGGGGCCGCCGAAAACCGCACCAAACTGCCCCCTGCCACGCGGACCCGATCGAAAAGCCGCGAGGACCCGGCTGCCGGTGGTCCGGCGCTGGAGCGCTCGAAGGTGCAGAGCGTGGCCAAGCGACTGCACAATGCCATGACCAAGCGTGATGCCAAGGCTGTGCTCGGGCTGCTCGCCAAGGATGCCCGGGTGCAGTGGGTGTTGGCGAAGGACAAGCCGCGCGGTCCGGCACTGGACCGCGCCGGCTATGGAGACTATCTGCGCGACGTATTCGGCCGGCCGGACTACGTCTACCAGTTCAAGAGCGAGCGCATCTCGCTGTCGAAGCGCAAGGCGCGCGCGACCCTGACTCGGACCTTGCGGGAAGCGGTACTGGTTAACGGCAGGCTGCAGGTCGCCGAAGTGTCCGAGCGCCTCACCATCGAGCCGGATGGCCGCAGGCTCGTGGTTCGCTCGCTGACGAAGACCGCTCGGCTCGCGGGTGAGCCGAGCACCGCCGGAGGCAGGGAACGGCCCTCCGCGGCGAAACGGGGGTCAGGTGAGCTAGCCTCCGCTCTTCTTGCGCAGCATGATCAGCACGACCAGCACGACGAGGCCGACGCCCATCGCGATGTCCAGCATTGACATGAATTGCCTCCGAATCTTGTTGTGTGTTCGCGCCAGCCCCCTGTCCTGCCATCCGCGCATCGTGCCGGGGGTACGTCACGGTCGCGTCGGGTTCTCACCCCAGTATATCGGCACAGCCACCTTGCGGGGTTTGGCCAGCTCGTCGAGGTAACTGGCGGGCGCCATCTCCCACGCGTAGTCTGTCAGCCGGCGAAGCATACTCCGTACCCGCTCGGGTTCTTTTTCGACCTGATTATCCTCTTCTGAAGGGTCGGCGCGCAGATTGTAGAGCTCGGTCCGGGTGGGCAAGGTGGCCTGGTGGATGAGCTTCCAGTCCCCCATTCGCACCGCGCCGCGGAACTCCTCGACGTTGATCAGCGCTTCCTTGCGCGGCGAGGGCTTGCCCTCGCTGATGGTGGCCCACATGTCCAGCCCGTCCACCGGCCTGGTCTGCTCGCTCACAGCGCCGGCCAGCGCGACCAGGGTGGGGTAAAGGTCGACGGCGTGGATCAACTCGGTGACCGTGCCCGCCGCGACCTGTCCGGGTCGCCAGACCAGCGCCACGGCTCGCACGCCACCCTCATGCAGGCCGCCGCGGCCGCCGCGAAACGGGCCGTTGCTGGCGACATTGGCTGGCGTGTCTCCGGCGCCCACCGCGTGCTTGCGCTTGACTGCGCCCCCGGTGTTGGCATGGAACAGGACGACTGTCCGCTCGAGCATGCCGCGGTCCCGCAGTGCGCCGAGCACCTCGCCGACGGCCGCGTCCATGGCTGTGACCATCGCACGATAGGTTTTCAGCTGGCCGTCCTCCGCGTGGTAGTAGTCAATGAACGGCTTGGTGGCCTGATGCGGCGCCTGTGGCGCGGCGAAGGACAGATGCAGGAACAGGGGCTTGGCAGGATCGTGACGGGCGATGAGACCGACTGCCTCGCGCGCCATCAGGGTCGTCACATATCCGTCTTCCTTGATGCGTTTATCGTTGCGCCACCAGTCCGGTCTCCCGCCGGTATCTGTCTTCTTGTAGTAGTCGATCTCCCCGGTCAGGTGGCCGTAGAAGGAGTCGTAGCCGCGCTGGTTCGGCAGCAGTTCCTTGTGCGCGTGGCCGAGGTGCCACTTCCCGATCAACGCGGTGCGGTAGCCCGCCTCCTTCAGCGCCTGCGGCAGCGTGCGCTCGTCCGCGGGCAGCCCGAACTCGCTGAACCACTGGAGCTGCATGGTCTGCAGTCCATAGCGCATCGGATAGCGCCCGGTGATCACGGCCGCGCGGGTCTGGGTCGAGTAGGGTTGGACGTAGAAGTCCTCGAGCCGAGCGCCTTCCTTGGCCAGGCGGTCCAGGGTTGGTGTCCGGATAGTGCTGCCGTGGTACCCAACGTCCTTCCAGCCGAGGTCGTCGGCAGTGATGTAGAGAATATGCGGCCGTTCGACCGCCAGTCCCGCGGCGGGAACGGTGAGCACGGCGCACACCAGTGCGTGCAGGGCGGTTGCGAGTCGGAGCATCTCGACGCTGTTTCGATAGAGCCAGAACGAGCATGGTAACCCAGGCTCGCCGCAACCCCGCGCCGCCGCCTGGCCGGTGCATCGGATACAATCAGGCTCAAATGCAGGTGTCCCACCCGACCTCTCCAGCGCAGAAAGCCATCGGCCTCGCTCTCGAACGCATCGAGCGGCGCCTGCGCCTGAACCGCACGCTGTACCAGGCCACGCTCGCCGCCGGCTTCGTATTGTTGTTGCTCCTGACAGCCCGCGGGCTGCGCTGGCTGGGCGATGCGCTCCCGGCCGCGAGCGCGCTTCTCGTCCTGCTCGCGATTCTCGCCGCTGTGGCGTTGCTGTCTCTGCTCATCGCGAGCGCGCTGGGGCAACGCCTCACCCCCGTGCGCGCGGCTGTGGAAGCGGACGGGCGCGCGGGCTTGAAGGATGAGCTGACCAGCGCGTGCTGGTTTATGCAGGCACTGCCCGGCTCCGTGTGGGCCGCTGCGCAGCTGGAACGGGCCGCCCGGACGGCGGCCGGGTTGCAACCGGCGCGCCTGATTCCGTTGCGGGTGCCTGCGCCGGCGCTGGGTGCGCTGGCCATCGCGGCGGTTGTGCTAGCTGTGCTGTGGTGGGCTCCACCGCTGGCGCCCGCCCGAAGCCTGGCGGCCGCAGCCGGGGTGTTCAGCCCCGCCGATCAGGAACAGCTGCGCGCGTTGCGTGCGCTGGCCGACGCCTTGCCCGACAGCGAGGCGGCACGCAAGCTGGAAGCAGCGCTGCAGACTCTCGAGCAGGGTGACACGAGCGCCGAGGAGCGCAGCCGGGCGCTGGCGCAGGCACAGGATGCGGTCCAGCAGCTCAGGCTGGACGCAGCCTCCACGCGCGACGCGCTGCACCGCGCCGCCGAGATGCTGCGCGGTCAACCGGGGATGGAAGCGGTGGCCGAGGCGCTCGCGCAGGGCGACGCGAAGCAGGCGGCAGAGATGCTCGCCCGGATGCAGCCACAGCGCGCCGAGCCCAAGGGGGACAAGCCGTCCGCGCCGGAACCGGTCGCCGGCGGCGCTGCGGAGAAATCGCTCGAGCAGGCTCTGCTGGAGGCGAGCGAAGCCACCGGGGCGCAACCCCAGGCCGTTTCGGCCGAGGCGATTCAGGAGGCGGTCGATCGGCTGAACGAGATCGCGCGCGAGCTGGCCGCCTCCAACTATGTCAACGAGGCCTGGCAGAAGGTGCGCGGCCCGCAGATCGACGTGGCCCAGCACACGGCACTGACGGCCAGCCGCTTCGCAGAGCAGACCGTCGCAGACAGCCTCCCGTCGCCCGCGACCGGCGAGACGCCCATGGGTGGCGGCAGCATGTTCCGCTCGGCGGCGGTGGCCGAGGGCAAAGGGCTCACCGAGCAGGAGGGCGGCACGCGCGCCGGCGATGCGCTAGGCGACTCGCCGCCTGATCCCCTGCTCGGCGAAGGCGGCGAGCGCCTGGAGGCACAGCTCAAACAGGCTGGTCTGTCGGGGCCGGAAGCGGAGAGCGAGGACGACGGCGAGGCCTGGTTTTATGCCGAGAGCCGCGAGCAGAAAGCCTTCGCCAGCTGGCGCAGCATCCAGGCCCGTACCGGCTTTGCGCAAGCCGAGGCCGGAACCAGCGAAGGCATCTCCATCCAGCATCGTCAGATCGTCAAGGACTACTTCATGAATCTCCGTGAGGCCCCCCGATGAGCACCGCAACGGTGGACCGCCAGGTCCAGCAGTTCCGAGAGAATTTCCGCGTCGTGCGCGAGGAGGTGTCGCGCGTCATCGTCGGCAACGACGACAACATCGTCGGCATCATGACCTGCCTGCTCGCGCGGGGGCACGTGCTGCTGGAGGGCATCCCGGGCATCGGCAAGACCAAGCTGGTGCAAACGCTGGCCGACGTGCTGCACCTGAAGTTCGCGCGCATCCAGTTCACGCCGGACCTGATGCCCGGCGACATCATCGGCACCACCATCGTGCGCGAGGATGACGTCGGGAAGAAGCACCTGGTCTTCCAGCACGGCCCGATCTTCGCCAATCTGGTGTTGGCCGACGAGATCAATCGCGCCACGCCGAAGACCCAGTCCGCTCTGCTGGAGGCGATGCAGGAGAACAGCGTATCGGCAGGCGGACAGACCCATCCCCTCGAGCAGCCGTTCTACGTGCTCGCGACCATGAACCCGCTGGAGATGGAGGGTACCTATCCCCTGCCGGAGGCCCAGCTCGACCGTTTCTTCTTCAAGCTGCGCCTGGGCTTCCCCACCGCGGACGGGCTGCACGAGATCATCGACCGGACCACCAAGCAGCAGGAGCCGCAAGTCGACCGCGTGCTCGGGCAGGGCGAGGTGCTGGAGATGCGTGAGACGGCGCGCGCCGTGCCCGTGGCGCGGCACGTGCAGCAGTATGCGATCGACCTGACGCTCGCGACCCACCCGGAGAGCGAGCGTGCGACTGAGATGGTCAAGCAGTTCGTGCGCTTCGGCTCGAGCCCGCGCGGTACCCAGGCGCTGATCCTCGGCGGCAAAGTCAATGCGCTGCTCAACGACCGCCTGCACGTGGCCTGTGAGGACATCCGCACCGTCGCCCTGAATGCACTTCGCCACCGTCTCCTGCTCAACTTCGACGCCGAGGCCGAGCGGGTGGACTCCGACGCGATCCTGAAGGACGTGCTGCAACGAGTGGCGGAGCCGCGCGCGTAGCGTCAAGTATTAGGCCCGAGGCGCGAGGCGCGAGGCATCAGGTCTCGAGGCTCGTGCCTCGTAGCTCGAGCCTGAATCCTATGTTCTCGGAATCCTTCCTGCGCAAGCTCGAAACGCTCACGCTCGCCACGCGCGGACGCGCGCACGGTCAGCTCAAGGGCCTGCACCGCTCGCGCCGGGTGGGCAGCGGCATGGTGTTCGCCGACTTCCGTCCCTACAGCGAAGGCGACGACATCCGCAACATCGACTGGGGAATCTACCTGCGGCTCGACCGCCTCATCCTGCGCCTGTTCGAGGAAGAGGCGGACCTGCCGGTGTATCTATTCCTCGATGCAAGCCAGTCGATGGATGCGGGGGAGCGGGCCAGCAAGCTCGACTACGCGCGACGCCTCGCCGGGGCGATCGCATACATGGCGCTGCTCAACCATGACCGCGTCAACCTCGCAGCGTTTGCCGACGGGCTGCGCGAGATGCTGCCCACGCGGCGTGGCAAGAACCAGGCTCGGCAGGCCTTCGCTTTCCTCGAGGGTATCGCAGCCGGCGGGCGCACCAGCCTGCAGGCGGCGTTGCGCCGCTACTTTTCCTCGCCACGCACGCGTGGCCTGGTGGTGATCGTGTCCGACTTCCTCGACCGCGACGGAGTGGAGGATGCGTTCTCCGTCCTGCGCCGCTTCCGCCACGACGTGGCCTTGCTGCACGTGATGAGCCCCGAGGAGCGCGAGCCGCAGTTGCCGGAGGAGGTAGTCCTGGTGGACGCGGAAGAGGGCACCACCAACGAAGTGCAGATCACTCCCGCGCTGCTTGCGGCGTACCGTGAGACCTTCGAGCGGCATGCCCGAGACATCGAAGCCTATTGCCGGCGGTACGGCTGGGCGTATGCGCGTGCGCATACCGACATCCCGGTCGAGACGTTCCTGCTCAGGATCCTGCGCGAGGAAAGCCTGCTGCGATGAGGTTCCTGGATCTGTCGGCCGGAGCCGCACTGCTGCTGTTTGCCGGTGTGGCCGCGGCGGTGGTGCTGCTGTATCTGCTGAAGCCGTCGCCGCGGCGCCTCGCCATCTCCTCCGCGCTCATCTGGCAGCGGGTGCTCAAGGAGCGCAGGCGCCGGCCGGAGCGCCTGCGCTGGTGGCTGTCCCTGCTGCTGGCGCTGGGCATTGCCTTGTCCGTGACGGCCGCGCTGACCCGCCCCGAAGTGGCTGCCGTGAGCGGCACGGCCAGCGACGTCGTGCTCGTCATCGACACTTCGCCGACCATGGGTGCCCGCCGTGCAGACGGGCGCACGCGGCTCGCCCACGCACTCGAACAGGCGGGACAGATCATTGCCGGGCGCGGCGCCGGCAGCCGCTATCTCGTCGCCGACACCATGCACCAGACCGCAGTGACCGCGTTCGAATCACGCGAGGCTGCACTGCAGCGGTTGCGCGCCATCGAGCCGGCAACAGCCGGCATGCCTTGGTTCCCTGACGTCCCATCGGCCGACACCAACGGGGCACAGGACGCCGAACGGCGCCAGGTCTGGTTCGTCACCGACGGTGTCGCCTCGGTCGTTGCGCCGGAGGATGCGCGCACGGTCTCGGTGTTCCAGGTCGCGGACAACGTCGGGATAACGGCGTTCGAAGTGCGGGCGGTGCCTGCCGACGCGCGGCGGCACGAGGCCTATGTGGAGGTGACCAACGGGTCGGCCGGTGTAAGGCGGGTCGAAATGCGCATTGCGGGAATAGGCGCACCTGCCGTCGCGCGTGAGCTCGAGCTGGCCGGGGGGGCGAGCGCGAGCGTGGTGGCAGACGTTTCCGCCTTCGGCGAGGGGCCGCTGCGCGCCAGCGTGCGTGCCGACGGGGACGCGCTGGCCTTGGACGATGTCGCCTATGCCTACCTGCCGGGCAAGGGGCGCGTGCGCGTCGCGCTGGTTACCGGCGGCAACCAGGAGCTTGCGCGTACCTTGCGCCTGCTGCCACGCCTGGACGTGGAGGTAATCGGGCCTGCGGCGTTGCGCGATGCGATTCGGTACGACGCCGTGGTGCTGGACCGCTTTGTGCCGAGCGAGCCGCCGGTGGTTCCAACGCTGCTCATCGGCCCACGCAGCGTGCCGTGGCTCGTTCGCGCCAGGGGTGAGCTGACCGACACCCGGCTGGCCAGCTGGGACGGTTCGCATCCCCTGCTGTCCGGGGTATCGCTGCGCGACGTGCTCATCGACCGGGCCGCGCTGTTGGCGCCCGGTACGGTGGAGCGCGCGCCGGCGCTGGTTGCGGTGGCGCGTGCACCGGGCGGCGAGCCGCTCATCCTGGCCACGCGCGAGGGCCGGCGTCTCGCGCTGGTCAGCTTCGCGCTCGATGCGTCCAACTTCCCGCAGCAGGCGAGCTTCCCAGCCTTTCTTTCCAACGCAATCGACTGGTTGACGCGCGAGCCGCGTGCGCTCGCCGCGCGGGTCGGGCAGGTGAGCGTGCCGGTCCCCGATGGCCGAGTCCTGGACCTGGACGGTCGGGAGATATCGACGCGCACGGCTCCCGGCGCGACGCTGTTCGACGCCGGTCAGCCGGGCTTGTACACCGCCGTCACGCGCGAGGATCGCATTCGCGTCGCGGTCAACCTGCTCGATCCGCAGATTACGGCGCTCAACGCCAGCCACTTCGCGCAGGGCGCCGTGCCGCTCGCTTCAACCCAGGATGCCCCACCCGTGGGCACCGATCCCTGGATCGTGCTGCTGGTACTGGCCGCGCTGCTGCTCGCCCTGGAGTGGTGGACGTACAACCGCAGGGTGACGGCGTGAGGCGTGAGGCGTGAGGCGTGAGGCGTGAGGCGTTCGATGGTATGAATAACCAAATAGCATACTCCCTCTCCCCCGGGGCCGGGGGAGAGGGTTGGGGTGAAGGGGTGACGCCTCACGCCTCACGCCTCGCGCCTCACCGGGCAGCGGGGAACCGCGCGTGAGCGCAATCAGCTTCACTGCGCACTGGCCTCTGTGGCTGCTCGCGCTGCTGCCTCTGCTGTGGTGGGTGAGCCTGCGCTCGCGCTCGACCCTGAGCCGGCGGCACCTCGCCGTTGCCACGGTGCTGCGCAGTGCGGCGCTCGTGTTCGTCGTGCTCGCGCTGTTGCAGCCTGTGTGGACCGCCGCCGTAACGCAGGTGTCGGTGGTCTACGCGCTCGACGTCTCACGCAGCGTCGCCAGCGAGTTCGTGCAGTCCGCGCTGCAGTTCGCGCAGCGGGCCAATCGCGAGGCCCTGCCGGCTGCCGTGCGCTACGTGGTGTTCGCCGATCAGGCGCGGATCGTCGCGCGCCCCGAGGACGTGGCTCAGATCGGAGTGAGCAATGCACCGCGCGCCGATCGCACCCGGCTCCTGTACCAGGGGGCCACCAACCTGGAGTTCGCACTCGATCAGTCGCTGCTCGGCCTGGATCCCGCCAGGGTCAAGCGGCTGGTGCTGTTCACCGACGGTAACCAGACCAAGGGCGATGTCTGGCGTGCCGTCCCGCACCTCACCGCAGGCGGGGTGCGCGTGTTCCCCTTCCCCGCGACGCCGCAGACGCAAGCCGATGCCTGGGTCGAGCGGGTGGAGGTGCCCGACATCGTGCGGCGCGACGAGCCGGTGGCCGTGACCGTGCAGGTAGTCAGCCAGAAGCAGGTGCCCTCGCGGGTGAGCCTGAGCGCCGCCGGGCAGGCGCTTGCAGCCCGTGTCGTCGACCTTGCGCCGGGGCCGAACGCCGTGGTGCTCGCTGTCCGGTTGCGCCGAGCGGGTGCGGTGACGCTGTCCGCCGAAGTCCGCGCGCAGGGCGACGCCCTTCCCGACAACGACCGGCTCGAGCAGTCGGTCTGGGTCGGACCGCGGCCGCGCGTCCTATACGTCGAGGGGCAGCAGGAAGCCTCCCAGTACCTGCGCGATGCGCTGTCGCGCGAGGGCCTCGAAGTGAGTGCGGTCGGGCCCGAAGGGCTTCCGGCCAGCAGCGCCGCGCTAGACGCCTTCGATGCGGTGATCGTGAGCGACTTGTCACCCAAAGCACTGGACGGCGCGCGCATGCAGGCGCTGCAAACCTACGTGCAGGAGCGTGGCGGCGGACTGATCTTCGCTGCGGGCGAGAACACTTTCGGCGAGTCCGGCTTCTCCGGCACCGCGCTGGAAAAGGTGCTGCCAGTGGAGTTCAAGTCGGAAGAGAAGCGCAAGGACCTGGCGCTGGTACTGTGTCTGGATCGCTCCTACAGCATGAAAGGTCGCCCCATTGCGCTCGCCAAGGCCGGCGCGCGCGCCGCGCTGGACCTGCTCGAAGAGCAGCACTACTTCGCCGTGATTGCCTTCGACTCGCAGCCGCACGAGGCAGTGCCGCTGCAGTACGTGCGCAGCAAGCGGCGAGCGGAAGACCTGATCGACCGCATCCAGGCCAGCGGCCAGACCAACATCTACCCGGCGCTCGCCACTGCATGGCGGATGCTGCAGAACCACCCGGCCAAGCGCAAGCACGTCATCGTGCTGTCAGACGGGGATACCGCGCCCGCTGATTTCGACCGCCTCCTCAAGCGCATGCAGGAGGCCAAGATCACCGTATCGACGGTGACCATCGGGCGTACCGGCAACCCCGAGCTGATGGCCCGGATCGCCGGGCTCGGCGGCGGGAAGTCCTATGTGGCCGAAGACGTCGAGCAGGTGCCGCAGCTGTTCGTCGAGGACACGCAGAGTGTGTCGCGGACCGCGCTGATGGAAGAGCCGTTCCGCCCGGTGGTCAAGCGCAAGATCGAGGCGCTGCGCGGCCTGGACTTCGCCGCTGCCCCGCCGCTGCTGGGTTTCGCCAGCACCAAGGCGAAGGACGGGGCCGAGGTATTTCTCGCCACCGCCGCGGAAGCGCCGGTCCTGGTGCGCTGGCAGTACGGCCTGGGCCGGTCCGTGCTGTTCGCCTCGGACGTCAAGAACCGCTGGGCCGCGGGATGGCTGCGCTGGGAAGGGTACGGCAAGTTCTGGGCGCAGCTGGTTCGCGACACGATGCGGCGCGAGACGGGAGAGCAGGTGGTGTTCCGCGTCGACCGCGACGGCGACGAAGCGCGGGTGTCGTTGCGTCTGATGACCGAACGCGGGGCGTGGCAGAACAATCTCGCGCCGCGCGTGCGCGCGGCGCGGCCCGATGGCGGGACGCAGGCGCTGGCGCTGCGCCAGACCGGCCCGGGATACTATGCGGCGAGCATCCCGGTGACGACTGCTGCCGGCCGCCCCTACACCTTCGAGGTGCTGGCGGCAGGCGGGGTGAACCTGCAGACCGCGCGCCGTGCAGGCACCCGCCAGCTGTTCTATCCCTACCCCGACGAGTATCGCAACTTCCCGGCCAACGTCGAGCTGCTCGAGGCGCTGGCCGCGCAGACCGGCGGCAAGGTGGGCGCGAGCATCGCCGAGATCTTTGCTGCGCAGGGCGATAGCGGGGTCAACCGCACGGCCGTGTGGCCGTGGCTGGCTGCGATCGGACTGTTGCTCTATCTGTGCGATGTCGCTGTGCGCCGCGCCACCTGGTTCCGGCGGTGGCTGGATTCCTGACGGCGGCCAACACCTTACATCTCAACGCAAAGGCGCAAAGAACGCAGAGTGCGCAAAGGAGAACCTGAGAACCCGGCCCCGGGCACACGCGCGCGGTGTCGGGCCGTCGTTCTCCCCTAGCGAGAAGCCCCACCGGCATCGACGTTCAAACGACAAGCAGTCTTTTGCGTTCTTTGCGCCTTCGCGTTGAGGTTTTCTTTCCCAAGCAGTCCTTGACCCCCGCCCGGGTTTCAGCGTAGCTTCCCACGAAATCCGCAAACGTAGGATCCAAAGGGAGACCTGTGCAGTCCTTGCCGGTGGTGGTGCTGGGGTTCCTGTTCGGCATGCTGCACGCCACGGATGCAGATCACGTGGTGGCGGTGTCCACGATCGTGTCCCGCCAGCGCAGCCTGTCGGGCGCAGCGCGCATCGGGGTGCTGTGGGGAGTGGGCCACACCTTCACCGTGTTCGCGGTGGGCGGGGCCATCATTCTGTTCAATCTGGCGATCCCGCCGCGCTTCGGTCTGGCGATGGAGTTCTGCGTGGCGCTCATGCTGATCGCGCTGGGGGTGATCACACTGGCGCAGGTGACTCGCCACGTGCGCGAGACCATGATGCCCGCGCTGGCCGATGGCCTGGCCGGACACCGGCACCCCGCCGACCTGCCGCAACCGCACCTGCATGTCCACGCCCATGGCGACTACGTGCACAGCCACGTGCATGGCCACGATCCAGACACCCACGGGCACACGAACACGCCGCAGGGCTGGCTCGACCGCAAGCTCGGCGGGCTGACCCCGTATCAGGCCCTGCGCCCGGTCGCGATCGGTGTGGTGCACGGGCTGGCGGGGTCCGCTGCGATCGCGCTGCTGGTGCTGGCGCAGATCCGGGACCCGCTGTGGGGCGTGCTGTACCTGCTGTTGTTCGGAGTGGGCACGGTGGCGGGGATGATGCTCATCACTTCGGTGATCGCCGTTCCGTTCGCCCTGAGCCGAGACCGACTGCCCTACCTAAACCTCTGGCTGCGGCTGGCGGCCGGCCTGCTCAGCCTGGGCCTCGGGCTTTATCTCGCGTGGCAGATCGGCATCGTTAGCGGCCTGCTGGTCGGTGAGGCGCGCTGGACACCGCACTGACCTGCACGCCCGAGACTGCTGCAACATCTCAAGGCAGAGGCGCAGAGGACTCGGAGCTCGCCGAGAAACAGAGGCAAGGCTTCCCTGGGCCGCTACAGGGTTTCCGGACGTAGGGCTCTTGTGTAAAAGTTAAGCACCGCACCGGCGGCGCTTTTTTCGCACTGCAAGATTGACGTTCGTGGCGGCACACCTTAGATTCGCGGGATGTCCGTAACTGCCCCGAGCTCCCGCCTTTTGCCTCGCATCGGTTTGAAGCAGATCGCACTTGCGGTCGTTGTCGTCGCCCTGTCGGCGTTCGTGCTGTACGCGGCGCTCCGCGAAACCGGCAAGCAACCACCACCCGTCCCCTCCGCTGCGGCCGCGTTCACCGGCGGTTTGGCCATGGACGAGCACAATCGCCTGCGCGCGCTCAGCCCGGAAGAGGAAGCCTACGCGACAGCCTTGTGGCCCATCCACAGCGAGGTCAAGCTCGCCGCCGCGCGCATGACCTTCGCCGGCCTGAACTACAAGATCGAGCATCAGGACCCGGCCAAGGTCAAGAGCACGGTGCAACCGCTTACCGTGACGTTCCACTCGGCAGTGCAGCGGGCCCGCCAGATCCAACCGCCCGAGTCACTGAGAGACGCCCATGTGAGCTATCTCGATGCTCTCGGACTGTACGCCGAGGCATCGCGCGAGATGATCAAGATCGCCGACGACGGCCTCGATCAGCATCTGGTGGCTGCGCACGAGCGCAGCGAGCAGGCCTCGCACGCGCTGCTCCAGCTGAGCGACGTGCTATGGCCGGGAGAGTACAAGCCGAACTAAGTTCAGGGGTCCTGGTGGGGGGAAGGCGACGGAGGGTCACGAGCACGAAGGCGCCGGAAGCCCGTCAGCTTCATCACGCGTGACAAGGAGGAAACAATGAAGGTCTGGGAGGTGGTGAAAGGGGCGGCGCTGGCGGGAGCCGCGGTCGCGGCAACCATGGCTGCGTCCAGCGCGTCAGCGCAGCAGTACTCGGTGTGGCTGGTCGAGAACAGCCGGTTCATGAACGTGCCCTACGGCGCGTTCATGCCCGACCGCGCTTTTGTACCGGGCAGCGACAGCAAGTTCAACAACATCAACTTGGTCGACCTACCCGTTAACGTGGGCGTGATCAAGGGCATGGTCAACGGCAAACTGGAAGTGGTTCTGGCCGACTGCGGCTGGAAGCAGCAGGACTACCACAAGATGACCGGCACCGACCACTGGGCGCCGCTGCCGGAGCAGCTCAAGTTGCTGGGGATCTCCGCGGACCAGGTCACCAAGATCGTCGTGGGCCATGCCCACTGGGACCACGCCGGCAGCCTGAGCGACTTCCCGAACGCTGTGCTGTACATCCAGAAGAAGGAGCTGGAAGGCATCGAGTGGGCGATCAACTATCCGCACCCGCGCATCCGTGCCGACAACACCTCGCCCGGCGGCTGCGCGCGCACGCCTGCCTGCGGCTACCCGCCGAAGACGCTGGATGAAATCTACGGCAAGGTGCTCGGCGGCAAGGCGGTGATCGTGGACGGCGAGATGGATGTGCTGCCGGGTATCAAGATTCATCCAGCCTGGCACTCCCACACTGCCGGGGCGCAGTTGCTGGAAGTGCGCACGGGGGGCTCTGTCGGCACGCTCGTGTTCGGCAGCGATACCTACTCCTCCTGGCAGGGGATTCGCGATTGGATGATGGCCAACCCGCAGAGCTCCGCGGATACCGCCCAGCAGTTCCTGGCGTACGAGAAGTGCTACAAGTTGACCGGCCGCAGTGATCCGAACAACTGCATCGCAGCGCACGAGCCGACGTCCTATACCAAGGACTACCCGATCACCTCGAACTCCTGGGTCGGGATCAACGGCTCGCGCATGGCCGAGATCACCCTCGCGCCGGGCGAGAGCTCGAAGAAGAAGTAGGCACAGTCAGCGGCTCGCCGAACTGGCTGAGCTGGTAGTCTCGAAACGAGGAGTCGGACACCCCGGCTCCTCGTGTTTTTTTGATATGTCCCGATCCCTGCATACGATTCGGCGTGGCGCCTGGGCTGCGCTCGTCTACGCAATGCTCACTGCTGCCTGCGTCGCACAGGCGCATGATCCCAGCGCGTATGGCGGTCTGTTCCGCACGCGCGATTTCGGGGCGACCTGGCTGAACGCCGACGTCGGCCTGTTCCTGGGTGGTGCGGTGTCGCTTGCGGTCGATCCGACTGACCCGACCCATCTGCTGATGGGCACCGACACCGGGCTGCTCAGGTCCAGGAACGGTGGCCGTGCCTGGGCGCAGGAGGAGCCGGGCCGGCTGTTCGGGGCGGTCTTTTCTGTGACGTTCCTTGCGGACGGGCAGAGCGCGCTGTGCGTCACACCGGGTGGCGTGTTCCGCTTCGATGGCCGGCAGTGGCAGCAGGCAGCGGCACCGAGCGAAGCGGCACCCGCCCGCGCCGCCGCGCTTGGCACATCCGGCGAGCGCGTCTATCTCCTTGGCCGGCGCGATCTCTACCGAAGCGACGACGGCGGTCGGAGCTGGACACGCATCGACCACGGGCTACCCCACGGGCCGGAGTTCGCTGCGCTGGCTGTCGCGCGGGCGCCAGACGAGGTCCTTTACGCCGTCGTCGACGGCGTGGTCATGGCCAGCCAGGATGCCGGCCGGAACTGGCGGCCGCGCAACGCCGGCTTGCCGCAGACGACCGCCGAGGCGCTGTCCGTAGACTCTGCCATCGCATCGCGGCTCTGGGTCGCGAGTGCCGACCGGATCTACTCCAGCGACGATGGCGGCGCGCGCTGGCAGCCAGTGGGCGAGCCGCTGCCGGAGCCGGGGACCAGTGTGCGTGGGATCGCGGCCGACGCCTCGGGCCGGGTGCTGGTGATCACCACGCATCGCGGCATCTATCGCAGTACCGATGGCGGGCAGACCTGGGGCTTTCTCGAGGGTAACCTGCCGGTGCACCTCGAAGCGCGACCGCTGGTGCGCGACCCAGGCCACGCCCAGACCCTGTATGCCGGCTACGCGCTGATGCCCTATGGCGAGATCTGGCGCCGGGCGCTCGACGGCGGCAACTTGCTGAGCCGGGTGGACACGGTCAGCCTGGCCGGCGGGCTGGCGTTTCTGCTCCTGCTCGCCATCGCCGGCGTGTTGGCCGCGCGCTGGCTTTTCCGCCGCCGCAGCCTTCCCTCCAGTGCGATCCGGGGTCCCTCGAAATGACCAACATAGCATCGCCTTCCACTCCCGCGCCGCGGCGCCGCCGTGCGGGCCTGCTGATCGGACTCGGCATCCTGGTCGCACTCGCAGCGGCCGCCGCCATCTGGCAGCGGTCCGGGCAACCGAAGGTGGCCTTCGTCGAGTACCCAATGCTCGAACCGCGCGATGTGCCCACCGCGATCGCTGCCGCCCCCGACGGTAGCATCTGGTTCACCATCGACTTTGCCAATGCAATCGGGCGCGTACGGGATGGAAACCTCGAGCGGTTCGTGGAGGACAAGACCAACGGCGAGCCGGTTGGCATCGCCACTGCGGCGGACAGCTCTGCCTGGTATACCGACGCGCCAGCCGGCCAGATCACACGCATCTCCCCGGCGGGCGAGCTGACGTCCGTAGCGCTGGATACGCCGATGACCCGCATCGGTCAGATCGCAGTGGCAGCCGACGGCTCCGTCTGGTTCACCGAGGCGAGCGCATACAGCGTCACACGCCTGAAAGACGGGAAGTTGGAGCGTCACGTCATCGAATCGATCCGCGGTGCGCCCCAGGGGATCGCGCTGGCTCCCGACGGCGCGGTGTGGGTGACTCTGCAGGCCGCCAACCAGCTCTTGCGCATCGCTACGGATGGCGGCATGCAAACCGTTGACATCCCCACGCGTGGCAGCTCGCCAGGGGATGTGGCCGTGGCCGCCGACGGCGCGATATGGTTCCTGGAGTTCCGCGGCAACAAGATCGGCCGCTTCGCCGATGGGCGCTTCGAGGAGTTTCCAGCCGGCGAAGAGAATGCCGGGCTGACCGGTCTGGCGGTGGCTCCGGATGGCGCGGTGTGGGTCGGGATGCTGCGCAGAGGCAGTCTCGCGCGCCTGAAGGGCGGCAAGCTGCAGGAGTTCCGGCTGCCGCGGCAAGACGCCCGTCCCTACAGCGTCGCCGTGGATCGCGAGGGCAACGTCTGGTACACGGATATTCGCGGGTTCGTGGGGATGTTGCCAGCGAGGGAGGCGACGCGCTGACGCCCTTCGTCCGTCCCTTCAGCCGAGCGTCACCATCTGCTGGAACGCCAGCACCGTGAGGATCACGCCGACGATGACGATCACCGCCGACGTGGCGATCTGAAGCCGCGCCGCCCAGGGGCCGGCCAGCCAGTCGAGGACCCGCCTGCCGACGGCGGCTGCCACCACACCCACTGCCACGAGCACGGCGGCGAAGCCGATGCTGAACACCAGCACCACCCCAAGTCCCAGCATGACCTTGCCTTCCGCGATCGCGCGCAGCAGCAGGGTCAACGCGAGTGGATCGGGCAGGAGACCGCCGGCGATGCCGAGCCAGATCAGCATCCACAGGCTCGGCCGGTTGGCCGTGACCAGATCCATGTTGTGGGTGTGCTTCATGCCCCAGCCGTGGCTGTGATAGCCGGCCCCGTCGTGGTGATGACCGTGGTTGTGACCGTGCGCATGATCGTGCCCGTGCTCATGGTCATGGTCGCTGTCGGAGTGACTATTGGCGTGCAGGTGCACGTGGCCGCTGCCATAGCCGGGGGCTACGGTCTGGTACTGGAGTGAGCCAGGCTCGCCGGCCGGTGCCTGGCGCGGAGCCCAACCGGCGGCCGCAAACAAGCTGCGCTGGGTCCACAGGGCCCACGCGCCGATCAGGATCACCAGCAGGCCGGTGATGACCTTCATCCAGATCTCCACGCGCTGCGGCATGAGGCCGGGCAGGCCCAACGAGGCCAGCACGCCCACCAAGACGATCCCGCTGGTGTGCGAGAGCGTTACGAAGATGCCCAGGATCCATGCGTCCACCGGCCGGCCACGTGCCCCGACGATGTAGGCGGCGGCGATGGTCTTGCCGTGCCCCGGCTGGATGGCGTGCAGAGCCCCGTACCAGAACGAGGTGGCGAGAAGGACGAGGGCTTCGGTCATGAGCTGGGGGATTACTATGGCAGCGACGCGCGGCAGGCGCGGAGGATAGCATGTGTAGTGAGGAGTGAGCGGCGTAAGGGGTACGGCGTGCTGAGTACTGAGTGCTGAATGCTGAGTCCCCCTCACCCCAACTCCCTCCCCCGCAAGCGCAGGAGAGGGAGGACTCAGCACTTAGTACTCACCCTCAGCACTTCAGCACTCAGTCACACCTCCCGCCTCACCTCATAGAAGCGGAAGTCGTTCTTGCCGCTCTCCTTGGCGTGGTACATGGCGGTGTCGGCGTTGCGCAGGAGCGTGTCCGCGTCAGTGCCGTCTTTCGGGTAGATGCTGATCCCCAGTGTCGGCGTGATGCACAGCTCGTGACCGTCGATGCGGTAGGGCTGTGACAGCGCTGCGAGGAGCTTGCGTGCCACGGCACCTGCATCGGCCGCGTCGTGCAGCTCCGGCAGCACCAGCACGAACTCGTCGCCGCCCAGCCGGCACACCGTGTCGATCTCGCGCACGCAGCCGGTGGTGCGCGAGGCGATTTCGCGCAGCAATTCATCGCCCATGTGGTGGCCGTACGAGTCGTTGATGGCTTTGAAGTGGTCCAGGTCGAAAAACAGCACGCCCACCAGCGTGCGGTTACGCTGGGCCGCGGCGATCGAGTGCTCGAGACGGTCGCGCAGCAGCAGCCGGTTCGGCAGCCCGGTGAGCGAGTCGGTGTAGGCCAGCGTGTAGATGCGGTTCTCCCAGGACTTGCGATCGGTGATGTCGCGCACCACTGCGGTGAAGCGCGGTGGGCGCGGGGCCATGCCGATCTCGGACAGCGACAGCTCCAGCGGGAAGATGCTACCGTCCTTGCGCCGCCCGGTGACCTCGCGCCGTCCGCCCATCAGCGGCCCGATCCATGCCGCCGGACGCTCGTCGCCGCCGGCCGTGGCATCGTCGAAAGCGAGCTCCACGGTGAGCCGACGCAGATTGAGCTTGCGCGCCTCCTCGGCGCTGTAGCCGAACATTCGTTGTGCGGCCAGATTGAAGCGCTCGATGCTCCCGTCGGCCGCGACCACGATCACGGCCTCGGCGGCGTTGTTGAGAATCGACTCGAGCTGCTGCTCGCTCTCACGCAGGGCCTGGGCGGCGAGCCGCGGTTCGGTGATGTCGCGGGCCACTGCAGTGACACCTACCACGTGCCCGGCATCGTTGCGCAGCGCTGCCAGGCTGACCGACACGGGGATCTCGCGGCCGTCGCGGTGGCGGCTCAGCACCTCGAAGGGCGCGATACGCTCGCCGTGCATGAGTCGCTGCGCGAGCGCCCGCGTCTGCTCGGGGGTGGTGCTGGGCGTGAGCAGACGGTAGTCCTGGCCGATGGCCTCCTCCGACCGGTAGCCGAAGATCTCCTCCGCGCCGCGGTTCCAGGACAGGATGGTGCCCTCCATGTCATGGCTGATGATCGCATCCTGGGACGAATCGGCCACCGCCGCGAGCAACGCGCGTGCAGCCTCCGCTTCCCTGCGTTCGGTGACGTCGGTGTTCATGCCGACCCACTCGCGGATGCTGCCGTCTTCGTTGCGCACCGGCACTGCGTGCGCGTGCATGTGCCACCACGCGCCGTCGTGTCGCCGCACGCTTGTGGCGGCGGATCGTCTCCAGGCGCGAGATGCGATGGCCGGCGGTTGCGATCCTGGCGATACGCTCGGCCTCGCTGCGCCGCTCGTCGGGCACGAACAGCAGATAGCTGCGACCGACGATCTCGTCGGCACGCCAGCCCAGCACGCGCTCGGCGCCGCGGTTCCAGGAGAGCACCGTGCCGTCCAGCCCGCGGCTGACGATCAGACCGTCCGAAGCGTCGAGCACGGCTCCCAGCATTTGGTCCAGGGGTGCGCCACGGCGCAGCCGCTCGTCGCTCCCCGCCAGCTTGCGCTGTGCCGGGATGCCGCTGTTGTCGAGGACGGTGAGCGCCTGGCCCGAGACGTAGTCGAGGTCACCGGCGGCAGCATGGCTAGCGCTGGCCTGCGCGTCCAGACGGCTTTGCAGGTCGCGCACGAGCGCAACGGGCGCCTCGCGGCTCAGTTGGTCGAGCGCTTGCATGGATCACACGGGGCCGCGGCCCCCTCCCTTGTCAACCGTAGTGCCGGGGGCGCGGGCGTTGCTTCTGGGTGGCTTTGCCCTGCGTGCGGCGAGGAGTATATGACGATTTGGAGCGAATGCTGAAAACTGCTTGTTAACCTTCGTCAACTCGTTGATCCGTGCCGGAAACGAGAGGAATCCGACAGCGCCGCGGAGCGCGGGGGAGGCAATGGTGAAGGTTACCGCCGAGCGGCTGGCGAGGTCCTATAATCGCGTCGTCCCAGTCAGCCCTGGCCCCGATGCTTTTCCCCGTCGGCGACGAGCCGAACCCCTCCGACCACCTGCCCGCCGCGACGATCGCCATCATCGCGCTGAATGTCGCAGTGTTCGTGCTGATTGCGCTGCCGCTCAGCATGCGGCCGCCCGACCCGAGCGACCCGGCGCTCGCCACGTACCTGCGGGCGCTGATGCCGCTGGTGCCGCCGGGCACCTCCGTGCAGGAGCTCCTCGAACAGATGAGCGCCTACGATCTGGTGCTGTTCCGCTGGGGCTTCCGGGCCAGCGATCCGAGCCTGGTCACGCTCGTGAGCGGCATGTTTCTGCACGCGGGCTTCATGCATCTTGCCGGCAACATGCTGTACCTGTGGGTATACGGGAACAACGTGGAGCACCGCCTGGGCGTTGTGCCCTTCGTGTTCTGGTATCTCGCCACCGGCGTGGCGGCCACACTGTTCCAGACCATGTTCAACCTCGGATCCCCGATCCCGCTGGTGGGCGCTTCCGGCGCGATTTCCGGCGTGCTGGGGTTCTACCTGGTCTGGTTCCCGCGCAACACGGTACGGCTGTTCGTTTTCCTGTTCCCTTTCTACGTCGGCACCGTGCACGTGAGCGCAACGCTGGTGCTGGTGCTTTATCTCATCCTGGACAACATCTTGCCTTTCGTCATGACGCAGGGAGCCTCCGGCGTGGCCCACGGTGCACACATCGGCGGTTTCGTCGCAGGGATGGTGGTGGCCTGGCTCATGCGCAGCGCGCGCCGTTGACGAACGCCCCTGTCACGCGTTGCCCGTGCAGCGCTCGCCCCTCACCGTGCGCAGATACGGTGCGAGGCCACCCAGAGAACCTTTCACCGTGAAGGACGCAAAGGCGCGCGAAAGGCGTCCGCGAAGGAACCCAGAGTTAACTTGATTGGGAGGGCGCCCTGGCAGCCCTCGCAGGCGATCGGCTGACCCTCGGTCCTCCGCGCGCCGCGATGATCCGCTGTTTCCGGTCTTCTTTGCGTCCTTTGCGTTCCTGCTGGAGGTCTCACTTTTTCAGAGCGTCGCGAATCTCGCGCAGCAGGACGATGTCCTCCGGTGGAGCGGCCGGTGGCGCGGGTGGGGCCTCGCGCTTGAGCCGGTTCATCTGCTTGACCATGAGGAAGATGATCAACGCGAGTATGACGAAGTTGATCAGGACGGTGATGAAGTTGCCGTAAGCGAAGACCGGAACGCCGGCCTTCTTCAGCTCGACGAGCGTGTTGGGCACCTCTGGCGGGATCTCTGCCAGCGCGACGTACAGGTTGGAGAAATCCACCTTGCCGATGATGCGGCCGATGATCGGCATGATCAGGTCTTCGACTGCCGAAGCGACGATCTTGCCGAATGCGGCGCCGATGATTACGCCGACGGCGAGATCCATGACGTTGCCCTTCAGGGCGAACTCTTTGAACTCTGACGTGAAGCTCATTGATGGTCTCCTTGGGTTGGACTGCCACTCAGCCAGGGTTGATGCGATACCCACGCGATGCTAGCCGAGGGCACGACGCGCAGCAATGCCTGCGGCATCAGCCGGGGCAACTCGACTGCGGGGTTGCGCAGCGGCCCCGGTCGGCCCGCGACAGCTACGTCTCCTTCACCCCCTGCCGGGCTGGTTCGGTGCCGCACCAGCGAGCGATGAACAGCGCCAGCACCTTGGTCACCTGCAGCGTGCTCGCGAGCGAGACCGACTCGTCGATGCCGTGGATATCGCTGGACTCCGGTCCGTAGCAAGTGGCAGGGATGCTGCCGTAGAGATTGAAGAAGCGAGCGTCGGTGGTAGCGGAACTGGCGAGTAACTGCACCGGCGCGCCGAACACCCGCTCGTGTGCCGCGCCGAGTACGCCGATCATGGGGTGTCCGGTGTCGATCAACAGCGGCTCGGCCTGCAGCCCGGCATAGCTCACCTGGCAGCGCACGTCCTTCAGGCGCAGATCGTCGCGAGCTGTGTCCCGCAAGCGCGATTCCACCGCCTGTTTCGCCTCCTCCACGCTCATTCCCGGGTAGAACCCCACGCGGATGTCCATCACGCAGCGTGTGGGCACCGAGGAGGTCCACTCGCCGCCTTGGATCCTGCCGAGGTTGATGTTGATCGGGCGGGGATGGTCGGCGAACGCTGGATGGCGCTTCGCGTTCCACTCCTCCTCCATCGCTTTCAGGCCCTGGAACAGCGCGAACGCGGCTTCGATGGCGTTGATCCCGCTGCGCGCCGCCATCACGTGAGCCGGGCGGCCCTGCACCTCCACAGTCAACCACAGCACCCCGACCTGCGCGTGCAGAATGGTGTGGGCGAACGGTTCCGGGATAACCGCGGCATCGGCGCGAAAGCCCCGGTGCAGGCAGGCGAGCGCGCCGTTGCCGGTGCATTCCTCCTCCACCACCGACTGCAGGAACACTGGCGCGGCGGGCTGCCGGCCGATCCGCTGAAGTGCGCGGAACGCCGTGATGTAGGCAGCGATGCCGGCCTTCATGTCCCCCGCGCCGCGGCCGTACATGCGGCCGTCCCGGATCACCGGCTCGAACGGGGGCGAGGACCACAGCTCTTCCGCCCCGACCGGCACCACGTCGATGTGCCCGTTCACGATCAGCGAGCGGCCCCGGATCTCGCGCGGCTTGTGGGTGCCCACCACATTGTCGTGCCGGTGCCAATGACCCAGGGTCGGCGAGTAACCAGGCAGATGCGATAGCTCCTCGTCGCTGAGCGCGAAGCGCACCGTCTTGAGGCCCATGCCCTGAAACAAGCCCTCGATGAAATCCTGGGCGGAGGCTTCCTCGCCGAGCAGGCTGGGGAAGCGCACGAGGGTGGCGAGGAGTGCGGTGAGCTCGGCTTCGCTTCCTTCGACCGCGGAGAGGATGTCTGCTTCGAGCACGGCATCGAGCGGCCGCGCGGTGTCGGGGGCGTTCATGGCGATGTCCTCCGAGGTGCTGTGCCCCGGATTCTACCGCGGGCGGAGGCTACTACCTACCTCTCACCACGAAGACACGAAGCCACGAAGAAAGGCAAAACGAAGCAGAGCGAGCCAGCAGTGCTTCGGTTCGCATCGCACGCCCAAGAAACCCGGGACCGGGGAACGTCAGCGGACAGACTGGGGGTCGCTTCCGGGACTCTCGAACGCGTGGTTACACGGCAGTTCGGCGAAACCAACGACTCGACCAGCTCTTGATCTTCTTCGTGTCTTCGTGCCTTCGTGGTGAGAGGTAGGGCTTGAGGGTTGCGACGCTGAAGCTGCCCTATATCCGCCGCGCCTCGACGAAATGCCTCCGCCAGTAGTCCGCCTCGAGGCTGTCCATGCGCACCCTGCCGCCGGAGGAGGGAGCATGCACGAAGCGCCCGGCTCCCAGGTAGATGCCCACATGCGAGTACTTCTTCCCTTCCTGGTCGAAGAACACCAGGTCGCCGCGGCGCAGGGCGCTGGTACGCACCAGCGTCGCCTCCTGGCGGAGTGTGCGCGTCTCGCGTGAGACCCGGATTCCGGCCTGCCCGAAGCTGTAGTTGACCAGGCCGCTGCAATCGAAGCCCTTGGGGGTGTTGCCGCCATAGCGGTAGGGCTTGCCGAGCATGGACAGGGCGACATCGGCGGCGCGGTCGGCGTGCCCGTCAGATGTCTGCTCAGCGAGGCTCGGGCCCGACGGGGCTGGCGTGCTGGCGCAGCCGGCGAGGAGAAGAAGTATCAGCGGAAGGCAGAGTGGGATGCGCATGGCTCGCTTTCCAGGAGTATCGACGCGCCCGAGCGCAGCAAGTTGCGCGCCCGCACACAGCAGCGCGCTCACTTCTTCCACTCCTTCTCCTGCAGCGTGCGCCACTGGATCTTGCCGGTGCCGGAGCGGGGCAGGGCGTCGATGAACTCGATGAGCCGCGGCACCTTGTACGCTGCCATATGCTCACGGCACCAGGCGATGATGTCGGCGCCGCTCAGCTTGCTCCCGGCGGCGTCCTTGAGCACCACGTACGCCTTGACCGTCTCGCCACGGCGTTCATCGGGCGCGGACACGATGGCGACTTCTCTGATGTCCGGGTGCTTGTATAGGGTGGCCTCGAGCTCCGCCGGCCAGACCTTGTAGCCGGCGGCGTTGATCATGCGCTTGAGGCGGTCGGCGATGTAGAAGAAGCCGTCTGCATCCATGCGTCCGAGGTCGCCGGTGCGCAGGAAGCGCCGGCCTGCGATCTCCACGAAGGCTGCATCAGTGGCCTGCGGGTTGTTCCAGTAGCCCTTGAAGACCTGCGGGCCGCTCGACAGGATCTCGCCGGTTTCACCGCAGGGCAGCGGCTCGAGCGTGTCGGGGTCGACCACCAGCGACTCGGTATCGAAGGTGGGAATGCCCAGGCATTGCTTGCGCAGATTGCCGGGCGGGTTCATGTGCGTCTGGGAGATGGTCTCGGTCATCCCATAGGCTTCCATGTACTCGACGCCGGTGAGCTCGAAGAGCTTGTGCGCCACCGCCTCCGGCATGGACAGCCCGCCTCCGAAAATGTTCTGTAGCGACGACAGGTCGCGCCCGGCAGTGCTCGGGTGGGCCAGCAGGTCGACCACCATGGTCGGCACGTTGGCCCAGTGGGTGACGCGGTAGCGCTCGATCATGTAGCCGGCGGCCTCGGGATCCCAGCGCGGAAGCAGCGCCACGGTCGCGCCGGAGAAGATCGGCGCGTTGAGGCTGTGCTGCATGCCCGTGACGTGGAACATGGGTGCGGTGGCGAGCGCCACCGAGTGCGGCGCCATGCCTTCCCACAACGCTCCGCCCACCGCTGTGCACATGATGGTGTTATGCGTATGCATGCACCCTTTAGGCTTGCCCGTGGTGCCCGAGGTGTACAGGATGGCGCACAGGTCGTCGCAGCCAGCCGCCGGCGGTGCCGGCACGCGGCCGGCGGCGAGCGCATCCTGCCAGGTGGTGACCCTACGGTCGTAGAACGACGCGCGCGGCGCGGTCAGCAGCTCGGGGACTTTCAGGGTCGTGGGCGCGGTGAGGTAGTCGGCGTAGGTCGCGACCAGCACGTGCTCGAGCCCCTTGCCCAGCAGGGGACGGAACTGCGTATACACCTCCTGCGCGACCAGGGCGGTGCGCGCGCCGCTGTCCGCTGCGTAGTGCTCCAGCTCCTCGGTCACGTTCATCGGGCTGACCGGAACGACCACCGCGTCGGCGCGCAGGCAGGCGTAGTAGGCGAGCATGAACTGCGGGCTGTTCTGCATGTCGAGCAGCACGCGGTCCCCCTTGCTCACCCCGCAGCGCTGGTGCAGGAAGCCCGCGAGCGCCTCAGCCTGACGGTGGAACTGCGCGTAGCTCAGCTGCGAGTCGTAGAAGATGGTGATCGGCTTGCCCGGATAGCGCGTCGCCGCCGCTTCCAGGTTGAACCACAGCGTAGTCTTCGGCACCGTGAGGCTCCTGGGGAACCCCTTGGGCCAGATCTTGTAGTCGTCGGGTTTCATCTCAGGCGCAGATCTTGAGCCACGGAGGACACGGTGGACACGGAGGACCAACAACGAGAGGACCAGGGTGACGGTGACTGCCGACGCGGTGCGGCGCGATTGGGGCTTTCCAGTTCGACGGATCCATATCAAGTCACGGCATCGACTCGCGATCTATCCTGTTCGCCATTCGAATCCCGCTTTTCCTCCGTGTCCACCGTGTCCTCCGTGGTTCATGCTCTAGACTTCTCACGCTCTTGCAGCAGCCGCCACTGCACCTTGCCGGTGGCCGACTTGGGCAAATTGTCCACGAGCTCCACCACGCGCGGGATCTTGTAGGCCGCCATGTGTTCGCGGCACCAGCCGATGATCTCCTCGGGCGAGACCTTGCCGCGGGAGGCGACCTTCAGCACGATCACCGCCTTGACCGTCTCGCCGCGGTGCGGGTCCATGGTGCCGATGATGCAGGCCTCCTGGATGTCGGGGTGCGCATACAGCATCGACTCCACTTCCGCCGGCCAGACCTTGTAGCCGGAAGCGTTGATCATGCGCTTGAGACGGTCGACGATGTAGTAGTACCCGTCTTCATCGTAGCGGCCGAGGTCCCCCGTGCGGAAGAATCGCTTGCCCTCCAGTGTGATGAAGCAAGCCGCAGTGGCTTCGGGGCTCTTCCAGTAGCCCTGAAAGATCTGCGGTCCGCTGGAGACGATCTCGCCGATCTCGTTCGGTCCCAGCACCGCCAGCGTGTCGGGATGAATCACGCCCGCCTCGGTGTTGCAGACGGGGATGCCCAGGCACTGCTTTCTCGGATGCTCGTCCGGGTTGATGTGGGTGGGAGCGATCGTCTCGGACAGGCCGTAGCCTTCGATATAGTCCAGTCCGGTGAGATCCTTGAGGCGCTGCGCGACGGCCTCCGGCATGGCCGCGCCGCCGCCGCCGATGCGCGACAGGCTCGACAGGTCGTACTTGCTGAGATTCGGGTTGGCCAGAAAATCGATGGCCATGGTGGAGATGTTGGTCCAGCCGTCCACGCGGTAGCGCTGGATGAGCTGCGCTGCTGTCTCGCGGTCCCATCGGCTCATCAGCACGGTAGTCGCGCCGAGGTGGATGGGAACGTTCATGCTCCCTTGCATGCCAGTAACGTGGAACAGCGGCAGGGTGCCCAGGATGACGTTATCCTGGTGCCCGCCGCCCCACTGCGACATGATGATCACCGTGCTCATGGTCGTCGCGTGGGTGTGGATGCAGCCCTTGGGGCGCCCCGTCGTACCCGACGTGTAGGGCATTACACACAGGTCGTCCGGACCGGCAAGATGGGCAGCCGGGGAAAGTCCGGCCTGCAGGGCGTTTGCCCACAGCGTCACGCCGGGCTCGGAGATGTCCTGGCGCTGCGCCCGGACCGAGTCGGGCAAGGCAAGCTCGGTGGCGCGGGTCACGTAGTCGCCGTAGGCGGCGACGATCGCGTGCTCCAGACCCTCGCCTAGGAGTGGCCGGACTTGCCCGAAGAGCTCCTGGCCAGTGACGATCACCCTTGCGTCGCTGTCAGTGACATAGTGGCGCAGCTCGTCGGTGAGGTTCATGGGGTTGACGGGCACGACCATCGCGTCGGCCCGCAGGATCGCGTAGAAGCTCACGAAGAACTGGGGGCTGTTCTGCATGAACAGCAGCACGCGGTCGCCGCGTTGCACGCCGCAGCGCTGCTGGAGGTAGCCTGCGAGCCGCTCCGCCTCGGATTTCAGCGCGCCGTAACCGAGCGGCGTGTCATAGAAGATCACCGCGGGCTTGTCCGGATAGCGCGCGGCCGAGACCTCCAGGTTGTAGAACAGGCTGGTCCTCGGGAAGGACAATTCCCTGGGCAGGTGCTTCGGCCAGAACTTGAAGTGGCGCGGCTGCATGCTTCTCCTCCAGCTTCCATCCTTGCGCTCTGGCCCGTGTTTGCTGCGGCGCGTGATGGTTATCCGTATATTCTCCGGCCCTGCGCCGGGAATGGCAACGCGCTCCC
>DAIQQA010000122.1:0-15699 GCA_036787045.1 Burkholderiales bacterium | reverse complement strand
ACCCTTCACGCCTTCACCCTTCACGCCTTCACCCTTCACGCCTTCACCCTTCACCCCTCTACCCTTCACCCCTCTACCCTTCACTCCTACCTCACCACCACCCACCTCAGGTAGTTGAAGTTGTCGGCCAGCTGGACCAGCTCGATATTCTTCTTCATCGCCCAGGTGAGCATCTGCTGATGCAGGGGAATGTGGCCGATGTCGTCGGCGTGGATCTTGAAGGCTTCGCTGATCATGGCCTGACGCTTCGCCTGCTCGGTTTCGGAGGCGATCCCGCGAGTGAGCTCGTCGACGCGCGCATTCGAGTAGCTGCCCAGGTTGAACTGCCCTTGTCCGCCGTCGCCGGGTGTGGACAAAAGCGCGAACAGCGGGTTGTGGCTGTCATAGGTGCCGGGCGTCCAGCCGAGCAGATAGAACGAGGTGTTGCGCGAGAGGACCTTGGGGAAGTAGGTGGCCTTGGTCTCCGCCACCAGGTTGATCTTCACGCCGATGCGCGCCAGCATCACCGCCACCGCCTGGCAGATCTCGGCGTCGTTCACATAGCGATCGTTGGGGCAGTTCATGCTGACCTCGAAGCCGTTCGGGTAGCCGGCTTCGACGAGCAGCTTTTTCGCGGCGGCGGGATCGTATGGCAGGCGCTTGTTGAGCTCGGGATCGAAGCCGTTGATGCCAGGGGCGACCATCAGGCCAGTGGGTGTGGCCGCGCCGCGCATGATGCGGGAACCGATCGCCGCGATGTCGATGGCCTGGTAGAAGGCCTGCCGAACCCGCCGGTCCTTGAAGGGGTTCTTGCCCTTGACGTTCGAGAAGAGCAGCTCGTCACGCTTCTGATCCATGCCCAGGAAGATCGTGCGCAGCTCAGGGCCCTGCAATACCTTGAGGTTGCGGTCGCGCTGCAGGCGCTGCACATCCTGCAGCGGCACCGGCTGCATCATGTCGATCTCGCCGGAGATCAGCGCAGCTACCCGCGTGGCAGCGTTGGCGATGGGCAGGAAGATCGCTTCGGTGACGTTGTGCTCCGGCTTGCCCCACCAGTTCGGATTGGGGACGAGCACCGTGCGCACACCCGGCTGACGCGACTTGAGCATGAACGGCCCAGTGCCGTTGGCATGCGTGCTGGCGTAGTTCTCCGTGCCCTTGCGCACGTCCACCGGGCGCACAGCGTTGTTCTTCTCGCACCAGCTCTTCGACATGACGTACCACAGCGGCAGCACATCGGGCAGGATGGGAAAAGGCTCGATGGTGACGATGTCGATCGTGTGACCGTCGATCTTGCGGATTTCCTTGATCTGCCCGACATAGGTCTTCATGTCCGAGCCTTCCGCGCGTGCCCGGTCGTAGGAGAAAATCACATCGTCGGCCGTGAAGGGACTCCCGTCGTGGAACTTCACGCCCTTCCGCAGGTTGAGGCGCCACACGGTAGGGGAGGTCCGCTTCCAGTCGGTCGCCAGCTCCGGCTGCAGCTCGAGCTTCTTGCCGTGCCCGATCAGCGCCTCGTAGACGTTGCCGGTGAAGTTGAGCAGCAGGCTCTCGTTGAGCATGTGCGGGTCCATCGACAGCGTGTCGCCCTGGTCCGCGTAGGTGAAGGTCTTGGCGTCGGCCGCGCCGACGGCCACGCAGGCAGCGACGGCAAGAACCAGGATAGTCCGGAGAATGCGAGACGTTGATCGTGACACGCGAGGTTCCTGTGCTCAATTAACGCAAAAAGGCAACATCCACCACAGAGGCATAGAGGCACAGAGATTTCCTAACTGGAGACCGCTCGCTGTGTCGCACCGGCGAACCTGAGCGGGCACTCCGGCTCTTCGTTGCCATCAGCTGTTCTCTGTGTCTCTGTGCCCCTGTGGTTCAACTTGATTTCGAATCAATCGGCAGGGCCGCCTCCACCAGCGCCGCCAGGTATCCGGCGCCCAGTGGAGTGATCTCGTCGTTGAAGTCGTAGCTCGGATTGTGCAGATGGCACCCGGACGGCCCGCCTCCATGCCCCAGCCACACATACGCTCCAGGCCGCACCTGCAGCATGTAGGAGAAGTCCTCGCTGCCGGTGGTCGGTTCGGCGTTGCGGATGACGTTGGCGGCCCCGAAGATGCGCTCGCCGACCTGCGCAGCGAAGGCGGCTTCGCGCTCGCTGTTCACCGTGGCGGGATGGTGGCGGCGGTAGTGAGTCTGTGCGCTGGCCCCGAGCCCCGCCGCAACCCCGGCGGCGATCTCGGCGATGCGCCGCTCCGCGAACACACGGGTGTCTTCGCGAAAGGTGCGGACCGTTCCGACCAGGCGCACATCGTCGGGGATCACGTTGAAGGTGCCGATCTGGCTGGTCTGCATCGAGCAGATGCTGACTACCACGGCGTCCAGCGGGCTCACGTTGCGGCTGGCAATGGTCTGCAGCGCGGTGATGACGTGCGCGGAGACGACCACCGGGTCTACAGTCAAATGCGGCATGGCGCCGTGACCGCCTTTGCCGCGGATCACGATCTCGATCTCGTCCACCGCGGCCATCACCGGGCCCGGGCGCACCGCGATCTGCCCCGCCGGCAGAGCGGGCCAGTTGTGCAGCGCGTAGATCTCGTGCGCGGGAAACTGCTCGAACAGGCCTTCCTCCACCATCACTTTGCCGCCGCCACCACGCTCCTCCGCGGGCTGGAAGATCAGATAGGCAGTACCGGCGAAGTTGCGCGTCTGCGCGAGATAGCGCGCGGCCCCCAGCAGCATGGTGGTGTGACCGTCGTGGCCGCAAGCGTGCATGCGGCCGTCGTGCCGGGACTTGTAGGGCAAGCCGCCGGTCTCGTGCATGGGCAGGCAGTCCATGTCGGCGCGCAATCCGACGGCGCGCTCGCCCGGACGCCCGTGGATCACGCCGACCACGCCGGTCTTGGCCAGGCCGCGGTGCACTTCGATCCCCCACTCTCCGAGCCACTGGGCCACGATCTGCGATGTACGGCTCTCCTCGAACGCGAGCTCGGGATGCGCGTGGATGTCGTGCCGGATAGCCGTGAGCTCGGGATGAAATCTGCGGATGTGTTCGACGGGGTTGGTCACGCCGGGTTCCTCAGGTCGCAGCCGCCGTGCGCTCGATGCGCAGGCGAGGGTCGACGGCATAGTACAGGAGATCCACCACCAGGTTGATCACGACGAAGAACAGCGCGATCAGGCACAGGTAGGCAGCCATCACGGGGACGTCGGCGAACATCACCGACTGGATGAACAGCAGCCCCATGCCCGGCCACTGGAAAACGGTCTCGGTGATGATGGCGAACGCGATGATCGAGCCGAGCTGGAGCCCGGTGATGGTGATGACCGGCACCAGTGTGTTCTTGAGCGCATGGCCGAAATGGATGGCGCGATCGCTCAAGCCGCGTGCACGGGCGAAACGGATGTAGTCGGTGCGCAGCACCTCCAGCATCTCCGAGCGCACCAGGCGCATGATCAACGTCATCTGGAACAGCCCCAGCGTGATCGACGGCAGGATGAGCGCCTTGAGGCCCGAGACCGTGAGCAGGCCCGTGGTCCACCAGCCCACCGCAACCGTGTCGCCGCGCCCGAACGAAGGCAGCCAGCCCAGCTCGACGGAGAAGACCAGGATCAACAGGATGCCGATCAGGAACGTGGGCAGGGATACACCGATCAGCGACACGGTCATGAACAGGTGCGAAAGCCAGGAGTCGCGGCGCAGGGCGGTGTAGACGCCCATCGGGATGCCTATCAGAACAGCGAACAGTGCAGCCACGATCGACAGTTCGAGCGTCGCGGGCAGCCGTTCGACGACCAGCGTCGACACAGGGCGCAGTTGGCGCAGCGAGAAGCCGAAGTCGCCCTGGACAGCCCGGCCGACGAACTCCGCGTACTGGATGTAGAACGGCCGGTCGAGGCCGAGCTGCCCGGTCAGGCGCGCGCGGTCCTCGGGGGTCGCGTCCTGGCCGAGCATGAACACCACGGGATCGCCGACATAGCGGAACAGCGCGAAGGCGATGAGGCCCACCACGAGCATCACGATCACGGCCTGACCGAGACGTCGGATGATGAAGGCGAGCATCGGGACTGGTGGTGAGCGGGATCGGAGCCCGGCCGCTGCGCGCGCGGACAGGACAACGCTCCGATGTTGCCGAATTCGTCGAGGGGCGTCAACGCGAGCCGCTCGCTGGCCGTTGCCGCTGCGTGCAGGGCTTAGACGCTAGCACGCTCGACCCGATCGGCAAAAACGCGCATCATAAGCCGGTCGTTACCGATGCAGGTCCATCCAGAGGAGGAGCTGGAAATGAGTCCACGCAGGTTCGATCGGCGCCGCTTTCTGGCAACCTCGGCTGCAGCGGCCACCGCCGCCGTGGTCGGGCCCTATGTTCACACTTCCCGGGCCGCGGGGTCGCTGGCAGTAGGCTTCTGGGACCACTGGGTGCCGGGCGCCAACGACACGCTCACCAAGCTGTGCAAGGAATGGGCAGCGAAAGAAAAGGTCGACATCAAGATCGACTACATCACTTCCCAAGGCAACAAGATTCTGCTGACCATCGCGCAGGAGGCGCAGGCCAAGAGCGGGCACGACGTCCTGTCGCTTCCCATCTGGTATTGCGCGGGCCAGGCGGCGAACCTGGAGCCGGTCGACGATCTGGTGCAGCCGCTGATCGCCAAGTACGGCAAGGCCGGCGCGGCGGTGGAATACCTGGGCAAGCAGGACGGCCACTGGGTGGCGGTACCGGCCACCGCAGGCAGCCAGATCAAGGGCCCCTGCGCGCGCATCGACCTGTTCAAGCAGCACGTCGGTCTCGATCTGACCAAGATGTACCCGCCTGGCGCGCCGGCCGACAAGACGCTGACGGACAAATGGACCTGGGAGGCCTTCCTCGACGCCGCGCAGAAGTGCAGCAAGGCCGGCTTCCCCTTCGGGATCGGCATGGGCCAGACCGCCGATTCGACCGACTCGGCCGGCGCGATCTTCGCCGCTTACGGCGCACAACTGGTCGACGCCAAGGGCGAGATCACGGTCAACTCGGACGCGACGCGCCAGGCGCTGGACTTCGCCAAGCGGCTGGTGCAGTTCCTCCCCGCGGACGTGTTCGCCTGGGACGATGCGTCGAACAACAAATGGCTGATCTCCGGGAAGGGCGCGCTGATCATGAACCCTCCCAGCGCCTGGGCGGTCGCGAAACGCGACAACCCCAAGCTGGCGGAGCAGCTTTGGACATTTCCCGCGCCGAAGGGACCGAAGGGGCGGTTCCAGCCGGTGCTGCCGTTCTACTGGGGCATCTGGAAGTTCTCCAGGAACAAGGCCGCCGCCCGCAGCCTGCTCACCTACTTGTCCCAGCGCGATGCCGTGGAGCAGCTGGTCGTGGCCAGCGGCGGCTACGACGTGCCAGCGTTTTCGGGGCTGCGCAATCTCAAGATCTGGTCCGAGGTGGGCCCGCCCAAGGGTACCCTGTCCCATTACCCGCCGGGCGAGGATGAGATCGAGTCGGTCCCCGGCACTCCCGCGCCCGCACCGATCGCCATGCAGATGTACTCGCAGGCAACGATCACCAAGATGATCGCCAAGGTCACGCAAGGCAAGGAATCGCCGGACAAGGTCATCGCCTGGGCCGCGTCGGAGTTGGAAGGCTTTATGCGCGCATAGGGGCGGGGCGGCGCCGGCTGCAAGGGAGGTTGCTGATGGTCGTTGCTCATTCCGTTCGTCTGTCCGCCGTCCGGCCACGGACGCGGGTCAGGCGGCTGTGGCGGCGCAAGTCGACGATCGCGTTCGCGATGGCGCTGCCGCTGCTGCTGATCGTCGGCCTGCTGGTGCTGTATCCATCTCTGTACGCCTTCTACCTGGCCACGCTCAACAAGTCGATGGAGCGCTTCGTCGGGGTGGCGAACTTCGCCTTCCTGTTCAAGCGCGAGACGTTCTGGATGGTAGTCAAGCAGTCCATCATCTTCGCGGTCAGCGCCGTGTTGTTCAAGGCGCTCATCGGCTTGTTCGTCGCGCACATGGTTCACAACGTGCCCACCAAGGGTCAGCGCAAGTGGCGCGGGATGCTGCTCATTCCCTGGGTGATCCCGCCGGCCATGAGCACGCTGGCCTGGCTGTGGCTGTTCGACCCTTCCTACAGCGCCTTCAACTGGCTGTTGCAGGGCATGGGGATGGATGCCGTGCCGTGGCTGGGCGATCCGTACTGGGCGCGCTTCGCCGTGATCCTGGTGAACGTCTGGGTCGGTGCACCCTTCTTCATGATCATGTACCTCGCCGCGCTCAAGTCTGTGCCGGAGCAGCTCTATGAAGCGGCGGCGATCGACGGGGCCAACTGGTGGCAGAAGCTGTGGTTCATCACGCTGCCGATGATGCGCAACATCATCGCCATCACCGTGCTGTTCTCCCTGATCGTGACCTTCGCCAACTTCGACATCGTGCGGGTGCTTACCAACGGCGGTCCGGTCGATCAGACACACGTGTTCGCCACCTGGGCATTCAAGGTCGGCATCGAGAGCAACGACATCCCGCTGGGCGCCTGCGTGTCGCTGGTCATGGTGCCGATTCTGAGCCTGGCCGCGGTGTTCATTCTCCGCGACATCACCAGGCGCGGCGGGGAGGGTTGACCGTGGCCACGGCGGTGCTCCGCGGCAATGCCCGACCGGTGCGGCGCACCAGCATGCAGCGCGACCGCAAGCGGGCGCTGCTATGGTCCTACGTCTTCCTGTTCGTGTTCGTGATCTTCTTCCTGACCCCGCCGGTGTATATGCTGATCACCTCGCTCAAGACCAGCGCGGAGATTTCGGCGGGCACCGCGCCCTGGTGGGTGTCCGACCCTACCATCCAGAACTACGTCGAGATCCTGACTTCGCCCACGTACCTCACCTTCTTCCGCAACTCCGCCCTGGTCTCCGTGCTGGTGGTCGCCATCACCATGCTGGTCAGCATCCCGGCCGCGTTCGCCCTGTCGCGGATGAAGTTCTGGGGCTCGGCAACGCTCGCCACCGGGGTGTTCCTCACCTACCTGATCCCCGACACGCTGCTGTTCATCCCGCTGTTCAAGATCTTCGTGTACCTGCGCGAGTTGACCGGAATCGAGTTCATCAACCACTGGTGGGTGCTGGTCATCATCTATCCCACCCTGACGGTGCCCTTCTGCACCTGGATCATGATCGGCTACTTCGGCAGCATCCCCAAGGAGCTGGACGAAGCGGCATTGATGGACGGGGCCGGCTACCTGCAGACGCTGACCAAGATCTTCATTCCGGTGGCGCTGCCGGGCATCATCGCCGCCACCATCTTCGCTTTCACGGTGGCGTGGGCGCAGTTCCTCTATCCGCTGGCATTCACGACCTCCACCGATCAGCTGGTGCTGCCGGTGGGGATCGTCACCACGCTGATCAAGGGCGACGTGTTCAACTGGGGCCAGATCATGACCGGTGCGCTGCTGGGCGCCGCACCACCGCTGATCATCTACGCCTTCCTGATGGACTACTACATCGCCGGCCTCACAGCGGGCGCAACCAAGGGTTGATCAAAGAGCTTACGCGATGGCCCAGGTGACACTGCGCAAGCTGACCAAGACCTACGACGCGACACCCGCGGTCCGAGGTATCGACCTGGACATCGCAGACAAGGAGTTCGTCGTCCTGGTCGGCCCGTCCGGGTGTGGAAAGAGCACGACGCTGCGCATGATCGCCGGGCTGGAGGACATCAGCGACGGCGAGATCCTGATCGACGACGAGCTGGTCAACGACGTGCCGCCCAAGGACCGCGACATCGCCATGGTGTTCCAGAACTACGCGCTGTACCCGCACATGACGGTGTACGAGAACATGTCCTTCGGCCTGCGCCTGAAGAAGGTCCCCAAGCCGGAGATCCGGGCACGAGTGGAGAACGCGGCGCGCATCCTGGACATCCAGGAGCTTCTGGAGCGCAAGCCCAAGCAGCTATCGGGCGGCCAGCGCCAGCGCGTAGCAATGGGGCGCGCGATAGTGCGCGATCCCAAGGTGTTCCTGTTCGATGAACCGCTGTCGAACCTGGACGCCAAGCTGCGGGTGCAGATGCGCACCGAGATCAAGCGCGTGCATCAGAAGGTGCGCACCACCACGATCTACGTCACGCATGACCAGGTCGAGGCGATGACTTTGGCCGATCGTGTCGTGGTCATGAATGCGGGACTGATCGAGCAGGTCGGTGCGCCGAACGAGCTGTACCACGCGCCGGCCACCAGGTTCGTCGCCGGCTTTATCGGCTCACCGGCGATGAATCTGATCCCCTGCGCGCTGGAGGAGGTCGCCGGCGCTCTGCGCGTGCGGTTGAACGGGGAAGTCGGTTTCGCAGTGCCACCCGATCGTACCGCCCGCTACCGTCCGTACGCGGGCCGCAGCGAGCTGCTGTTCGGCCTGCGTCCCGAGCACATCCTGGAACAGCGCCCGCAGCAGGAGCCGAACCAGGAGGTGTTCGAGGTCGCCCTCGAGGTCACCGAACCGATGGGAATGGAGACCCTGGTCTACTTCGGGGTCAACGGTGTGGAGGTGTGCGGTCGCGTCAACCCCAACGCCGGCGCACAAGCCGGCCAGCGCATGCGCCTGGTCGCCGACCTCAACCACATGCATCTGATCGACGACGCAAGCGGCAAGGTGTTGTAGCCGCAGCGCACCTTGCGCTTCGCGCATCCGGGGGTTGCTGTGCAGCACCACCCAGCTTCAACGGGACTACGAACCTCCTCGCCGCCCCATCGCGCCCGGCCTGTCCCTCGCGGGACACCCGTTGGCCGCAACACTCGCGGCCCCCCAACGGTCCCCATGTTGCAGCGGTCTTGATGCTCAAAGGGAAGACCGCCCAGGCAATCACCTCCTTCGAGCGTGAGGTTGAGGTGTCTACTCTTTCGAGGCAAGTCCCTACCTCAGGGCGTGACTCGAGCTGCAATGCCTCTCAAGAACCTGCATCTCTCAATGCACCTCCAGGCGGCTGAAGTGTATCGCTAGCAGCCAAGTTGCGGTCGGAAACGGAATGCCCCACAAACTACCGCCCCAGATGAGCGGTGGGTAGTACATCTGAAGCGACAGAAACGGTATGAGACACCCGTTTGCTATGAGAGCCCAGCGTATCCAGCGCTCAAGACCCTGCGTTCTGAATACCGCCGCAGCGAACAGTGTCGAGAGGCTCATAAGGCTGTAGCCGAACACGTCGACGGCGTACAGAAAGGAATCAAATGGCTCGAAGATCAGAAGCTGGATGCCTTCCGCGTCGCTCCGCGCGAGCCGAGGTATCACGAACGCCAGTTGTACGTAATAAACGATGCTAATGAGCGTGGCGTACATTGACGCAAAGACGACGGCAAGATGGCTCCAGATCCGTGCGGATGATTCAGCGTAGTAGTGGATGCTCACCGTGAGCACGACGAACGACACCCCAAGGAGAAGCGACGGAGTGAGGAGCACAACCAGGCCAAGGGATGTGCTCCGACTGTGAGGACCACCGGCCGACCCGAACAGTCCCACCCATTCGCCGAGCTGTGCCACAACATATGCAAGGCTGAAGATAGTGCAGAGAACCGCGGACCATACGCCAAGCCCTCGGACCGACTTGTTGCGTGCCGTCACCGTGCCCCAACGCTCGCGCAAGTGCGCGCTGTCATTGCAGCCCAACGGCAGAGATCACCGGCCCGCTGTAGCGGGTCCAGTGCATCGAGTTGGGCGTCACTATGTGGCCGACGAACTTGCCGCGGGGCCGCAGTACGAGGACATAGAGACATGCGGCCAAAAGCACGACATGGACAAGCGTCCCAATAGGCAGTCTTGAGACGATGTAGTTCGAGCGTCAACAGTCCAGTATCGTTCCAAGAGCACACCCAGACTTGCGGCGAGGACTCTGGCGAATAGCCCCAAGTGCACGGCGACGGCCACGACGTCGAGCGACGCGTACGAGCAGCGGGATCCGCTTGAGCCACGTCCGCCCCTCACTCAGACTCCCTGCGCGCCGTGAACGTCCGCGTTTCCGGCGAGAATGACGGATGGCCAATGTAGTTCGTGGCGATGAAACGGATCTCGTCGCGAGCGACGATGCCGTCGAAGCACTCGCGATAGTCTGTGTACCCCCAGCCGTCACCCTTTCTCACCTGAGCCGGCAGCTGAATGCAGAACTTGAGGCGGTCCTCCTCGATCTTCCCATCCAGCAAGGCGAACCTGCCGGTACCCCCTTGGACCCAATTCGAACCGAACACCTCGCCGCGACGGGTTTCGAACTCGAACAGCTCGCGCGTTTGTCTCCCCTGCGCGTCCGCGTGAGTTGCCGGACCAGCTGGTCCACATCGAAGTCCCAGCGCGCGTCGGATACTTCTGCGGCGTTTCGAGCCGAGAGCGCACCGAGGTCGTCGGGCAACTCGTCGCGCGCGGGCATAGCCGCGCCGCCGACGAGCACCGGCACGACCAGCAGATCGGGGCGGCTCAGCGCGATCTGGATCTCGACCCGGACGGGGTCGTCGATCTGACCCAGCCGCGGCTCTCCCCGGCGATCGCGAGCGCTCAGCCAGTTCGGTCCGATCATCACGAGGACAACCGCGCACGAGCCGAGCGCGCGCTGGATCGCCTGCGCGAAATCCTCGCCCGCCCCGATCGCGGCGATGTCGTGGAAGACGTGGTCGTCGGGGAGGTGCTTGCCCAGGTCCGCGACGAGGCGCCCGGCCCAGCCGGCGGCGTCGTCACGCCGATAGCTAATAAAGATCCCCTTCACCGGGGCACCGTCCGCCTGTATCGCGGGGATTCAGCGAGAAACAGAATCTCGATCCGTCCGCGCCCGTACCGTTCTCGGAACTTCGAAATGACCGTGCTCATGACGCCCAACGCCGCGCATCAGCGGGCCGCAACAGCAAGCGCAGCGCCGCTGTTTGTGCGTCCGGTTCAGCGCGTTTATAGGCGGCATCTGTGGCCGATGCTCTGCTCTAACTCGATGCATCAGCCGTTTGCCGCCAGCTCTTCGCGTACGATCTTCCGCACCAGGTCCGCGGTAAGGGCCTTCTCCTTCCTTCCGAGGTGGGTCTTCAACGCTTCGTTTATCAAAGTCTGATAGCCCTTCCCGGTCTTCTCAGCCTGCTTCTTGAACTCCTGAACGATTTCGTCGTCCAGGTAAATCGTGATTCGCGTCTTTCCGGCAGGGGTTACCACTGCGCCGCGCCGAGCCTTCGAAAAGTCATACTCCTTCTTCATAGGTTCGCCGTTCCTTGGGTTCAGCCTTCCGCACCGAGATGAGGCGAATGTCCTCGCTACGGCCGGTCCAGACCACAACCATCAATGAGCCAAAGATATTGGTACCGATCGTCCCGAAGCGCTGTTCGCCCGCAGCAGCGCGATCCTCGATTGTCAGGGCCAACGGATCGTTGAGCACGCCATCTCCTTCCGAAAGCGGTACCCCGTGCTTTCGAAGGTTGATGGCGTTCTTTTTCGGATCGAATTCGATGGCCACGTGGCCAGTATATGCACACCGTGCATATATTGCAACCGATCCCCGGTCCTCGCCCAGCCGAAGATAGGCTGACCCCGGCCCGTGCTCGCAAGCGCGTCTCTATGCCGCCGAACGATCGGCGTAAGCGGGCGCCGGCGCGCGAAGCGCGACGGGTACCAAGCAGCGCCGCTGCTTGGCGCTCCGCTTGACGCCACCGTTGGGCGCAGTGCTTAGTCCCACCAACTGTAGATAACTACCTTCATCTGGGGAATCAAGACCAATGTCGCCCAGGTGTTACTCGTATAGTACGAGCCCGGAGACTTTGCTGCCGTCCGCAATTGAGAGGCGAAGGATTCATCAAGATGCACACAAGGCAGCCCAGACCACAGTCCTCGAGATTCCGCCTCGTTCGCCACCCACTCTTTCGGAAGCGGGCTCGTCTGCCAGGCTTTGTATTCCCGACGCACGTCTCCATCTTCGGCGGCCCCTCTGGGGTATGTGGAATTTCGGAAGTAGCCGAGGCCATGGATTCGGCAAGACCTTCTGCGCCTGATGATGCAGCCAGAGGTGGAATAGGAAATAGCCTGCGATGGCTAGCGCAATCGTCACAACAATGAAGCGACTCCAGAATCTCGCTGCTCTAGGCACTATCGTAACGGTAGAGTCGAAATGTGGCGCGGTAATTGTAGCCCCGACGCGACTGTTGCCGCCCCTTGTCGTCTGGCGGTGCGTCAATTGTCGGAGCATGATCCCGTTTCCACATCCCGCTCATCGAACCGGACGGGCGGATTTCCCGCATCCGGCTCTCGGACAAGACCTCATGCCTTCGCCCACGGCAGGGTCCTGCGTTCGCAGCGACAGGCGCACGAGCGACAGCTGCTCCTAGAGGTAGTGCGCCGGGTAGCGTTGGTATCCCCGGCCGCGATGCCGATGCTTGCCACAGAGCCACTGGCGCAGCCGCCGGCTGGTGTAGGCGTCAATCGCGCAGTACGCTTTGCTCACCGGGCCCAGACAGCAGTTGGCCCAGCCAGTCAGCTTGCGATTGAGGGCGCGCACCAGGTCGGCGGCCTCATGGTGGAAGTGCTTTCTCTCGGTGAGCTCGCCGATCGATTCGATCAGCCGCTTGATACTCTTCTTCGACGGGTTGGAACCTATGTAGGCCCGTCCCGTCTTGGGCGAGTAGCACCTCCCGAAGGTGTAGCCCAGAAAGTCGAAGCTGTCGTCCGGTACCCGGCACAGCCGAGTCTTGTCTTCGAGACTTGTCTCTGGTACTGGAGAGAAGTCTCCAATAGCATAGACCTTTCGGGCTCCCGAAGCGGGCAACTCTATCCCTCCAGTCCTGGAGGACTGCAACAGCCGATTCATCAATACCCCTCACCCCACCCCCCGACCCTCTCGCGCAAGGGGAGAGGGAGTGTGCTTTGCAATTCATTGTTCCAGTCCACTGGTCGCTTGCGCCCGCCCAGCTCTGGGAGGTCGATCATGGGCGGGTGCTCGATCGCCGACTAACCAACTGAGGATGTCGGACTGACGTCTGCCGCTGTGGCAAGGGCGCGCGCGGAGGCGAAGTTGCAAGCACGACGGCGCTGTTCCCCGCGTCCCCTGCGGCCCCACGTCAGGGCCACTGCGTGGAGTACACGGCAAATATCCGATAGGGCCCAGGTTCCGTGTTCTTGAATTTCCCCTCCTCCAGCAGTTGCTGGGCCCGCTCGAAGGAATCCAGCAAGCAGTGCTGATTCGTTTCTACCTCGGCAGCCAACGAGTTGCACGACAGTGGGGAACATTCCGCGCTTGTCTTCGCAAAGAACGTTACGACGTCGTAACCCTCCAATGCTTTCTCCGCGGGCAGGACTACCTGGGTTGTGAATGAAGGCTCAGGCTCGAAGGTCGTCCACCGACCTTCGGTGTCAGCGAACTCAAGCTCGTGGACCTCGTAGAAAAACAGCCTCACGCCGGTCAGATCGATGGAGTTCTGCCGGGCCAGCCGAAGGATGATCTCTGGGGAGTCGAAGAACCAGTAGCCATTGTGCTTCCAGTACTTGATGTAGTCGGCAAAGTCCTTCGATACGCAACCGCTGACCGAGTAGATGTCCGCTACGCGCTCGGCCTTGATCCACTCGGGCCGTAGGCTAACCCGCTTCGCCATGTAACCAGCCGGAATCATGGTGGCGCTGCCTCGGTGGGTGTTGCTTGCTACTGGGCGCGGTAGCGCGCAAGCCCCGTCCGGCGCAGGCAGACGGGCGCATCGAACGTACTGCGCAACTGCTCACGCTGCAGCAGGCAGCCGCTGCTCCAGCTCCCGCAGCACGGCCGCGAAGACGTCCACGGCGCCGTCCAATTGCTCGCGAGTGATGGTGAGCGGAGGCGCGAAGCGCACGACCGTTTCGTGCGTCTCCTTGCTGAGCACGCCGTGGCTCAGCAATCGCTCGCAGACGGTGCGCGCGCTGACTCGCGCCGGATCGAACTCCACACCCACGAACAGGCCACGGCCGCGCACTGCACGGATGAGCGGGCTCTTCAGGCCCCTGAGCCGAGCGAGCAGGTGCTCGCCCAGCCAGGCGCTGCGTTCGGCCAGCCGCTCGTCGACCAGGACGCCAAGCGCCTCGAGGGCCACATGCGCTGCCAGCGGGTTGCCGCCGAAAGTGCTGCCGTGGCTGCCGGGCGTGAAGGCCTCCATCACGTCGCGCCTCCCGAGGAAGGCCGACACCGGCAGCAAGCCGCCACCGAGCGCCTTGCCCAGGATGATGCCGTCCGGCTGGACGTCTTCGTGCTGGCACGCGAACAGGCGGCCGGTGCGCCCGAGACCCGTCTGCACCTCGTCGCAGATGAGCAGCACGTTGTGCTGTGCGCAGATCTGCGCACAGCGCGCGAGGTAGCCGTCCGGAGGAAGCACGATGCCGGCTTCGCCCTGGATCGGCTCCACCACGAAGGCCGCCGTCTCGGGCGTGATCGCCGCGGCAAGCGCCTCGGCATCGCCGAACGGGATCAGCTTGAAGCCGGGCGGAAACGGCCCGAACCCATCGCGATACTCGGGCTCGGAGGACATGCCGACGATGGCGATGGAGCGGCCGTGAAAGTTGTTGCGGCAGGCGATGATCTGGGCACGGTCAGTGGCAACTCCCTTGACCTTGTAGGCCCAGCGGCGCGCGGCCTTCAACGCCACTTCCACCGCTTCCAGTCCAGTGTTGGCCGGGATGCCCTGGTGCTGTCTGGTGAGCTGGCAGAGGCGCTGCATGAGCAGCGGCAGGCGTGTGCTGTAGAACGCGCGCGAGGTCACGCCCAGCGTGCCCGCCTGCTCGGTGAGCGCCCGCACCAGGCGCGGATTGCAGTGGCCGAAGCTCTGCGCCGAGTAGGCGCTCATCATGTCGATGTAGCGTCGGCCGGACTGATCCCATAGGTACACCCCGCTGCCCCGCGCGAGCACTACCGGCAAGGGATGGTAGATGTGGGCTGCGTAACGCTGCTCGAGCTCGATCGCTGAAATCGCTCCCTGTGGCGCCAGGGCGGCGTCGAGCAGGCTGGCGACCCGGACGGCGGTAAGCCCGTCCTCATCCAGGACCGGGTTCAGCTCGGCGATCTCCACGGCCTGCAAGAGTGGATTGCCACGCAGATGCCTCAGGACTTCGGCCAGCGCTGCGCCGCGCAAGCCTCCGGCGACGGGCGTGCCGACCCCGGGTGCGTCCTCGGGATCCAGCGCGTCGAGGTCGATGGATATGCCGAACCCCGCGGTGCCGGTCTGCACGATGCCCAGAGCTTCGACGAAGACTGCCGCGAGCCCACGCCGACGCACTTCTTCCATGGGAAACACGCGCACGCCCATCTGCATCAGCAGTGCTGCCTCGTCGGGCTCGAAGCTGCGTGCGCCGATCAAGCACACGTGTGCGGGGTCGAGTACAGGCGCTGCGCCGAACAGCTGCGCGAGGCGCGGGTCGCCGTGACCGAGCAAGCAAGCCATCGGCATCCCGTGCAGCGCCTCGCTGGGCGTGGTGTGCGGTAGATGGCTGTCCAGGTGGGCGTCGATCCAGATCAGACCCAGCGGCCCGGACGCGTGCAGATTCCGGCGGACCGCGGCCCAGGTGCCAATTGCGCAGGTGTGATCGCCGCCCAGCACGACGGGCAGGCAGCCTTCGCGCATGGCGCTGCCCACTTCGCCTGCGAGCCGCACGCACAGCGCGCTTACGGCCGCCGTTGCGTCCGTGTCTGTCTGAGCATCGGTAGACACGATCGCCCCCCAGTCGACCTGAACACCGGACTCGCGCAACGAGCGCGCGAGCCTGCCCGCGCGTAACGCTGTCGGGCCCATGTCGCAGCGCGAG
>DAIQQA010000029.1:0-40009 GCA_036787045.1 Burkholderiales bacterium | reverse complement strand
ACCCCTTGTAAGGGAGGGAGCGCTTCTCCGTCTCCGGGCAGTCGCCTGACCGCCCGAACCTGCGTGGTATGATCCGAGGCTCCTACGATCTCCCGTTCTGCGACGCAGATGCAGTCCCGCGATCCCGGCGCCAGCGCGCTGCTCACCGACCTGTATCAGCTCACCATGCTCCAGACCTACTACGAGCAGGGGATGACCGATACCGCCGTGTTCGAGCTGTTCTTCCGTCGGCTGCCGCCCAAGGCACGCAACTTCTTCGTGGCGGCCGGCCTGGAGCAGGTGGTCGAGTTCCTGGAGAGCCTGGCGTTTCTGCCCGAAGAGCTGGACTGGCTGGCGGGGCAGAAGCAATTCAGCGGCGGCACCATCGAGCAGCTGTCCAGGCTGCGCTTCACCGGCGATGTCTGGGCCATACCCGAGGGCACGGTGTGCTTCGCCAACGAGCCCATCATCCGCATTGTCGCGCCGCTGCCCGAGTCGCAGCTGGTGGAGACGCGGGTGATGAACATCCTGCATTTCCAGACCATGATCGCGAGCAAGGCCGCGCGCGCAGTCCTGCAGGCACCCGGCAAGCTGCTGGTGGATTTCGGCCTGCGCCGGGCGCACGGCGCAGAGGCCGGAATGTATGCGGCGCGCGCTACTTACCTCGCCGGGATGTCCGGCACCGCCACCGTGCTCGCCGGCCAGCGCTACGGCGTGCCGATTTTCGGCACCATGGCCCACTCGTTCATCCAGGCGCACGACAGCGAGACGCAAGCGTTCGAAAACTTCGCGCGCAGTCACCCGGACAACATCACCCTGCTGATCGACACCTACGACACAGAAGCGGCGGCGCGCAAGATCGTGCAGCTGGCGCCCAAGCTGGAACGAGAGGGCATCCGGATTCGCGCGGTGCGTCTGGACAGCGGAGATCTTGCCGAGCACGCCCGCCAGGTCCGCAAGATATTCGACGACGGGGGGTTGCGCGAGGTGAAGATCTTCGCCAGCGGTGGCATCGACGAGTTCGCATTGCGCGACCTCCTCGTCGCAAAGGGCGCGCCCATCGACGGCTTCGGCATCGGCAGTGGCATGGATGCTTCCTACGACGTGCCTACGCTGGACTGCGCCTACAAGCTGCAGGAGTACGCCGGCCGCGCGCGCCGGAAGCGCTCGGAGGGCAAGGCCACCTGGCCAGGGCGCAAGCAGGTGTTTCGGAGCTACGATGCCGGCGGCCGCATGAGCGGCGACCTGCTGGGGCTCGAGCACGAGTCCCGCACCGGTGAGCCGCTGCTGCGCCCGGTGATGCAGGGCGGCAGGCGCCTGCCTGGTCTCGAAACCCTGGTCCAGGCCCGCGAGCGTTGCCGCACCGAGCTGAGCCGCCTGCCTGCGGCCCTGCGCGAGCTCGAGCCGGCCCCCGCCTATCCCGTGACTGTGTCGGATGCTCTCAGGGAGCTGGCGGAACGGGTCGACCACGAGCAGACCGCCGACTCGGCAGGCTGACGCCGGTGGCAGCCACCCCCGGGTTGACCTGGGTCAAAGGCGGGGTGAGGCAGGCCGCCTATCCTGTATCCGGTAGCCGCGGATAAGCCCAAATCTTGAACTGCGGCGCGCAACTCGAAACCCTTAGCTCGGAAAACTCAAATGGCAATCGGCGAGATCTGTAGCCGCGAAGTCGTGCTCACCCGCAGAGATATGAACGTGCGGGAGGCAGCCCGATTGATGCGCGAATACCACGTGGGCGCACTGGTGGTGGTGGACGAGACCAGCCAGGGGCGTGTGCCGGTGGGCATGCTGACCGACCGGGACATCGCCGTCGGGATCGTCGCCAAAGGCCTCGACCCGGACGGTCTGCGGGTCGACGAGGTCATGACGGCGGAGGTGGCCACGGTGCGCGAGCGTGACGGTGTGGCCGAGACCATCGAGCTGATGCGCGCCAAGGGCGTGCGGCGGCTACCGGTCGTGGACGAGCGCGGCACGCTGGTCGGGATCGTCTCGGCCGACGACTTCGTCGATCTGCTGGCCGAAGAGATGACCGCACTGGCGCGGATGATCGCGCGCGAGCAACGCCGCGAATCCGAAGTCCGCAAGGTCTGACCCACGCTCGAGGAGGAGATACCGCATGCAACGACCCGTCCAGATCACCCTGCGCGACATCGGGCCGTCGGAGGCCCTGGAGACGCACATCCGCGAGAAGGTCGCCAAGCTGGAGGAGTTCTACCCGCAGATCACGGGCTGCAATGTCGCGGTGGAGATGCCTGCCAGGCACAAGCACCAGGGCAAGCTGTTCAACGTACGCATCGACGTGCGCGTGCCCGGCAGCGAGCTGGTGGTCAATCGCGATCTGCACGAGGATGTGTATGTCGCGCTGCGCGATGCTTTCGACGCAGCCAAGCGCCAGCTCGAGGAGTATGGCCGCAAACAGCGCGGGGACACCAAGCACCATGACATGACCTGGCGGCAGAAGAGCCGCGCCGGCCTCACCGGCGAAGAAGGGTGAGCGCGGGGCGGCGCGCTGGAGCTGGACATGATCGCGCCGCAGTTGCAGGAAACGCGACCGCTGCAGGGGGTGCAGCCCTCTGACGCGGTCCGGTTGGCGCGAGCGCTGGCACAGCCGCGCGCCTACTCACCTGCACCGGCGGAAGTCGTGCACCTGGAGACGCACATCTCGCACGTGTTCCTGACCGGCACTTGGGCGTACAAGATCAAGAAGCCGCTCGACCTGGGGTTTCTGGACTTCTCCACGCTCGAGAAGCGGCGCCAGTGCTGTCTCGAGGAGCTGCGCATCAACCGCCGGCTGGCCCCGGAGCTCTATCTCGACGTCGTGCCGATCACGGGGAGCGCGGATCGCCCCAGCATGGAAGGAAGCGGCACCCCTATCGAGTATGCAGTGAAGATGCGCCAGTTCCCGCAAGAGGGCATGCTGGAGCAGGTGCTCGCCCGGGGCGAGCTGACGCCGGCGCTGATCGACGTCATCGCGGATCAGGTTGCGGCTTTCCACGCAAGCCTTGCACCGGCCGGACCGGACACGAAGTTCGGCACGCCGCAGAGCGTGATGGCGCCGGCCCGGCAGAACTTCGAGCAGCTCGCGCCTTTGGTTGAAGGGGTTGCCGACCGCTGCGCTCTCGACGCGCTCCGGCAATGGACGCAGACGCAGCACGCAGCGCTGGAGGACCAGTTCCGGCAGCGCAAGCAGGAGGGGTTCGTGCGTGAGTGCCACGGCGACCTTCACCTGGGCAACATGGTGCTGGTGGACGGGCAGGTGCGCATCTTCGACGCGATCGAGTTCAACGAGCAGCTGCGCTGGATCGACATCATCAGCGAGGTCGCCTTCCTCGGTATGGACCTCGAGCAGCGCCGCCGCGGCGATCTCGCGTGGCGCTTCCTGGACGCCTACCTGCAGCGAACCGGCGACTACGCTGGAGTGCGCCTGCTGCGCTACTACATGGTGTACCGCGCCCTGGTGCGGGCCAAGGTTGCCGGCATCCGCGCAGCGCAGCCCGAGCTATTGGCTGCGCAGCGAACCGCGCTGGCGGAGAAGTGCCGCAGCCATCTCGCCCTTGCGCATCGCTTCGCCACACAGATGCGGCCGGCATTGATCGTGCACTATGGACTGTCCGGAAGCGGAAAGACCACGGCATCGCAGGTGATCCTGGAGCACCTCGGCGCCATCCGCGTGCGCTCCGACGTCGAGCGCAAGCGCCTGCAGGGGCTGGCGGCCACCGCCCGCACCGGCGCCGCCGTGGGCGCCGGGATCTACAGCGCCGAGGCGAACCGCGCCACCTATGCCCGACTCGCCGCCGCTGCAGAGGATGTGGTCAGCGGCGGCTGCATCGCGCTGGTCGACGCGACGTTCCTGCGCCGCGCTGACCGCGATGCCTTCCGCGAGCTGGCAGGGCGGCTCGGCGTACCCTTCGGGATCGCACAGTTCACCGCCCCGCCCGAGGTGTTGCGCAGCCGCGTTCTGCGCCGTGCGCATGAGTCGCGCGACGCGTCGGAGGCCGGCGTCGAGGTCCTGGAGCATCAGCTTCGCACCTGCGAGCCACTGTCCGAGGAGGAGCGGGCAGTCACTACCACTTTCGACACCGAGCGCGTGGATAACGAGGAAATCCGGAAGGAGTCGCGGCAAATGCTTGCCCGGCTCGCCGGCAACGCATAAGGAGACAACCAGTATGGGCACACACGACCAGATCCGCAGCCAGGAGCGCCAGCGCCGCGACCGTCAGATCGAGGAACTGGTACACGATCCCTACAAGGCACGCTACAAGCCGAAGGAGCCGTCGGTGTGTCCGACCTGCGGGGTGTTGTACGAGCACGGGGTCTGGCACTGGAAGCCCCGACCCGATGGCGCGCACGAGCACATCTGCCCGGCATGCCAGCGTACGAAAGACGACTTCCCGGCTGGCTACGTCACGCTGGACGGCGAGTTCCTTGCCAAGCACCGCGACGAGATCATGCACCTGGTGCGCAACGAGGAAGAACGTGCCAAGGCCGAGCATCCGATGGAGCGGATCCTGGCGATCAAGCAGGAGGGCGGGCAGACGGTGGTGACGACCACCGACCTGCACCTCGCCCGCCGCATCGGCGACGCCCTGCACCACGCCTATCAGGGCGGGTTGGAGATCAAGTACTCGCCGGATGAGTATCTGGTGCGGGTTCACTGGTCCCGGTAGCGCAGGTCCTAAAGCTTGAACCACGGAGGACACGGTGGACACGGAGGAAGAGATGGCTGATCGACGGGACGTATAGCACCGAAGCTCTGCAACGACCGACATCAGCAGGCTGAGTCCATTTTCTGGTTACCGTTCCGCTCTCCTCCGTGTCCACCGTGGTTCAGGCGTTGGAGCAAGGATGCCCTGGAGCGAAGACTACTACCCGCCGGCGATGGCGCACCTGCATCCTGTCGTGCGGCTGAAGGCGATCGAGATTGCCAACGCGCTGCTGCAGGAAGGGCACGATGAGGGCTTCTGCATCCGTGTCGCCATTGCGCGCGCCAAGGAGTGGGCGCATCGGCGCGGCCTGACGGCAGCGCCGCAGGGGTAATGACACGACGGTCCGCTCAGGATCCAGGACTCAGGACTCAGGACTCAGGACTCAGGACTCAGGACTTCAAGATGATCAGTTAGCGGCCCTGCCATGACCACCCCAGAACGCTACCTCGCAACGCAACCCGAGGCCTACATCGCCTACGCCCCACGCGGCCCCGGCCTGGAGTGCGCCGTCACGTACTTCGTGCAGGGCGACGACGTCTATGGCTGGTGGATCGGCTTCAAGGATTACGCCTACCCGTCCGCATTTTTCAAGCTGGAGCGCTTCTTCGCCGACGCGGACACGATCTTCTACTCGACCGATGGCTCCGACGTCTACGGCGGTTGGCGCTATCAGTACTCGCGCGACCATCCGAAGCTGGAGAAGCCGGTGCCGATCGACGATGAGGTCTGCCACAAGCTGGACCAGCTGCAGGACGCCTTCGCGAATGAATGGCTGTGGCTCAAGGGCGATCCCGACAGCGCGGAGGAGTCCGCTGCATATGCCCGGGACGAGTTGGCGGTGGAGGACGTCAACCTCAAGCATCGCAGGCTCGGCAAGCTCAAGAAAGACGCGCCGGTGTGGACCTACGAGTCGCACGGGCTCAACCTCGACATCCTCGAGTACCTCTCTACGCGCTGGCCGCTCGACTACGGCAAGGAGTGAGCGGCGCACGGCGGGGAATCCACCCATGCCTGTCGTCAACGCCACCATCAGCGCCATCTTCGACGAGATCGCCGATCTCCTCGACATCCAGGGTGCGAACCCCTTCCGTGTCCGCGCGTACCGCAACGCGGCGCGAACCATCGGCGAGCTTGGAACGGACGTCAAGACGCTGATGGAGCGTGGCACGGCCCTCACCGACATCCCGGGCATCGGTGAGGACCTCGCCAACAAGATCGGCGAGATCGTCGCAACCGGCAAGTGCCAGTTCTTGGAACGGCTGCAAAAGGAGGTGCCGCCCGCGGTCACCGAGCTGCTGCGCGTGCCGGGCCTGGGACCGAAGCGCGTGCGTGTGCTGTGGCACGACCTCGAGATCCAGACTCTGGAGCAGCTTCTGCGCGCAGCCAAGGACGGCCGGATCCAGACGCTCCCGGGATTTGGCGCCAAGACCGAACAGAAGATCCTCGAATCGATTCAGGCACACCTGGGTGAAGCGCGCCGCTTCAAGCTCAGTGTGGCGGCTCAGTATGCCGAGAGCCTGATGGCGTATCTGCGCAAGGTAAGAGGCGTGAAGCAGGTAGAAGTGGCTGGCAGCCTGCGCCGCATGAAGGAGACCGTGGGCGACCTCGACTTGCTCGTTGCGGCAACCGGCGACAGCCCAGTGATGGAGCAGTTCACGCGCTACGAAGACGTGGCAGAGATGGTGTCGAAGGGCCCCACACGCGGAACCGTGATCCTGAAGAGCGGGATGCAGGTCGATCTGCGGGTGCTTCCGGAGGAGAGCTACGGGGCCGCGCTGCAGTATTTCACCGGATCGAAGGCCCACAACATCGTGATCCGCCGCATGGCGCAGGAGCAGGGCCTGAAGATCAATGAGTACGGCGTGTTCCGGGGCGACAAGCGCATCGCTGGCGAGACCGAGGAGTCGGTATACCAGGCAGTGGGGCTGCCCTGGATCCCCCCGGAGCTGCGCGAGGACCGCGGCGAGATCGAGGCCGCGCGAGCCGGCAAGCTACCGAAGCTGGTGGAGCTGTCGGACCTGAAGGGGGACCTGCACGCCCACTCGAAGGCGAGCGACGGCCACGACACCATCCGCGAGATGGCGGCGGCCGCGAAGGCGCGCGGCCTCGCCTACCTAGCGATCACGGAGCACAGCAAGCGCCTCACCGTCGCCCACGGCCTCGACCCCGTTCGCCTGCGCAAGCAGATCGCCGAGATCAAGAAGCTGAATGCCGAGCTTGCCGGCATCACGGTAATGGCGGGAATCGAGGTCGACATCCTCGAGGACGGCAGCCTGGACCTGCCCGACAGCGTGTTGGCAGAGCTCGACCTCGTCGTCGCCGCGGTTCACAGCAAGTTCGATCTGCCTCGCGCGAAGCAGACCGAACGCATACTCAAGGCGCTCGGCAATCCGCACGTGCGCATCCTGGCACATCCCACCGGCCGCCTGATCGACGAGCGCGAGCCCTACGACGTGGACATGCAGAAGGTGATCCGCGCGGCTCGGGACCGGCGAGTGGCGCTCGAAGTCAATGCGCATCCGCAGCGGCTCGACCTGCTCGACACCCACTGCCAGATGGCGCGCGACGAAGGTGTGCTGGTGGCGATCAACTCAGACGCCCACAGCACGTTCGAGCTCGATGGGCTGCGTTTCGGCGTGGGCCAGGCGCGCCGGGGCTGGCTGGAGAAGAAAGACGTTCTGAACACCCGCAGTCTTGCGCAGTTGCGCACTTGGCTGCGGCGCTGAATTTGCCCACGGGAGGGGGAAGAAGCCCCGTCTCCCTCGACGGGACAGGGCAGGGGTGAGGGTGCAGGTTGGATGCGAATCTGCCCCTCACCCTGGCCTTCCTTCCGCGAGGGGAGGCGGGAGCGCGTCTTTTTTTCGCTTCGGCAGCCTGCTAGGCTAACCCCGCACCGCAATCAACAAGAACGGGGCCGCCATGAACGAACAGCTCGACACCATCAACGAAGTCCAGCGTCAAGCCATCGACCTGGGCATGAACTTCGGCCCCAAGCTGCTGGTGGCCGTCATCATCATCGTCGCGGGCTACTTTGCCGGTCGCTGGGTCGGAAGGTCATGGGGCGGACGCTGGCCCGCCTCGATCTGGAACCGCCTGTCCGCCTGCTCCTGGTCCGGCTGGTTCGGGTACTGGTGCTGGCGCTGTTCGCGCTCATGGCACTGCAGAACCTCGGCATCCAGCTCTTGCCGCTGCTGGCCGGCCTGGGCGTGCTCGGCGCAGGCATCGCGCTGGCCACACAAGGCGTGCTGGGCAACGTGGTGGCGGGGCTGACCATCATCTTCACCAAGCCCTTCCGCGTGGGCGAGTACGTATCCATGCTGGGCGAGGAGGGCGACGTGCGCGCGATCTCGCTGTTCACCACCACGCTCGGCCATCCGGACCGCTCGCGGGTGGTAGTCCCCAACCGCAAGATCGTCGGCGAGATCCTGCACAATTACGGACAGATCCGGCAACTCGACATCGTAGTCGGCGTGGGCTACGACACCGACCTCAACCAGGCGCTCGCCGCAATCAACGACATCATGCAAGGCAATCCGCGCGTGCTGAAAGATCCCGCACCCGTGATCCAGGTCACGCTGCTCGCCGACTCTTCCATCAACATCGCGGTGAAGCCGTGGGTCAAGGTGCCCGACTACGTGCAGGCCGGCGGCGAGATCAAAAAGGCGATTGTCGAGACCTTCCGCGGCCGCAACATCGTGATTCCATTCCCGCAGCGCGAGGTGCGCATCCTGTCCGGCGCGGGTTGAAGCCAGCCGCGCGGGAACCTCGGGCAGCTTGCTGCCCTCTCCCCGACCCTCCCCCCGCGTTCGTCGGACGCGGGGGGAGGGAGGCCTCCTGACTCTGTTTCCTCCGCGTCCTCTGCGTCCTCCACGGTGAACCGCTGCTGCTTGAGTCACATCCCCATCTCGCCAGGCTCCGGCATCGCCGGCTTGGGCTCCGGGATCTCGGCGACCATGCACTCCGTCGTGAGAATGAGACTGGCCACCGAAGCGGCGTTCTGCAAAGCGTTGCGCGTGACTTTGGTGGGATCGATCACGCCCATCTGAACGAGATCTGCATATTCGCCCGTCGCAGCGTTGTAGCCGAACCCGCCCGTCCCGCTGTCCACGCGATCGACCACGACCGAGGGCTCCGCGCCCGCGTTGAACGCGAGCTGGCGCAGCGGGTCCTCCAGGGCCCGCAGGACGATCTTGATGCCTGCGTCCTGGTCGTCGTTGTCGCCCTTCAGCTCCCCGAGCGCTGCACGGGCGCGCAGCAACGCCACGCCGCCGCCCGGCACGATGCCTTCCTCCACCGCCGCGCGAGTTGCGTGCAAGGCATCCTCCACCCGTCCCTTGCGCTCCTTCATCTCCGTCTCCGTCGCCCCACCAACCTTGAGGAGCGCGACACCGCCGGCCAGTTTGGCAGCGCGCTCCTGAAGCTTTTCCTTGTCATAGTCGCTCTTGGTCTCCTCGATATCGGCCTTGATCTGCTTGATGCGTCCCTCGATCGCAGCCGCATCGCCGGCGCCGTTGATGATGGTGGTGTTGTCCTTGTCGATCTCCACCCGCTTGGCCCGCCCCAGCGTCTCGAGCGTGACCTTGTCCAGCTTGACGCCCACCTCCTCCGCGACGACCTGGCCACCCGTCAAGATCGCGATGTCCTGCAGCATGGCCTTGCGCCGGTCGCCGAAGCCCGGCGCCTTGACCGCGCAGGTCTTGAGCACGCCGCGCAGGGCATTGACCACCAGCGTGGCGAGCGCCTCGCCTTCGACTTCCTCGGCGATGACCAGCAGCGGTCGGTTGACCCGCGTGATCTCCTCCAGGATCGGCAGCAGCTCCTGGATGCTCGAGATCTTCTTGTCGTGGATCAGGATATAGGGCTCCTCTAGGATGCAGGCGCGCTTCTCCTGGGTGTTGATGAAGTACGGCGACAGGTAGCCGCGGTCGAACTGCATGCCCTCGACGATCTCCAGCTCGTTCTCGAGTCCGGACCCATCCTCGACGGTGATCACGCCCTCGCGGCCGACCTTGTCCATGGCGTCGGCAAGGATCTTCCCCACGGCCTTGTCGTTGTTGGCGGAGATGGCGCCCACCTGCGCGATGGCCTCGGCGGTCGCGCAGGGCCGGGAGACCCTTTTCAGTTCCGCGACCACCGCAGCGACGGCCTTGTCGATGCCGCGCTTCAGATCCATGGGGTTCATCCCGGCGGCCACGTACTTCATGCCTTCGCGCACGATCCCCTGCGCCAGGATGGTCGCGGTGGTGGTGCCGTCGCCGGCCACTTCCGAGGTTTTCGCAGCGACCTCACGCACCATCTGCGCACCCATGTTCTCGAACGGGTCCTTCAGCTCGATGGCTTTGGCCACCATCACTCCGGAGTTTGCCACGACGGGCCCGCCGTACGCCTGCTGAAGAATGACGTTGCGGCTCTTGGGGCCGAGCGTGACCTTGACTGCATCGGCGAGCGTGTTCACGCCTTTCAGGATCTTGCCCCAGGCCTGGTCATGGAAAAGAAGCTGCTTGGCTGGCATGGTTGCGCCTCCTTAGCGCGCCCCGGCCCTGCCGGAGAGGTAGTCCACCGCGGCGTTCAGGGTGAGGAGTTTCTGGTAGTCGGCCTCGGGGATGTCCACCCCCAACCGTTCGTGCAGGGCGACGATCACGTTGAGGAAGTCGTAGGAATCGATGTCGAGCTGATCGCGCAGCGGCCGGTCCGGCTTGAGGCGATCGTACTCGCCTTCCGGTGCGACGCCAGCCAGTGCATCGATCACGATCTGTCTGATCTCGTCTCTGGTCATCAAAGCTTCTCCGCTTCCTGCAGCAGGCGGTCGAGCGCCGCGAGAAACAGCGCACCGCGATGGCCGACGCTGGCCCGGTGGTCCGCCGAAAGCGTCGCGTGGAGGATGCGCCGCACGTACAGTCCGCCGTTCTCGGCCCAGGGCCGCTCCACCACCTTGCCGAATCCGATCAGCGCCACCTGTGGCGGATAGATGACGCCGTATACCGTTTCCACGCCGGTCTCGCCGAGATTCGTGATGGTCACCGTTGCGTCCGTCAGCTCCGAGCTGCGCACGCTGCCGGCGCGCGCGCGCTGAATGAGGTCGCTCAATGCCGTCATCATTTCCGGCACGCTCTTGCGATCTGCATCGCGGATCGCAGGCGCAATCAGACCCCCGCCGCGCAGCGCGATGCCGACCCCCAGATGCACGGCCTGTGACGGCTTGAAGCCGCCATCGACCCAGAAGCCGTTGAGCTCGGGGATCTCCTGCAGGGCATTGGCCACCGCCTTGAGCAGCACGGCCGCGAACAGGATGCGCTCCTTGACGCTGCGCGCAGCGTTCTCCTGAGCTAACCAGGTCAGCGCGCGCTCGACGTCGATCTGCGTGCCGACGTAGTAGTGGGGAATCTCGCGCTTGGACCTGGCCATGGCCGCCGCGATGGCCTGACGCATCGCTGCCAGCTTGTCGGCCTTCGGCGCCGCGGGCGTGGGCGCGCGTGCCTCCTCCCGTGCCGGCGCCGGCTGCGGCGCCAGCACCGTTGGGCGCTGGGCCGCGCGTTGCACGTCGGTCTCGTGGATCACGCCATCCGCCGCGGTGGGCGCAAGCGCGGACACATCGACGCCGAGCTGCTCCGCGAGTCGGCGCGCGGCGGGCGAAACCTTCGGTCGTGCCGCCTCACGCGATGGGATCGCAGGGGTAACAGGCGGGCGAGCTGGAGGTTTTCCCGCGATGGGCGCGGCGGCGATTGGCTCTGCGACGGCGGGCCTTTCCGGAGCCGCCGGTCCAGGAGCAGATGGCTGCGCACCGGCTTGCTTGAGCGTTGCGAGCAGTTCGCCGACCGGGACCTTGGTGCCGGGTGCGATCTTGAGCTCGTCGACTACGCCGTCTTCCCAGATCTCCACCTCGACGGCACCCTTCTGCGTTTCGACGACTGCCACGACATCGCCGCGCTTAACCTGCCTGCCTGGCTCCACCAGCCACTCGACCAGCACGCCCGACTCCATGTCGGCTCCCAGCGCGGGCATGCGGAACTCAGGCACGGCCCAGAACCCTTTTGGCGGCCTGCACGATCTGCGGAACCTGCGGAATCGCAGCCTCCTCCATATGCTTGGCGTAGGGAATGGGCACCTCGCGCGAGCACACGCGTGCGACCGGGGCATCCAGATCGTAGAAGCCCTTCTCCATCACGCGAGCCAGCAGTTCCGCCGACAGCCCGACGCTCTTCCAGCCTTCGTCCACCACCACCGCGCGATGGGTCTTGGTGACCGATGCAAGGATCGTCTCGTCGTCCAGCGGCCGCAGGGTGCGCAGATCCACCACCTCGGCGTCGATGCCGTCCTGCGTCAGCTGCTCGGCTGCTTTCAGCGCTTTGCCCAGGCTCCCACCGTACGTCAGGAGCGTGACGTCCTTTCCGGTCCGACGCACCGCCGCGCGGTCGATGTCCACCGCGCCGGCGCCGTCCGCAAGCTCGCCTTCCAGGTTGTAGAGCATCGCGTGCTCGAACATGACGACGGGATCGGGATCCATCAGCGCAGTCCACAGCATGCCGCGCGCGTCCGCCAGGGTCGCGGGTGCGACGACGCGCAAGCCCGGGATGTGCGCGTACCAGCCCTCCAGACTGTGAGAGTGCTGCGCAGCGAGCTGCCGCCCCGCTCCGGTAGCCATCCGGATCACCAGGGGAACGCTGATCTGTCCGCCGGACATATGCCGAAGTGTAGCGGCGTTGTTGAGGATCTGGTCGAGCGCCAGCAGGCTGAAGTTGACAGTCATCACCTCCACGATGGGCAGCATGCCGTTCATCGCCGCACCGATACCCGCACCCACGAACGCCGACTCGGACAGCGGCGTGTCGCGGATCCGCTCCTCGCCGAACTCTTCGAGCAGCCCTTTGGAGCAGGCATAGCTGCCGCCGTAGCGGCCCACGTCCTCACCCATCAAGAACACGCGCTCGTCGCGCTGCAATGCTTCGCGCAGCGCCATGCGCACGCACTCGCGGTAGGTGGTGGTCATCGCCGGCTAGTCTCCGGCCAGGCATGAGTGTGGGGAGAGGCCGACGTGCCTCGGACAGGCTCCCACCACCTCGTCGCGCCGCGTGTGCGGTCCGTCCTCGGGCAGGCTCCCACCACCCCGTCGCGCTGTGCGCGCCACCCCTCCTCGGGCAGGCTCCCACCACCCCGGCCCTGCGGGCCACCCCTCCTCGGGCAGGAGGGGAAGGCTTTTTCCTCTCCGCCTCTCACGCGGCAGGGTGGGGCCTCCGGCCCCGGGGCGGTGTGGGGTTGATTATGGCGCCGGCACTGCTCCACGACTACGCCGAGAGACGTCACCACAGGCGCTCCTCCTGCACCGCCGGCTTCGCTGCCGGCGCTTGCGCACGCGGCGTGTACACATCCTTCTCCAGGTCTTCGACCGGCTCAAGCGTCCCGGCCTCGGCGAAGGCGACGGCGCGGGCGATCTCCGTCGCCACGTCGGACTCCAGCCCCTCGATCAGCCCGGGCGCGAGGTATCCGGCCTGCTCCAGCCTGGCGGCAAAGCCCTGGATCGGGCAGTGTTTCTTCCACTTGTCTACTTCCGCCTTGTCCCGGTACAGCTCGGGGTCGAACATGGAATGGGCACGGAAGCGATAGGTCTGCAGTTCCAGAAAGTAGGGAACACCCAGCCGACGGATGGTGTCGACCGCTACATGGGCCGCGTCCCAGACCGCCTCGACATCCATGCCATCGACTCGCGCGGTGGCCATGTTGTAGCTGGCGGCCTTGGTGACGAGGTCGGTATCCGACTCCGAGCGCCACAGCGCGGTGCCCATCGCGTAGAGGTTGTTCTCGCACAGGAACAGCACCGGCAGCTTCCACAGCTCGGCCAGGTTCATGCTTTCGTGGAACTCGCCCTCGGCCATCGCGCCCTCCCCGAAGAAGCATGCCGTCACGCGGTTGCGTCTCTGCATCTTGTCCGCCAAGGCCATACCGACAGCCACCGGCAGGGCGCCGGCGACGATGGCGTTGCCGCCGAAGAAGCGCCGGCTGGAATCGAACAAGTGCATGGAGCCACCGCGACCGCGGCTGCAACCTTCCCGCTTGCCGTACATCTCGGCCATCACACTGTCGGCGGAGATGCCGCGCGCGAGCGCGTGACCGTGCTCGCGGTATGTGGCGAGTACGTTGTCCTCGTCCGTCAGGGCGGGCATCACCCCCGCGGCGATCGCCTCCTCGCCGATATACAGATGCAGAAACCCGCGGATCTTCCCCGCGCTGTACACCTCCGCGCACTTCTCCTCGAAGCGCCGGATGCGGATCATCTGCCGCAGCAGGGCGATCGCCGTATCGCGCGGCAGCTTCATCTCTGTCATGCCCCGCCTTCCAGAGTGGAGGTGTCGCCCTCCGGCAGACCCAGCTCGCGCGCCTTCAGGAGCCGGCGCATGATCTTTCCGCTGCGCGTCTTGGGCAGAGCGGGCAGGAAGCTGATCTCCTTCGGCGCCACCGCCGCACCCAGCCTCTTGCGCACGAAGGCGAGCAGCTCACGCTCGAGCGCCGCGCCGGGTTCCTTGCCCGGCTTGAGCGCAACGAACGCCTTGACGATCTCACCGGCGATCGGGTCGGGCTTGCCGATGACCCCAGCCTCGGCCACGGCCGGGTGCTCCATGAAGGCGCTCTCCACCTCGAACGGGCCGATAAGGTGGCCGGAGGACTTGATGACGTCGTCGGCGCGGCCGACGAACCAGAAGTAGCCGTCCGCGTCGCACTTGGCCAGGTCGCCGGTGAGGTACCAGTCGCCGGCGAAGCACTTGCGATAGCGCTCCTCCTCGTTCAAGTACCCGCGGAACATGGAAGGCCAGCCGCGCTTCAGCGCTAGCTCTCCCTGCACCCCCGCCTCCTCGATCAGCTTGACGCCGCCGCCCTCCAGCCGCTGCACCACGCCGGCATCGATACCGGGCAGCGGCTTGCCCATGGAGCCGGGCTTGATGGGCATGGCGGCGTAGTTGGCGATCATGATCCCGCCAGTCTCGGTCTGCCACCAGTTGTCGTGGATCGGCAGACCGAAGGCCTCCTCGCCCCACAGCACCGCCTGAGGATTGAGCGGCTCGCCCACGCTTGCGATGAAGCGCAGCCGCGGGTATCGATAGCGTTGCACGGCCTGCGCGCCGCCTTTCATCATCATGCGCACTGCGGTGGGTGCGGTATACCAGATGCTGACCTGCTCGCGCTCGAGAATGCCGTACCAGCGTTCTGCATCGAAGTCCGCTTCGTCCACGATCATGCTGATGCCGTTGGCGAGCGGCGAGATGATCCCGTAGGACGTTCCGGTCACCCAGCCGGGATCGGCCGTGCACCAGAACACGTCGTCGTCGTGAAAGTCCAGCGCGAGCCGCCCGGTGATACGGTGGGCGACCACGGCCTCGTGCACGTGCACCGCACCCTTGGGCTTGCCGGTGGTGCCGCTGGTGAAGTGCAACAGCGCCGGCTCCTCTGGCCGCATGGGCACCGTCTCGAATCGGTCGGAGGCCTGGTCCAGCACTGCGATCAGGTCGATGGTCCCCGCCGGCAGGTCCGGTTCGAGCTCGTCGCGCGCCACCAACACATGCTCGAGGAACGGCAGCGAGGCGCGCAAGCCCGCCACCTTCTTCACGTACAGACTGGAGGTCGTGACCAGTACCTTGCTCTGCCCGATCGTCAGGCGGGTGGCGATCGGCTCCGGCCCGAAGGCCGAGAACAACGGCGAGACGACGCAGCCGCGCTTTAGGCCACCGAGAACGGCAATATAGAGCTCGGGGATCCGACCGGCGAGGACGAACACGCGGTCGCCTTTCGCTACCCCCAGGCTCGCCAGCACGTTGGCGAACCGGCTCGCCACCCGGTCGAGGTCGGCATAGGTGAAGTCCCGCACCGCACCCTCGCGACCGAGCCAGCGCAGCGCTAGCCGCGACGCCAGCGGACCCCCCACGTGCCGGCCGACTGCCTCGTGGGCGATGTTCAGGGTGCCGCCAGGCAATCCCGCCAACTGCGACCGCGCTGCATCCCAGGTGAACCCTGCCCGCACCGCTGCGTAATCCTGCAGGTTCGGCACGGGGCGGCCGGGAACCGGTGGTTTCTCGATCACGCTGCGATCCATGCCCACGCGCTCCTCCCTCTGCATCGTGGTGCGACGTTAACAACGCCCCGCGGCCCTCCGTTTGACTGAGATCAAGTGGGCTCGGGACTGTTGCCCGATCGGCTAGGAGCCCGGTTTACGAGTTCGCACGGCGAACTTGACCCAAGTCAAGGCAATCCGATCCTGGCGGCGGACAATCTGTTGGCGTGGCGAGCGTTGTTTTAGCCTGTCGCAGCGGGAAAGGCATCGTCACGTAGCAACCTCTCCAGAGAAGACACCGCAAGGGCCAATCCCCCCGTTGCGGTGAGCGTGCCCGGTCGGCGCAGCAATGTGCCACCGGGCTTTTTTTGTCGAGTGCCCTTTGGAGGCGCGGGTTCAAAGAAAGCATACAGCGAGAACCGACCGTTGGGGCAGGTAGCCCCTGGGCGCAATCCGCAGGCTACCGGAGTCAGCGTGAAGCCTGGCATGGGAACCCTCGTCACTGTGTGCGGCAGGCTTTCCCGGAATGGTGGTAAGTTATCAGCCTTCCAGGCTCTGTGCCTCCGCCAACCGCTGTCAGCCGCCTCTCATGGCCAGAAAGACATCCGAACAACTCCGCAGCCATCGCTGGTATGGCGCCAAGGATCTTCGCTCCTTCGGCCACCGCTCGCGCACCCTACAAATGGGATACAGCCGCGAGGACTACGCCGGCAAACCGGTCATCGCCATCATCAACACCTGGAGCGAGATCAATCAGTGCCACACCCATTTCCGCAGCCGCGCGGAGGAAGTCAAGCGCGGGGTGTGGCAGGCAGGCGGCTTTCCCGTCGAGATGCCCGCCATCTCGCTGTCCGAGCCGTTCCAGAAGCCCACCACCATGCTATACCGCAATCTCCTGGCGATGGAGACGGAAGAGCTGCTGCGCTCTTATCCGGCCGATGGCTGCGTGTTGATGGGCGGCTGCGACAAGACCACGCCGGCGCTGATCATGGGAGCGCTGTCGATGAACCTGCCAACAGTGTTCATGCCTGCGGGGCCGATGCTGCGCGGCAATTGGCGCGGCAAGACGTTGGGCAGCGGCAGCGACTCCTGGAAATACTGGGCGGAGTTGCGTGCTGGCAACATCGACGAGCAGGCCTGGGAGGAGATCGAGGAAGGCATCGCACGTTCCGCAGGAACCTGCATGACCATGGGGACGGCCGCAACCATGATGAGCCTGGCCGAGACGCTCGGCCTGGCGCTGCCCGGCTCGTCCGCCATTCCCGCCGTGGACGCCAACCACTCGCGCATGGCCGAGGCCTGCGGGCGGCGCATCGTCGACATGGTGTGGGAAGACCTCAAGCCGCGCGACATCCTCACGCCGGCGGCCTTTGATAACGCCATCGCCGTGCTCATGGCGCTGGGTGGTTCGACCAATGCCATCGTGCATCTCATCGCAATGGCGGGCCGCGGCGGCGTGCGGCTCGATCTCGATCGCTTCGACGCAATTTCCAGCCGGGTGCCGCTTCTGGCGAATCTCCGTCCGTCCGGCAAGTGGTTGATGGAGGACTTCTACTACGCTGGCGGCCTGCGCGCCCTGCTGGCCGAGCTGAAGGATCAGCTCGATCTCACGCAACGCAACGTCAACGGCAAGACGCTCGGCGAAAACATCGCCGGATGCGGGAGCTATGACCCGGATGTCATCGCCAGCGCCGCACAACCGGTGCAGTCGACTGGCGGCCTGGCCGTTCTACGCGGCAATCTCGCGCCTGACGGTGCCGTGATCAAGCCCACCGCCGCCGACCCCACCCTGCTTCGGCACACGGGCAAGGCAGTCGTGTTCGACGACTACAACGACATGGCCCGGCGTATCGACGACGAAGCGCTCGACGTCGACGCGAGCTCGGTGTTGGTGCTGCGCAACGCCGGCCCGCTTGGCGGCCCCGGCATGCCGGAATGGGGCATGCTGCCTATCCCGAAGAAGCTGCTCAAGCAGGGCGTGCGCGACATGGTGCGGATCTCCGATGCGCGCATGAGTGGGACGAGCTATGGCGCGTGCGTGCTGCATGTCGCGCCGGAGAGCTTCGTGGGCGGTCCGCTGGCGCTGGTGCGCAGCGGGGACCTGATCGAGCTCGACGTTCCGGGGCGCAAGCTCAATCTGAAGGTGAGCGAGGACGAGCTGGCGCGGCGGCGCGCCGCGTGGACCACTCCGAAGCCGAAGTACCAGCGCGGCTACGGCGCGATCTTCTCCGCGCACATCACACAGGCCAATGAAGGCTGCGACTTCGGCTTCCTGGAAGGCACCGCGCCCACGGACGAGCCGGAGATCCATTGAGCCACAGATCAACCACACCAGCCCGTCGCGCTGCGTGTGCCGGGGCGGTGTGAGGTGAAGCGTCTCACGAGTCACGCAATCAAGTGCTTGGGCGGAGTTTCTTGAGACCAACCCAGAGCTGGGCCGCTGCGCTGGCAGCAGTCTTGCTCGCCGGGTGCAGCATCACAGCGCCGCTGCTGGCTACACGGGCGCGCACCTTGGAACTGCAGATGGACGACAACCGGATCTTCATCACGCACATGCCCCGGGAGCTGGGGGTGCACGACGCCGACCTCGAGCGCTGGGTCTCGGACGCGGCCCGCGCAGTGGAAACGTACTACGGCCGCTTCCCCGTGCGCCGGGTGAAGGTGCGAGTCGAGCCGAGCGACGGGCAGGGTGCTCAGACCGGCGCTGCCTTCGGTTTCGGATCGCCGCTCATCCGCATGGAAGTCGGACGAGCCAGCGACGGTGCCGAGCTTGCCCGCGACTGGATGCTGACCCACGAGATGGTGCATCTGGCCTTCCCGCGCGTAGCAGTGGAGCATCACTGGATCGAAGAGGGGCTGGCCACCTACGTGGAGCCGATTGCGCGTGCGCAGGCCGGCCAACTCAGCCGCGAACAGGTGTGGCGCGACCTCGTGGCCGGACTGCCGCAGGGGCTGCCGCGGCCCGGCGACGGCGGGCTCGATTTCACGCCCACGTGGAGCCGGACCTACTGGGGCGGAGCATTGTTCTGCCTTCTGGCGGACGTCGAGATCCGCAAGCGCACCACGAACCGCTTCGGCCTGCAGGACGCCCTGCGCGGCATACTCCAGGACGGCGGCAACATCCAGACGATCTGGCCGCTGACCCGAGTACTGGAGCGTGGCGACGCGGCCGTAGGCGTGCCCGTGCTCACGGAGCTCTACGAGCAGATGCGTGCAACGCCCGTGGACGTCGACCTCGATGGTCTATGGCGCGAGCTCGGCGTGAGCCTGGTCGATGGCGAAGTGATATTCGATGAGGAAGCACCGCTCGCCCCTGTGCGGCGTGCCATCACATCCCCGCCAACGCTCAGCTAGAAGAAGGAGACCCTGTATGCGCGCTCAGATCGTCCTCGTTGCCGTCGTGGTACTGCTCACCCTGATCTTCACCGTGGCCAACTGGCCCGCGCTCAGTGCGCCCGCACCGATCAATCTGCTCGTGACGGAAGTGCAGGGCCCGCTGGGGCTGGTGATTCTCGGGCTCGGTGCAGTGCTGATCGCCCTGTTCGTGCTCCTCGTGCTGTCGCTGCAGGCCAGCGTGCTGCTGGAGACTCGCCGCCAGTCGCGCGAGCTGAGCGCCCAGCGTGAGCTCGCCGACAAAGCCGAAGCCTCCCGCTTCACCGAGCTGCGCCAGATGCTGGAGCAGGAGTTCGCCACGTTGAAGGGCCTGAGTGGCCAGCCGGGTGAGTTGCTGGAGCGGCTGAACCGTTTGGAGACCGGACTACGTCAGGACATCCATGACACCGGCAACAGTCTATCGGCTTACATCGGCGAGCTGGAGGACCGCCTACAGCGTTCGGGCGGCACTCCGCACAGTTGAAACCGAGCACGACTAGAGGGGGTGTGAGAAGCGGCGGCGTCAGAGATGTAGGCTAACGTGCGTCCTCTAGCGCCTGCTCCAACACGCGCGCAACGTGCATGGCATGCCGGCCAGTGCCGTCGCGGATCTGATGGCGGCAGCTCGTCCCGTCGGCTACGATGAGCGTCTCGGTGCTCTCTGCGCGAACGGCGGGAAACAGACTCATCTCGCCCATGGCCATCGACACCTCGAAGTGATCGGCCTCGTAGCCGAAGGCGCCAGCCATGCCGCAACAGCTCGACTCGACGGCCTGCACATCGAGCTCCGGCACTAGGGACAGCACGCGCACGACCGCCGGCATGGCGGCGAACGCCTTCTGATGGCAATGCCCATGCAGCAGTGCGCGCTTGTGCGCTAGCGGCCACAAGGGGAGATTCAGGCGCCCGGCATCCAGCTCGTCGGCGAGAAACTCCTCGAACAGATCCGCGCGCTCGGCCAGCACACCCGCTTCATCGTCGTCCAGATCCAGCACCAGATACTCGTCGCGCAGCGTCAGAAGACACGAAGGCTCGAGACCCACAATGGGCACGCCGCGCTCCAAGTAGGGCTTCAGGGCGGTCAGCAGGCGTTGCGCCTCACGTCTCGCTTCATCGACCATCCCCAGGGCGAGGAAAGTGCGCCCGCAACAGAGCGGCCGTCCGCCGTCAGCGGGACGGGCAACGTTCACGGTGTAGCCGGCCGCGGAGAGCACGCGCTGCGCGGCGTGCAGGTTCTCGGGCTCGAAGTGGTTGTTGAAGGTGTCGGCGAAGAGCACGACCTCCCTCGGGAATGGGCGAGGGCCCGATAATTCTCCCTCTCCCCTTGCGGGAGAGGGTCGGGATGAGGGGGCAGACCTGAGATAGCTATCCGCCCGCCACCCCGGCAGCGAACGCCTCGCACTCAACCCGAGCCACGGCTCCGACAGCTTCGCCAGCAATGGAATTCGATTGCGCAGATTGAGCACCGGCCCGAGTCTGGCAGCCAGAGGAGCGTAGCGCGGCAGATAGGCGACCAGCTTGTCTTTCAGCCGGTAGCCGTGGCGGCGGTGATACTGGTGCAGGAACTCGATCTTCAACCGCGCCATGTCGACGCCGGTGGGGCATTCACGCTTGCAGCCCTTACAGCCGACGCACAGATCCATCGTCGCGTGCATCGCCTCAGAGGTGAGCGCCTCGGGACCGAGCTGCCCCGACAGCGCCAGCCGCAGCGTGTTGGCGCGACCGCGCGTGAGGTGCTGCTCGTCGAGTGTGGCTCGGTACGAAGGGCACATGGTGCCGGCGTCGAACTTGCGGCAGTGGCCGTTGTTGTTGCACATCTCCACGGCGCCCGGCAACCCGCCCCATTCGCTCCAATCCAGTGCGGTTGCCGGTTGCTGGGCGGCATAGCCGGGCCTGAAGCGGAACAGACTGCGGTCGTCCATCCGGCTCGGGCGCACGATCTTGCCCGGATTCATCAGGCCCTGCGGGTCGAACAGGGCCTTGATCTCCTCGAGTGCGCGCGTGAGACGGCTGCCGAGGATCGGCTCGATCCACTCGGAGCGCACCAGGCCGTCGCCGTGCTCGCCGGAGTACGCACCCTTGAACCGCTTGACCAGCTCGCAGGCCTCCTCGGCGATCGCACGCATCTTGTGTGCGCCGTCTTCCTTCATGTTGAGCACCGGGCGCACGTGCAGCGTCCCCACGGATGCGTGCGCGTACCAGGTGCCGCGCGTGCCGTGCTTCGCGAAGATGCCGTTGATGCTGTGCGTGTACTCGGCCAGGTGCTCGAGCGGAACGGCACAATCCTCGATAAAGGACACTGGCTTGCCGTCGCCCTTCATCGACATCATGATGTTGAGCCCGGCCTTGCGCACCTCCCAGATCTCCTTCTGCAGCCCGGTTTCCGTCACCTCCACCACACTGCCTGGCAGGCCCAGGTCGCCCATCAACCCCACCAGGTGCCGCAGCTTGCCGAGCTGCTCCTCCCGGCTCTCGCCGGCGAATTCGACCAGCAGGATGGCCTCGGGCCGCCCGCGGATGAATCGGGCCATTACATCCCGGTACTGCGGGATCTCGTGCGCCAGCTCGATCATCGTGCGGTCGACCAGCTCGACCGCCTCGGGGTCGAGGCCGACGATGTGGCGCGTGAGATCCATCGCCTGATAGAAGCTGGGGAAGTGGCACACCCCGAGGGTCTTGTGCTGCGGCAGGCGCGAGAGCTTCAGGCGCAGCCGCTTGAAGTAGGCGAGCGTCCCTTCCGAGCCCACCAGCAGGTGGGCGAGGTTGTGCGGCCGGTCCGGCACGACCATGTCCAGGTTGTAGCCCTGCACACGGCGCAGCACCTTCGGCCAGCGTGCTGCGATCTCGGCTGCTTCGCGCTGCGCGATGGCGTGGATCCGCTCGACCAGTGCGCGATAGCTTGCAGAGCCGCCCGCCATATTCTCGCTCGCGTCGAACCAGAACGCGTCGCCCGACGGCAGCCAGGCCTCTATGCCCAGCACGTTGTGCACCATGTTGCCGTAGCGGATGGAGCGCGAGCCGCAGGAGTTGTTGCCCGCCATGCCGCCCAGGGTGGCCTGGGCCGAGGTGGAGACGTCGACCGGGTACCACAGGCCATGCACTCGCAACTTTGCGTTGAGCTGATCGAGCACGACGCCCGGCTGGACTTCCGCCACCGCCTGCCGCGGGTCGATTGCAGCGATCTGATTCAGGTGCTTCGAGTTGTCGATGACGAGCGCGGCACCCACCGTCTGGCCGCACTGCGAGGTACCCGCGCCGCGCGGCAGAATCGGCACACCCTCCTCCACGGCGATCTGCAGAGCGATGCGGGCCGCCTCTTCCGTGCGCGGAACCACCACACCAATAGGGCTGATCTGGTAGATCGACGCGTCGGTGCTATAACGGCCGCGCGAGACGGCGTCGAACAGCACTTCGCCGTCGACTTCCGCTCGCAGACGCCCCTCCAGTGCAGTCGTGGCGGAAGCGTGGAGGCGGATTGATGCGGTGGGAGCATTCATGGTGGCGGCAGGACCGGGCTCCCTAAGCCCTGGGGCTGACCAAGTGAGCAAAATGCTTCTTCAGATCATACAGCACCCGCCCAGCAGCGTACTCAGCCTTACCCTCGCCTTGAGACCACGCCGCAGTTCCGGTACGCTGCACTGACCTCGCGCCCAGACACAGCCTGCCATGCCCCTGCACACCGGCCGCCACTTCCTGCAGATCCCCGGGCCGACGAATGTCCCGGACCGCGTCCTGCGGGCGATCGACCAGCCCACCATCGACCATCGCGGGCCGGAGTTCGCGCAACTGGGCAAGGAGGTGCTGCAGGGCATGCGAGAGGTCTTTAAGACCTCCCATCCGGTGATCATCTATCCCGCGTCTGGCACCGGCGCATGGGAGGCGGCACTGGTCAACACCCTCTCCCCTGGCGATCGCGTGCTGATGGCGGAGACGGGTCACTTCGCCGCTCTCTGGCGGCGGCTCGCTGAACGGCTCAGCCTGGCAGTGGATTTCCTCCCTGGGGACTGGCGCCACGGCGCCGACGCAGCAGCGATCGAAGAGCGGCTCACAGCGGATCGAGAGCACGCGATCAAGGCAGTCGCCGTTGTGCACAACGAGACGTCGACCGGCTGCGTCACACAGGTGGGGCACGTACGACAGGCGCTCGACCGCGCTAAGCACCCGGCGCTGCTGATGGTCGATACCATCTCGTCGCTCGCCTCCATCGAGTACCGGATGGACGAGTGGGGCGTGGACGTCACTGTCGGCGGCTCGCAGAAGGGGTTGATGCTTCCGCCGGGCCTGTCATTCAACGCAGTCGGCCCGCGCGCTCTGGCTGCGTCGAAGACCGCGCGCCTGCCGCGGTCCTATTGGAGCTGGGACGAGATGCTGGCGAACAACACAGCTGGCTTCTTCCCGTATACACCCGCAACGAACTTGCTGCTGGGCCTGCGTGAGGCGCTTGCGATGCTGCGCGAAGAGGGGTTGTCGAATGTCTTCGCACGCCACAACCGCCACGCGGAGGCGACGCGACGAGCGCTACACGCGTGGGGGCTCGAAGTGCTGTGCATCGACCCGGCCGAGTACAGCAGCTCGCTCACCGCCGTGCTCATGCCGCAGGGCCACGACGCCGACCGGGTACGCCAGATTATTCTGGATCGGTTCGACATGTCGCTGGGCACCGGGTTGGGCAAGCTGCAGGGCCGGATCTTCCGCATCGGCCATCTCGGCTACTTCAACGATCTGATGCTGGCCGGCACTCTCTGCGGCGTCGAGATGGGTCTGAAGCTAGCCGGTGTAGCAGTGGCGAGCGGTGGCGTGCAGGCTGCGCTGGAGTTCCTGGCAGACCACTCCGAACAGGCTCGTGCAGCCGCCTGAAGGCTCGCGCCGGAATCGCAGCAGGTTCGCGTTCAGAGTCCGGGGGTCGTCACACGCGTCGGTGAGTCCTCGCTCAGCGTGCTTCGGCCGTGGACTCTGGCCTCTCGCTCTAATTCGTCGCGTTGACGCCGCGTCCGCGTTTAACCGGGTGCACACGGATTGGCAACACCTGGAGGAGCCCGCTCGGGAGGCCGGATACGGATGAGTCTCCTGACCCCTTGTATCGGTGCACTGTGAGGCGTCACCGTTACTGACGTGGTCCCAGATCCTGCTGGTACTGAGTTCCGTGTGCTCCCCGCTCGCACCCTGGCTGCCGAAGCACCACGTAGCTCTCATGCGCCTTCACGTCCTGATCAAGGCATCGAGACCCCCCAACCGCCGGTCCCGGCCCCCCGGGGGCCTGCCCGTGGGCCCCGCGGGTCGTGTATCCTCGCCCTCCGTGCTGGAATCTTTGATCCAGCTTCCGGACTTGACACACGGGCCGCTCAGCCGCGCCGAGCGGTAACAGGCCCGACCCTCGCGCCCGCAATCCTTCGCGCAATGACCGCCGTTATCCCCACGCCACCTGCTCAACCTGCTCGAGCGAGCACCAGCCGCGTCAGCCCGGTATTGGTGAGGGCCGGACTCTTCTGGGCCACCTGGCTTGCCTTGGTGGTTTTCCTGATGACCATGCGCGCGATCTACCTGGCCTGGAACCTCGATGTGTTCGGCGGATTCCCGGCGGCCAAGCTGGCCGAGGCCTTCGCGATCGGCCTGCGATTCGACGCTTCTGCGGCCGGGTTCTTGTGTGCAGGCCTGTTGCCTCTCGCGCTGGCCCCGTTTGGCCGCCGGGCGTCCCGTTGGCGCTGGAGCCTTTACGCGCTCGTGCTCGGCGGGATCACGCTGCCGCTGTTCCTGTTCGGCACCGTGGACAGCGAGCTGGTGCGCGCGGTGGGTCGCCGCACGACCGTCGACAGCCTGTTCCTGTACGGCGAGTCCGACTGGCATGCGCTCGACATCGCCAGGCAGTTCGCTCCGCTGACGCTGGCGGGCATCGTCCTGATGGCAGCCTGGGTAGCTTTGATCCTGCGTGGGCAGAGATGGATTCTGCGCACCGAGGCCAACGCACCCTCTTCGGAGGCGAACGGCATCCGATCATGGTTCTGGGCAGCCGCGCTGCTGCTGCTCAGCGCTGCCATGCTGGTTCTCGCCATCCGCGGCGGCTGGAGCAACAGCAAGCCGTTGAGCATCGTTCACACGCACCCCGAGCCGCATCTGGACAATCTGGCGCTGAACACGCCTTTCGTGCTGCTCAAGAGCCTGGGCCGCGACAAACCGCAGCGCATGGGATATTTCGATACCCGTGACGAACTGCTTCGTCGGCTGAACGGCGCGGCCCCCGCACCCTCCCTCCTGCCCTCGACCGCCACGAAGGATAAGCCGTTGAACGTGGTCGTGATCGTGATGGAGAGCCTGTCGCTGGGGTATATGGGCGAGGTGAACGGGGTTGACGGCTACACGCCGTTCATCGACGAGCTTGCACACCGCTCGCTGTTTTTCCCGAATGCCTGGGCCAACGCAATGCGTTCGATCGAGGGCATCCCCGCGGTGCTCGGCAGTGTGCCCGCGCTGAGCAAGGAACCCCTCCTCGCCTCGCCCTACGCCTCCACGCAGTTCGAGGGACTGGGCACGTTGCTCGCGCAGCAGGGATACGACACGGCCTTTTTCCACGCGGCCATGCGCGGCACGATGTACCTGGATCAGTTCGCCGCCCGCGCGGGCTTCGCCCGCTATTATTCGCGCGAAGACTACCCGGATCCCACAGACGACGACGGCGCGTGGGGCATCTTCGACGAACCCTACTTCCAGTACGTTGCCGACCAGATCGGGCAGATGCGCCAACCCTTCGGGGTCGTGGCGTTCTCACTTACCGCGCACCATCCGTTCAAGGTTCCGCCGCAGCTGGCGGAGCGCTTTCCCGACGGCCCGCAGCCGATCCTCAAGTCCATCGCCTATTCGGACTACGCACTGCGCCGCTTCTTCGAGACCGCGCAGACGCGCCCTTGGTACGCAGACACTGTGTTCGTGATCACCGCAGACCACGGGTTCCTGCCCTATCTGCCGCAGTATAAGAACGACCTCGGGCGCTGGCGCATCCCGCTCATCCTGTTCCAGCCGGGGAGAACCTGGCCCCAAGTCGACACCCGTCAGCCCGTGTCCCAGATCGACATCGTCCCCACTATCGCGGACATCATCGGCGCGCGCGCCGCGACGCGCAACTGGCTCGCCCGCTCAGTCTTCGTCCCTGGGGAGCGAACCGTGCTACTGCGCGCCGAGAACAGCTACTTCGCGATCGACGGTGACTATTTCCTGTTCTATCCGCTGAGCGGACAGCCACAGCTCTACCGCATCGATGACCCCGAGCGGCGCCGACCGGTCTCGGGGCACGACGACCTCCGGCAGCGCCTCATCGAGCGCACGCGCGCAGCGGTGCAATACTTCAACAACGGCCTGCTGGACGCAACCTTGGTACAACCGGCGCCGCCTTCGTGATCCCGGGAGAACAGGCCGATCGGATCCATCAGGTTGCATCTTCCGACCCTGCAGCGCTGCCGGCGGCTGCCCGTTCCAGGCGATCGCGCACTGCAGCCCAGTCCGGTGTCTCAGGTGGGGACTCGACGAGGATAACCTCACAGCCCGACTCGTCGAGTGCGCGAAGGGCGGCGTACAGCTCGTGCGCGTATGCGAGCGGATCGACGGGTGCAAGCTGCCAATGCGTGACCGACACCGCCGCGGGGTTCGGGTGACGGGCCAGGACCGCCACAGACCGCAGCACACCCTGTTCGTGCACTGCCGCGTCGAACGTTTCGGCTGGAACGAGAAGCAGCGGCAGCCGTGGCGCGTAGTGCGCGGCAAGCGTTCCGGATGCGCGCGGTGAGCCAGATCCGCGGCGACCGACAGGAGTACCTAGCAGCGCTTCGATCTCCTCCGGCGCGATGCGGCCAGGTCGCAAAAGGACGGCCACGCCGGAAGACAGGTCGACGATGGTGGATTCGATCCCGACGTCGCAGGGTCCACCATCGAGGATCAGGTCGACCCGATCCCCCAGCTCGTCGCGCACGTGCTGGGCCGTGGTCGGGCTGATCCGGCCGAAGCGGTTGGCCGAAGGCGCGGCGATCCCCCCACCGAATGCCTGCAACAGCGCCTGCGCCATCGGATGCGAAGGCACCCGCAGCCCGACCGTGTCCTGGCCACCGGTCACTTCGTCGATTACGCCGTGTGCACGCCTGAGAATCAGCGTCAGGGGGCCAGGCCAGTACCGCGCGGCGAGAGCCCGTGCGGCCGGCGGTATCTCGCGCGCCCATTGCGGCAGCGCCATCGCAGAGGCCAGGTGCACGATAAGCGGATGATCCGCGGGCCTGCCCTTGGCTGCAAAGATGCGGCGCACGGCAGCCGGATTCGAGGCGTCCGCACCGAGGCCGTAGACCGTCTCGGTCGGGAAGGCTACCAAGCCACCCGCTCTGAGGATCTCAGCCGCCCGGCTGATCTCGAGATCGAACCCCAAGACGCATTCACCACGAAGGACCCGAAGGTCACGAAGCAAACCGCAAAGGACCCGAGGTAAGCGGGAGCAGTGCTCGGCTCGCCGTCGTAGGAACCCTTCGTGTTCCTTCGTGTCCTTGGTGGTTCATGTTTACGCGGTCAGCAGCCGCAGAGCCTCACGATACTTCTCGGCGGTGCGCGCCAGCACATCGGGCGGCAGCGCAGGAGCGGGGGGCTTCTTGTCCCAGCGCTGGGTCTCGAGCCAGTCGCGTACATACTGCTTGTCGAAGCTGGGCGGGCTGCTCCCGGGCCGGTACTGGCCCACCGGCCAGAAGCGCGACGAGTCGGGCGTGAGCGCCTCATCGATCAGGTAGAGAGCGCCGGCGGCGTCCGTACCGAACTCGAACTTGGTGTCGGCGATGATGATGCCGCGCGTGCGTGCATAGTCGGCAGCCTCTGCATAGAGGGAGATGGCGTTGTCGCGCACCTCCGCCGCCCGCTCCGCACCTAGCAGGCGTTCGGCCTCGCTGAACGCCATGTTCTCGTCGTGTGTGCCTGCCGGCGCCTTGGTCGACGGCGTGAAGATAGCGCTCGGCAGCTTGTCAGCCTCCCTCAACCCGGCCGGCAATCGAATCCCGCAGATCGCGCCGGTGCGCTGGTACTCCTTCCAGCCAGAGCCCGCGACGTAGCCGCGTACTATGGCCTCGATCGGCAACGGCTTGAGCTTGCGCACAACCATTGCCCGGCCAGCAATCTGGTCCCGCTCCGCGGGCGCCACCAGATTGGCGGGATCCGTGTCCAGGAGGTGGTTGGGAATCACTCGCGCAAGGCGCCGGAACCAGAAAAGCGACAGTGCCGTCAGCACTTCGCCCTTTCCCGGCACGGGGGTGGGGAGGATCACGTCGAAGGCCGAGAGCCGATCGGTCTGCACAATCAGCAGCCGGTCGGCGTCGACCTCGTAGATGTCTCGCACTTTCCCTCTGTGGAGGAACTTGAGCGAGCGCAAACTGGATTCGAACAGGGCGGTGGTCATGGGAGATGGTCGGGTGTTCCGCTCCTCTCTGTGCTATCGGTGTCCTCTGTGGCTAGATTTCCAGCTAACCTGTTCGCGCAGCAGGCGCCACAGCGTCCGCGCGCAGGCGTTCCCGGATGTCCAGCGCAATCGTCAACGCCTGCTCGACGCTGTCCCCCAGCACAGTGTAGTGGCCCATCTTGCGCCCGGGTCGTGCCTCGTGCTTGCCGTAGAGGTGCAGCTTGGCGCGCGGGTATTGCAGCACATGCTCCCAACGGGGCTCGCCATTGGCCCACAGGTCACCCAGTAAGTTGACCATCACGGCGGGGCAGTGCAGCGCGGTGTCGCCGAGTGGCATGTTGCACAGCACGCGCGCCTGCTGCTCGAACTGCGAAGTCACGCAGGCATCGATGGTGTAATGGCCACTGTTGTGGGGCCGCGGTGCGATCTCGTTGGCCAGGAGGCGCCCGTCCCGCAGCACGAAAAACTCCACGCACAACACGCCACGATAGTCCAGCTTGGCGGCCACGCTGCCTGCACCGACCCGCGCGGCATCCGCCAGATGCGGCGACACCCGAGCGGGGACGATGCTCACGTCGAGGATGCCGGCAGCATGCTGGTTCTCGGCAACGGGGAAGCTCACGATGCCGCCCCCGGAGTCGCGCGCGACGACGCAGGAAAGCTCCAGCTCGAGCGGCAGCAACTGCTCGAGAATGCAGGGCTCGCCGCCGAGACGCACGAAAGCCGTCGCCAGCTCTTCGGGACGGTTCACGCGCGCCTGCCCCTTGCCATCGTAGCCAAGACGACTGCGCTTGAGGATTCCGGGCAGAAGGTGGGCCACATCGTCGCGCAGGTCGTCGACCGTGCGGATCACCTTGTAGGGTGCCACCCCAAGCCCAACCGAGGAGAGAAACGCCTTCTCGGCGATACGATCCTGGGCGACAGCAACGCTTTCGGCGGGCGGACTGACCACGCAGTGCTGCGACAGGTAGCGCAGGCTTTCCGCCGGCACGTTCTCGAACTCGGTGGTCACCGCGGCACAGCGGCTCGCCAGAGTCTCGAGTCCACCCCGGTCGAGGTAGTCGACAGCGATATGTGCATCGGCGACGCTCCCTGCTGGACTATGACTGCCGGGATCCAGCACCACGACCCGGTAGCCCATGCTCTGGGCCGCCATGGTGAACATCCGGCCGAGCTGGCCGCCACCGAGCAGTCCCAGCCAGGCACCCGGTTCGATCATCGCACCGGCTCGGTCACGGCTTCGCCGGAGGCAGGCGCATAGCCCGCACCGCAGCCTCCTGGCTGTCGCGGAAAGCTGCCAGGCGCGCCGCAATCTGGGGGTCGGTCACGCCAAGCAGGGCGGCCGCAAACAAACCCGCGTTAGCCGCGCCTGCCTCTCCTATCGCAAAGGTGGCTACCGGCACGCCCTTGGGCATCTGAACGATCGAGAGCAGTGAGTCCAGACCTTTGAGGTATCGGCTCGGTACCGGAACGCCGAGCACCGGCAGGGTGGTCTTGGCAGCCAGCATGCCGGGCAGGTGAGCCGCGCCACCGGCGCCCGCGATGATGCACCGGAGCCCGCGGGAGGCTGCAGTCTCGGCATAGGCAAACATCTCGTCTGGAGTGCGATGCGCCGAAACCACCCGTGCTTCGAAGGGGATGCTCAGGCTCTCCAGCTGGCGGGCGGCATGCTGCATCACCTCCCAGTCGCTGTCGCTGCCCATCACGATGCCCACTACGGGACTGTCCACCTTGCTCTCCCAGCCGCGAAAGCCCGCCAGTGTATTGCAGCAGCAGCCCTCGCGCCAGATCGGCGATCCGGCAGGGGGATGGCTCATGTTCGCACTCGAACCCATCCCCACCCCAGCCCCCCCCTTCAAGGGGAGGGAGCCTCAAGTCAGGGCATATGCTCGCAAGGGAGAGGGGACTCGCTGTGCAAGAAAAGCCCCTACAGATGCTCTCCCACCCTCACGATTTTCATCGTGTTCGTGCCGCCGGGCTTGCCGATCGGCTCGCCTACCGTGATCACGATCAGGTCGCCGGCCTGGGCCGCGCCCACTGCCACCAGCTTCTCCTCGGCCAGGCGCAGCAGGGTCTCGCGGTTGTCGCCGGCGTACTGCAGCATGAGGGGATACACGCCGCGGAATAGAGAGATCCGATAGCGCGTCGAGACTTCTGGCGTGAGCGCGTAGATAGGGACACCGCAGTTGAGCCGCGACATCCACAGAGCCGTGGAGCCGGAGTGAGTCAGCGCGGCGATCGCCCTGACTTTCAGGTGATACGCGGTGAACAGTGCGCCCATGGCGATGGACTGGTCCACACGGGTGAACACGCGATCCAGGAAGTGACGGTCCAGGCTCACTTCCGCCGACTTCTCCGCCTCGAGGCACACGCGCGCCATGGCTTCCACCGTTTCGACCGGATACTTGCCGCTGGCGGTTTCGGCCGAAAGCATCACGGCGTCCGTGCCGTCCAGCACCGCGTTGGCCACGTCGGAGACCTCGGCGCGGGTGGGCACCGGGCTGGTGATCATCGACTCCATCATCTGCGTGGCGGTGATGGTCGCCTTGTTCTTCTCGCGCGCAAGCCGGATCATGCGCTTTTGCAGCGCTGGCACAGCCGCGTCTCCCACTTCCACGGCCAGATCGCCGCGCGCCACCATGATGGCGTCCGAGGCCTCCAGGATCTCATCCAGGGCGTGAATCGCTTCGGCGCGCTCGATTTTCGCGATCAGCAGAGCATGGCCCCCCGCCGCGCGCAGCAGCTCGCGGGCCATGAACATGTCGGCACCGCTCTTGGGAAAAGATACAGCGAGGAAGTCGGCCCGCAGCGCAGCGGCGCTCTTGATGTCCTCCATGTCCTTCGGGGTCAGTGCCGGCGCGGTGAGCCCGCCGCCCTGACGGTTGATGCCCTTGTTGTTGGATAGGAGGCCGCCGTGCCGCACCGTGGTGATCACCTCGGAGCCCTGCACGTGCGCGACATCCAGCACGATCCGCCCGTCGTCCAGGAGGAGGACATCCGCCACCCGCACGTCGCGCGGCAGCTCCTTGTAATCCAGCCCGACACGGGTCTGGTCGCCCAGAGGACAGGCTGCGTCGAGGATGAACGCGTCGCCCTTCTTGAGCGTGATGCTGCCCTCGGCGAACTTGCCGATGCGGATCTTCGGGCCCTGCAGGTCGACCATGATGCCGACGGTGTGCTCGAGGGAGCGCGCGACCTCCCGCACCAGTTCGGCCCGTTTGACGTGGTCGTCCGCCGTGCCGTGGCTGAAGTTCAGCCGCACGACATTGACACCCGCGGCAATCATGCGCGTCAGCGTTTCGCGGTCGGCGGAAGCCGGGCCGAGGGTGGCGACTATCTTGGTGCTTCGCTCCATCCAGTACAACCTTACCACAGAGGCACAGAGACACAGAGGAAGAGAACCATCACGGTTCTCTCTGTGCTTCGGTGTCTGCGTGGTTCAAGGCGGGTTCAACGAGCAGCGCGCTGCTCAAGGATCTCGACGGCCGGCAGCGTCTTGCCCTCGAGGAATTCCAGGAACGCCCCGCCGGCGGTGGACACGTAGCTGATCTTGTTCGTGACGCCGAACTTGCCCAGCGCCGCAACTGTCTCGCCGCCGCCTGCGATCGAGAATGCGCTCGAGGATGCGATGGCATGCGCGATGGCCCGGGTCCCGCCGGCAAACTGCTCGTGCTCGAACACGCCCACGGGACCGTTCCACACGATGGTGGCGGCGCGCCCGAGCAGGTCGGTCAGCTGCGCCGCCGTCTTCGGACCGATGTCGAGAATGAGATCATCGCCGGCGATGTCGCTGGCCGCTTTTGTCACCGCCACAGCGCTGGCCGACAGCTCCTTCGCGCAAACCACGTCAACCGGCAACGGCACGCCTCCGCCTTTGCTCGCCAACTGGTCGATGACCTTCTTTGCTTCGCCGACGAGGTCGGGCTCGCAAAGGGACTTGCCGATGTTCATGCCCGCCGCCAGCATGAACGTGTTGGCGATACCGCCGCCAACGATGAGCTGGTCGACCTTGGTGGCAAGCTGGGACAGAACGGTGAGCTTGGTGGAAACCTTCGCACCCCCGACGATCGCAACCATCGGACGTTTCGGGCTTTGCAGCGCCTTACCGAGAGCCTCCAGCTCCTGCGCCAGGAGGGGCCCAGCGCAGGCGACCGGCGCATACTTCGCGATCCCGTGAGTGGTCGCTTCGGCCCGGTGCGCCGTGGCGAAGGCATCGTTGACGTAGATGTCGCATAGTGCTGCCATCTTCCTGGCCAACGTGTCGTCGTTTTTCTTCTCGCCCTTGTTGAAGCGGCAGTTCTCCAGCAGCACCGCCGTGCCGGGTTCGACACTGACGCCATCGAGCCAATCGCGTTTCAGCGGAACGTCCTGGCCCAGCAGCTCGGACAGGCGCCGCGCCACCGGCGCCAGCGATTCCTTCTCGTCGAACTGGCCCTCGGTCGGGCGCCCGAGGTGGGACACCAGCATCAGGCGCGCGCCCTTGCTCAGCGCATGGCGAATTCCGGGCAGGGAGGCGCGGACGCGCGTGTCGTCGCTGATGACGCCGCCCTGGAGCGGCACGTTGAAGTCCTCGCGGATCAGCACGCGCTTCCCGGCGAGGTCGAGGTCGGTCATTTTCAGGATAGGCACAGCATTACACCCTAACGCTTAACCGCAGAGACGCAGAGGCGCAGAGGACCCACAGAGAAATAGCCGTGTTCACTGTGGGCAAGCTCAGTGCCTCTGTGCTCGTCGAGAATCTCAATGGGGTCGCGCTCCCGGGGATCACTTGGCGTTCATCCATGCGAGCGCAACATCCAGCATCCGGTTGCTGAAGCCCCATTCGTTGTCATACCAGGAGGAGACTTTGACCAGGGTGCCTTCGCAGACCTTGGTCAGGGTCGCGTCGAAGATGCTGGAATGGGGGTCGTGGTTGAAGTCCACCGAGACCAGCGGGGCCTTGTTGTACGCGAGAATGCCCTTGAGCGTCCCGTCGGCTGCTTCCTTGAGCACCGAGTTGACCTCGTCCACCGTCGTGCTGCGCTTTGCCACGAAGGTCAGGTCGACGAGCGACACGTTCACGGTCGGCACGCGAATGGCATAGCCGTCGAGCTTGCCGGCCAGCTCCGGCATGACCAGGCCGACGGCCGCCGCAGCCCCCGTCTTGGTCGGGATCATCGACTGCGTCGCCGAGCGGGCCCGGCGCAGATCCTCGTGATAGACGTCTATGAGCACCTGATCGTTGGTGTAGGCGTGGATGGTGGTCATCAGCCCGCAGGCCACGCCGATCTTGTCATGCAGCGGCTTGACCAGCGGCGCTAGACAGTTAGTAGTGCAGGAGGCGTTGGAGATCACCGTGTGGCCGCTCTTGAGGACGTTGTGGTTTACGCCGTACACGATGGTGGCATCCACGTCCTTACCGCCCGGGGCCGAGATGATGACCTTCTTCGCCCCGCCCTTGAGGTGCGCCGAGGCTTTCTCCTTGCTGGTGAAGATGCCGGTGCACTCGAGCACAACGTCCACGCCGAGCTGGGTCCACGGCAGCTGGGCAGGATCGCGCTGGGCCAGCACCCGGATCTTGTCGCCGTTCACCACCATGCTGTCGCCATCCACCTCCACGGTGCCCTTGAAGCGGCCGTGCACGGTGTCGTAGCGGGTCAGATGCGCATTGGTCTCCGGGCTGCCCAGATCATTGACCGCGACGATCTGCAGGTCCCGGTTCCGGCCGGACTCATACACAGCGCGTAGGATGTTGCGGCCGATGCGGCCGTAGCCGTTGATTGCGATGCGGATGGCCATGACTGCACTCCTAAGAGAAGATGAGGATAGGAATAGGATAGGGTACGGCTGCCATTCTAATGCAGTGCGGCGGACGCTCCAAAGCGTGCAGCGATCAGGCGAGAAAGCTACGACGCAGGCATGCACCGGAAGTTCGGCGGCATCCGGTGACGGGAGCGTGAACCCGGGTGCCCGGGGCCTCGTCCCTAGGCTGCTTCGTTGCAGTGCGGTGTGGGTCTTCGTTGCATTGCGTAAACGCCTTCCGTACTATTGCCGCGAGGGCTCAGGGCGGAGCCGTCGCGCAGCCACACCTGCGACACGATGGCGCGGGCCCGTGTCCGTGGAGAATACCCAACAGGAGGATCATCGTGAGAGGAATCATAGGGGCTGCGACCTTCAGCGCCGTCGCGCTGGCTGGTGCCCTGGCTCAACCGCCCGCCCTGGCCGGCGAGGTCGAGGTACTGCACTGGTGGACTTCGGGCGGCGAGGCGCGCTCGGTGGCCGAGTTGAAGAAGATGCTGGAGAGCAAAGGGGACACCTGGAAGGACTTCGCCGTGGCCGGCGGCGGCGGCGAGAACGCCATGACGGTGCTGAAGTCGCGCGTGGTGTCGGGCAAACCGCCTACCGCCGCGCAGGTCAAGGGCCCGGGCATCCAGGAGTGGGGCGCGGAGGGCGTGCTGGCCAACCTGAACGACGTGGCGAAGGCCGGGAACTGGGACGGCCTGCTCCCCGGCGTGGTCAGCAATGTCATGAAATACCAAGGCAACTACGTCGCCGTTCCGGTGAACGTGCACCGCGTCAACTGGATGTGGGCCAATCCCGAGGTGTTCAAAAAGGCGGGCGCCAAGATCCCGACCACCTGGGATGAGTTCGCAACAGCCGCGGACAAAATCCAGAAAGCAGGCTTCATCGCCGTCGCTCACGGCGGGCAACCCTGGCAGGATTCGACGGTGTTCGAGTCCGTCGCGCTGGGCGTGGGCGGCGCCGAGTGGTACAAGCGCGCCTTCGTCGACCTCGATCCCAAGGCACTGAACAGCCCGCAGATGGAGAAATCCTTCGCGACGCTGCGCACGGTGCAGAAGTACATCGACAAGGACGCCGCCAACCGCGACTGGAACCTGGCCACTGCGATGGTGATCACCGGCAAGGCCGCGATGCAGTTCATGGGCGACTGGGCCAAGGGCGAGTTCACCGCCGCCGGCAAGGCCCCGGGCAAGGATTACGTCTGCATGCCCGCCCCCGGCACGAAAGGCGCATTCACCTTCAACATCGACAGCTTCATCATGTTCCAGCAGAAGGACGCCGGGGCACAGAAAGCCCAGGCCCACTTGGCCGAGGCGATCATGGATCCCAAGTTCCAGGAGGTGTTCAACCTGAACAAGGGCTCGATCCCCGTGCGCATGGGCATGGACCTCGCCAAGTTCGACCAGTGCGCGAAGGACTCCTCGGCGGAGTTCTCCTCTGCGGCGAAGAGCGGAAAGCTGGTTCCGAGCTGGGCCCACGAGATGGCGATGCCGCCTGCCAACAAGGGTGCGATGTTCGACGTGGTGACAGCGTTCATGAATACGCCGGGCATGACGCCGAAGCAGGCCGCCGAGCGGATGGCAGCCGCCGGCAAGATCTAGCCGAGCCAGTCGCCGCGGGCGGAGCCGGCCGGCTCCGCTCGCGAGCGCTTCTCACCGCAGCACCACACGAGGGAGGCGTGTGAACGGCGCTCCCGCAGCGCAGACCGCCGGGTTCGTGCGACCCGGCCGCAGCCTCGGCGACTACTTCGAGGCGGCGTTGCCCCGTATCGTGCTGGGGCCGACGCTGGTCGTCGGCCTGATCTTCATCTACGGCTTCATCCTCTGGACAGGCTGGCTGTCCTTTACCGAGTCGCGCCTGCTGCCGCGCTACGAGCTAGCCGGCCTGGTCCAGTACATCGCGCTGTTCCAGAACGAACGCTGGTGGACCGCGCTGACCAACCTGGCCATTTTCGGCGGTCTGTTCATCGCGGTGTGCCTGGCTACCGGACTGCTGCTGGCGATCCTGCTCGATCAGCGCATCCGGGCCGAAGGGTTCCTGCGCGCGGTATATCTGTATCCGATGGCCCTGTCCTTCATCGTTACCGGGACGGCATGGAAATGGATACTGAACCCGGGGCTGGGGCTGGAGCACCTGATGCACCAGTGGGGGTGGCAGAGCTTCACCTTCGACTGGATCGTGACGCCGGGGATGTCGATCTACACCGTGGTCATCGCCGGCGCCTGGCAGTCTTCCGGGTTCGTCATGGCGTTGTTTCTGGCCGGGCTGCGGGGCATCGACGACTCCATCATCAAGGCCGCACAGGTCGACGGCGCGGGCCCGGTGCGCATCTACACCAGCATCGTGATCCCGTCGCTGCGGCCGGTGTTCTTCAGCTCGATCATCATCCTCGCCCACATCGCGATCAAGAGCTTCGACCTGGTGGTGGCGCTGACCGGCGGCGGGCCAGGGTTCTCCTCCGACCTGCCCGCCACCTTCATGTACACGTTCGCCTTCAACCGCAACCAGATCGGGCTGGGAGCAGCCAGCGCGATGATGATGCTGCTGACCATCATCGCGGTGCTGGTGCCGATGATGTACTCCGAGCTGCGCAGGCACCGCCGTGGCTGAGCTCGAGCGCAGCCAGACCGCAGGATCGCACGCGATCGGCCGCGTGATCGTGTATTCGCTGCTGGTGCTGGTCGCGCTGTACTACCTGATGCCGCTGTTCGTGATGGTCACCACGTCGCTCAAGACGCTCGACGAGATCCGCGCCGGCAACATGCTCTCGCTCCCGGGCAGCATCACCCTGGAGGCCTGGACGAAGGCCTGGGGCTCGGCGTGCACGGGCGTGGACTGCAGCGGGCTGAAGGGCAACTTCATGAACTCGGTGCGGTTCGTGGTGCCGGCGGTGCTCATCTCGACGCTGATCGGGGCGTTCAACGGCTACGTGCTGACGATGTGGCGCTTCCGCGGCAGCGATTTCCTGTTCGGCGCGCTGCTGGTGGGCTGCTTCATCCCGTTCCAGGTCGTACTGCTCCCCATGGCGCAGACGCTGGGTTACCTCGGCATTGCGCAGTCCACCACCGGGCTGATCTTCGTCCACGTGGTATACGGACTCGCTTTCACCACGCTGTTCTTCCGCAATTTCTACGTCACCGTCCCGGCCGAGCTGACCAAGGCGGCTCGCATCGACGGCGCCGGGTTCTTCACGATCTTCTGGCGCATCATCCTGCCCCTGTCGCCGCCCATCATCGTGGTGTGCGTCATCTGGCAGTTCACCCAGATCTGGAACGACTTCCTGTTCGGTGTGGTGTTCTCCGCGGGCGGCAGTCAGCCGATCACCGTGGCGCTGAACAATCTCGTCAACACTTCCACCGGCGTGAAGGAATACAACGTGGACATGGCGGCGGCGATCATCGCCGGCCTGCCGACTCTGTTCGTCTACATCGTGGCCGGCAAGTACTTCCTGCGCGGCCTCACCGCCGGCGCAGTCAAGGGTTAGCGACCAATGGGAGCACTGTCCATCCGCAACGTCGTCAAGCGCTTCGGCCCGGTCGAGGTCCTCAAGGGCATCACCATCGATGCGGTGGACGGCGAGTTCCTGATCCTGGTGGGACCGTCGGGCTGCGGCAAGTCGACCCTGCTCAACATGATCGCCGGTCTGGACAGCATCACCGCGGGCGAGATCGCTATCGGCGGGCGCATCGTCAACGATCTTTCGCCTAAGGACCGCGACATCGCCATGGTGTTCCAGTCCTACGCGCTGTACCCGAACATGTCCGTGCGCAACAACATCTCCTTCGGTCTGAAGATCCGCAAGGTGTCCAAGGAGAAACAGGACGAGATCGTGGCACGGGTGGCGAAGACGCTGCAGATCGAGCACCTCCTCGACCGCATGCCGTCCCAGCTGTCGGGCGGGCAACGCCAGCGGGTAGCCATGGGACGTGCTCTGGCGCGGGATCCGGCGCTGTTCCTGTTCGACGAACCACTGTCGAACCTGGACGCCAAGCTGCGCGTGGAGATGCGCACCGAGATCAAACTGCTGCATGAGCGGCTGAAGGCCACCATCGTCTACGTGACCCACGACCAGATCGAAGCGATGACGCTGGGCGATCGCATCGCCGTCATGAAGGACGGCGTGGTGCGGCAGCTGGCCACACCCCAGGAGGTGTACGACAACCCGGCCGATCTGTTCGTAGCGGGCTTCATCGGCTCGCCCTCCATGAACTTCATCCGCTGCCCGGTGGCTGAGCGGGACGGGCGCGCGGGCGTGCAGCTCCACGAGAATGGCGAGACGTTCTTCTTCCACGCCCCGTGCGCCGTGCAGGCGGCGCTCAAAGCGTATGCAGGGAAGGAGGTGGTACTGGGAATCCGGCCCGAGCAGATCACCGACAAGACGCTGTTCAGCGGCGAGAACCCGAACGTGGTCACGCGCCAGGCCAAGATCGAGGTCGTGCAGCCGACCGGTCCCGACACGCTGGTGCTGATTCACCTGAACGGCGTCCCTGTCACCTGCCGGGTGCACCCGGAGGCGCCGGCGCGGCCGGGCCAGCCGCTGACCATGATGTTCGACCTGTCGAAGTTGGTGTTCTTCGATCCGCAGACCGAGAAGCGGATCTCCTGACGCAAGCGCTACTGAACCTTGCAGGATCGGGACCCGGCGTCCACACCACCCCGCCGGCGCAGGCTGCCCCGGGCCTTGACCCGGGGCCGGCACCCCTCCTCCGAGTAGCGGAGGGATGGGTCACCGGTGATAGCGCACCTTCAGCGCGATCACGATGATCGCGAGGGCCAGGGTCACAACGTTGGCGGCGATGATCGGCGCCGAGCGGATGAGAATGCCGTAGATCAGCCAGAGCAGCACCCCTGTGCTGAAGATCAGGAACATCAAGTACGACACGTCGCGTGCCGACTTTGTCCGGTAGATCTTCAGCACCTGCGGCAGAAAAGCAATGGTGGTCAGCGTTCCCGCCGCCATGCCCACCACCTCGGTAACGGCCCCCATTCGCGTGCTCCCGTGCGCCTCAGCGGCCGGCAAGCGCGGCGGCAAGCCCGCGCAGCGCTGGATTCTCAGCCAGAATCACAAAGGTGGGTACCGCTGCCACGTAGCTGGAGAACCGACCCTTGTGTTCGAAGCGCGCCCGGAAAGGCGAACGGTCGAACCAGTCCCCGAGCTTCGGCACAATGCCGCCGCCGATAAAGAGCCCGCCCCGCGCGCCGAGCGTGACGACCAGATTTCCCGCCGCGGTGCCGAGCACTGAGCAGAACAGCGTCAGCGCTTCCTGGCAGCGCGGGTCCTCACCGCGCATCCCGTGATCCGCGATGTCCTCGGGGTCCAGCTCGCGCGGCACATCGTGGTCGAGGACACTCAGCGCACGGTAGATGTTGACCAGGCCCGGCCCGCTCGCCAAGCGCTCGGTGGACACGTGCCCGAAGCGCTCGCGCAGCACGCCAAGTACAGCATCCTCGCGCTCGTCCGCAGGGCTGAAAGCAGTGTGGCCACCCTCGCCCTGGAGCGGTATCCAGTGGCCCTCGCATTGCAGCAGACCCGACACGCCCAACCCGGTGCCCGCGCCGATCAAGCCAATGGGCGCGCCCTGCACCGCCGCGCCCCTGCCGACCTGGCGGATCTCGCCGGCCTCGAGCGCGGGCAGCGACAGGGCCAGCGCGGTGAAATCGTTCAGCACCAGCAGCCGCTGCAGTCCGAGCTGGCGCTTGGTCTGCTCGATCGAGAAGGCC
>DAIQQA010000121.1:0-15759 GCA_036787045.1 Burkholderiales bacterium | reverse complement strand
TTTCTCGAGCACATGCAGCCCGATCTCCCAACGGCCTGCGTCGCGCTGGCACGCAACGGGGCCAAGCGGATCGTGGTGGTGCCCCTGTTTCTGGGGACGGGCGGGCACCTGCGCAACGATGTCCCGGCCTTGGTCTCGGTGGCCGAGCAGCAGGCGGGCGTGCCCGTCTCGGTCGCGTCTGCTGCGGGCGAAGACGCCTCCGTGCTGGAAGCCCTCGCGGAGTACTGCCTGGACGCTAGCCGGAGCTAGTGGAGCCTGCTCTGGACCGTGCGTTTGCGCTCGGACGCAGGAGCCCGAGCGTGAGCGCTGTGCCGAGCAGGATCACGCCGCAGCCAAGAAGCATCGACAGCGTGACGGTCTCGCCGAGGTACAACGCACCCCAGAGCATGCCGAAGACGGGAACGAGAAACGTCACGCTGACAGCGCGAGTCGGCCCAACGCTGGCGATCAGGCGAAAGTACAGCAGGTAGGCCACCCCGGTGCTGCCCACACCCAGCAAGATCACCTCCAGCCAGGTACGCAGCGGCGGCGTAGTGATGGGCCAGGCCCACAAGGCGAGCGGCAGCAGAGCGAGCGCCGCTGCACATTGGCTGCCGGTGGCGATGGACAACGAGCCGACGCCGGTGAGGGTTCGCTTCGTGTAGTTTGCTGCGATGCCATAGGCCAGTGTGGCGCACAGCGCGGCTGCGACTGCCCAGCCGGAGCCGCCCCCGGCGAAAGCGGTCCTGCCCCACACCAGCAGCAGCACGCCACCGAAGCCGATGAGCAGTCCAAGCCCCTGCACGCGCGTGAGCCTGTCCTTCAAACAGATATGCGCGACAAGCGCCCCGAACAGCGGAGCGGTGGCGTTGAGGATCGCCGCAAACCCAGCGGTCATCGTCAGCGACGCGAAGGCGAACAGCGTGAACGGGAGCGCCGAGTTCATCAAACCCACGACCGCGATCGGTGAGGCGTTCCTGCGCAGCTCGCCGATACTGCCCCTCAGGGCGAGTAGAGGGAGCAGCATGAGTGCGGCGATTCCCACCCGCAGCTCGATCAGGGGCAACGGACCGAACGCGGGCACCGCGGCGCGCACGAACAGAAACGAGCCGCCCCACAGCGCCGCCAGCAGCAAGAGATCGAGCAGGTCGCGAGGACGCATCACGCCCCGGCGAGAGTGTCTGTCTGGATCGTGGTGCCCGGCTCGCATGTAGCAACGGAGCCCGCCTCCAACGCAAGCAGCCTGCGCTTGCGCTCCAATCCACCGGCATAGCCGGTCAGCGAGCCGTCGCTGCCGACCACCCGATGGCAGGGGATCAGCAGCGAGATCGGGTTGCGGCCCGTGGCGGCGCCGGCTGCGCGCACTGCCGCCGCGTTACCGGCGCGCCTCGCGAGCTCAGCATAGGTGATGGTCTCGCCTCGGGGGATACGCACGATCTGTCGCCAGACAGCACGCTGAAAGGGCGTGCCCTGGGGTGCCAGCGGCAGATCGACGGGGAGCGGCTGGGCAGCGAAGTAGGCATCGAGCCAGGCCCGCACCTGTGCGAACACTCGCAGGTCGTCGCGCCGCACCCACTCTGACCCAGGCTGTGGTGCGTAGCGCTGACCCTGGAAGTACAGGCCGGTCAATGCCGTCCCGTCCGAGGTCAGGAGTATGGTGCCCAGCGGGCCTTCCAGCGTCGAATAGCAAGTCATGGTTGCTTCTCCACCAGAGCAAGTCGGCCGGCGGGCCTTCAAGCGGTTTAGAAGGAGACCCCCTCTCCCCTGGCAGGAGAAGGCCGGGGCGAGGGGGACTGCTGGCTGAGAGCGTTCCACAGATGCATGACGGCGTAGGCGCGCCACGGCCGCCATGCTTCGCCACGAGCCAGTACCCGGCGCGGATCGGTTTCGCCGAGTGCCTTGAGCACGCCGAAATCAGCGTGCGGAAATGCATCGGGCCACGCGAGCGCGCGCATGGCGATGTACTGCGCGGTCCATTCGCCGAACCCAGGCAGCGCCTGCAGCTGCGTGATCGTCTCTTCCACAGCTACCATCGGCTCGAGCTTCAGCGTTCCGGTGGCGAGCGCCTGCGCCAGAGCCTGGATCGCGCGCACGCGGCTGCGCAGGATGCCGAGCTCGCCGATCTCCGAGGGATCGGCCCGCGCGATCCGGTGCTCGTTTGGAAACGCTACTCTTAGGTCCGCAAACGGTGTTTCCAGCGGCGTGCCGAAGCGGGCAGCGAAGCGTCCGGCCAGCGTGCGTGCCGCCTTCACGGTGACCTGCTGCCCGAGCACGGCGCGCACCGCGACCTCGAATCCGCTGAACGCGCCGGGCACGCGCAAGCCGGGGCGCGCAGCAGCGAGCGGGCCGAGCCGCTCGGCGACCGACTGCGGGTCGCAGGCGAGGTCGAACAGATGCTTCACCCGCGCGAGAATCTGCGGGATGACAGCGCTCAGCGAGGGCGCCAGCCGAACCGCGAGCGCTGGCTTGCCGCGTACGCCTCGCCGCACCTCGATCCAGCCGACGTGGACAGACGCGCGATGCTCGATCGACACCGTGCGCCGATACACACCAGCATCCACCGATTCCACACCGGCGATGGCACGCGCCGAGAGAAAGCCCGCCACCGCGGCCCAATCGAGGGGCGGTCGATAAGCGAGCTCGAAGTCGAGGCTGCCCGTGCTGGCTGCGGTCCGCACGTGCTTGCGCAGGTCCGAAGGACTTACCCGATAGCGACGGCTGAACAGCGCGTTGAAGCGCCGCAGGCTGCCGAAGCCGGCAGCGTAGGCGACCTGCGTGACCGGCAGCGTGGAGTCGGTCAGCAGACGCTTCGCCAGCAGCAGACGTTGGGTCTGGGCGTACTCGACGGGCGTGACGCCGAACTCGGCTTGAAATACGCGCCGCAGATGGCGGTCGGTCACGCCCAGGCGTGCGGCGATCGCGTCGAGCCCGCTGTCGTTGGCCAGCCCGTCCTCGATCAGGCTGGCTGCTGCCTGCGCCAGCCGCGCCTGCGCATCGACGCTGGCGTTGCCCGGCGCGAGCTCTGGGCGGCAGCGCAGGCAGGGCCGAAACCCGTCGCGCTCCGCGGCGGCGGCGCTGACGTAGAAGCGGCAGTTCTCCCGCCGTGCGCGCCGCGCCGTGCACACCGGCCGGCAGTAGACGCCCGTGGAGGCGACCCCGACGAACATGCGTCCGTCGAAGCGCGGGTCGTGCGTGGCGAAAGCGCGATAACAGCTTTCCGGGTCGAGTAGCATGGCGGCATTATCCGGTTCCGCCAGGCCGGTGTCTCGCCGTTTTCGGACATGGATGTGCGTTGCTAGCGGGCGGTCCTCTACGCGAATCGCACGTGCAAACCGAATGCCGGCACAGCTTCAAGATAAAAGGATAAGGCTCTTGAGACCTACCGCTGACGCCAGCCCAGCGCATCGCGCCGCGGAGTTTTGCGTTCGAACGAACATACCCATCCGTAAGCGATCTGTATGTATCCAGAGGTTATTGTGCTCTGCGTGTCAGCGCGCCCGGCGCATCCTGCATGACCTGGGGCTGGCACGGGGGGGTGCCTGATGGCCTGCAACTGACGACTCACGACGGCGCCGGAGCCCCTGAATCCGTGCGCCCGATGGATGCGCAGTTCGCCTCAGGCGTAGGTCGCGGGAGCGAGTGCTGCACCCTGGCAGAGAAACACCCACCCTGGCTACGAGCATGCATAACGGAGGAAGCGTCAAGGAAGGGAAGAGGGAAGCTGCAACTGCTCCTTGCGGCCGATCGGAGCGGATGGCTCTTCGGGGCCATACGCGTGGGGGCATCCGTGCCCGCAAGTGTGTAGAGGAGGTTTCAAATGAAGCTCAAGCTTACCCTGGCAACCCTGACCGTAGCAGCGCTCGGCGCTTCCTCCGCCGGCTTGCTGGCGGAAGATCTTGGCAAGGTCAAGGTCACCTACGACAAGGAGGTAGCGGCGCGCACCAACATGCCGTCACGGGAAGGGACCGATCCCGGTAACCTGACGGTGACCTTCGATCCCGCGTACACCGAGCGGACCAACATGCAACGTCCGGTGGAGACGCCGAAGCCCGTGACGATCTCGCGCGACCAGGCGGTGATGGAGCGTACCAACATGCTGGGGGCCAAGCCGGCGCAGCCGGCCCAGCAGGCGGCGACCGTCAAGTAGCTCCCCGCGGTACGACAGCACAAGGGCGGTTAGCGGCGGGAGTGGGATCGTCCACACCCGCCGCGCTCTCCATGGGCGACGCGCTGCTTCCTTGAGTCGGTGGTGTCCATTCCTCCGACCCGCCGTTCATAGTTGCCGTCGCCCGCCAACTCGTGCGTCAAGAAGACGCTATCCTTCTGCCTGCACATCAAGAGCGTGCGTCCGTCGAGCTTGCAGCTGCGCGAAGCCTGTCTTGCGCACTGGCGCGCTGCCGGCGGATGGCATCGCGGTCGCTGATAGCCAGGGTAGAAAACCCGTCCCGCGCAAGTTCGTCCCAGCTGGCGTAGAAGACCACCGCATCGTCGTAGCCGTTCTCCCCCGGAAGGTAAACGTACGCGGGCGTGACCACGTAAAGCACTCGTGCGGCCTGCAACGCATCGGGGTTGACCAGCTGAAGGAAAGTCATCGGCTCGGTCAGCACGCCCGCGCCTCGGCCCATCTCAAGCTCGTATGGATCGGGGCTCGACGGCTCCTTCATCCTCACGCGCAGACGCCCGTCGAGCACCCAGGTCACCTGCGCGACCAGCGGATGCAGGTGGGGGCGTGACGCGCATAGCGGAGGGATCTCACCCACTGCCAGACTTGCCCCAGCGAAAGCGTCCACGGCGCGGGCTTGGGCGTTAGCATCCCAGGGGTTCAGGACGGGCGCGACCTGGGTGCCATCGCGTACCGGAAAGAACCGGCAGGGCTCGAGCACTCGCTTCATATTCGGCCTCGTGCAGCGTGATCGGAGAAATTCTCGCCCGGCGGCGGGGCCGAGGCGAGCGGCAAGCGGATCCTCGCACCAACGGGTGGGGCTCGGCTAAGATCTACCGGTGCCAGCTATTCCAGCGAAACTCCGTTGCGCCCGGCGGTTCGGTCAGTGGTTCGCGCTGCTCGCCGTCGTGGTGGCGGGCGCCGCTGCTGCTGCCGACAGCGAGCGGCATGCGTTAGCCTATGATCTCGCGGCAGCCGACAGCAGCTACGTGAAGCGTTACCGAGTCGAGGTTGGCGACGTGCGTCACCACACGCTGGAGGTATACATCCGCAAGCGCGTTTTCACGCGCAACCCACCGGCCTTCGCGGGCGTGCGGGCGAGCGAAGCGCACGAGCATGGAGTGGCGGACCTGGTGGACCAGAGCGGCACAGACTCGGGTTACGTCACTTTCCTGCTGGAGGACGGCAGTCGCGTGCTCGGCCGTTACAACGGCACTGTCGAGAGCCGGCGCTGGCCGGACGGGTCGCGCCACTACGACGTGTGCGGGACGATCGAGTTGATTGGCGGCAGCGAGCGCTTTGCAAAGCTGCGCGGACAACTGCGCCTCTGGCAGGCCCTCGACCCCGGCGCCGACAGCAGCCAGGGTGGGGCCGAGGGTGAGTGCTGGTTCGAGCCCTAGCGGGCGAGCCGCATCAGCGGCTCTGGCGGTACTTGGCCAGATCGACGAGCGGACTGGGCTCGCGTTGTCCCTGCCAGCCGGACTCGGGTTTGCTGATCTGCGACAGCGCCTGCACGACCTGTGCCGCGGCGGATGCCATCTGGGCCCCGAGCGCGTGAGCGATTTCCGGGTGCAGAGCAGGAGCGGCCACCTCGGCGCGCGGCGCCTGCACCTGATGCAACAGATAGTCGCGCTGCATGGGTGCGGTCAACGTACCCGGACGCGCTGCCTGCACGCGGTTGAGCGCATCCTCCGGGCGGCAGCCGAGCTCGATTAACAAGCGGCCTGCCAGCAAGCCCGAGCGCAGCATGCCGTCCGAGCAATGCATCAGCACCTTCCCGCCCGCCCGCAGCATGTCGCGCAACCCTGGCGAGACCAGGGCCCAGCGCTGCTCGAAAGCCTCATCAGTCGATCCGTCGGGTGCCATCGGGAAGTGCTGCCAGGGAATGCCGTGCGCAGCGAGCGTCTGCGGCAGCATGCCGACACGGTATTCCCACAGCTCGTCGTTATCGAGGAGCGTGAGAACCAGATGCGGCCCCCAGCGTACGATGGCGCCCATGTCCTGCTCGAAGTCGCCCACAGCATTGTTCGTAAGCGGAGAGCGTGATGCCCAGCCCGGACAGGTGGCCATACCGATCCGTCCGCGCGTGCGGCCCGCACCCATGGAAGTGATCGAGAAACGTGAGATGGTGAACGTCATCCTATTAATCCCCAGTCTTCTCGGGGGGGCGAACCGGGAGGCTCCCACCCCCTGCGTGAGAAGCATAGCGACGTCTCTGCGAATGTGCCATAGGCCAGAAGTGTAACTAAATTGAAAATTCCATATCGTCAAATCCTTACGAGCGAAACTTGAGAGGCTACACAAAAAGAAATTGACATTGCCATGACACCCACGAGCACAGCGTCACTGCGGCGGTGGGATCCGCTGGTCCAGAAAGGTGTTGTCTGTGACATTTCGAGTGCTGGCTGGCGGGCCGAAGGCTAGGTCCAGGTCCTGCATCGTCCGCCCGACTCTCGCGGGGTCGAACGCGCCGAGAGGGCGGTGCGGGTCGGGACATATCCGATGGATCTGCGCTACCAGCTTCCACACCTCTTCCTCGCGGGCGCGATCCAGGTGCGGATGCTCCGCGAGCAGCGCGTCGATACAGGGTGCAGCGTCCGCCAGGCAGTGGGCCCAGGCGCGCTGGGTCACCGCGACGAAGCTGCGGAACCGCTCGGGCGCGCGCTCGATAGACTCACGGCTCGCGACGAGCACGTGACCATAGGCGGCGAAGCCGAGCTCGTGCCACCACAGCACGCGCATGCGCGCGCCGAGCACTGCGGCGTAGTTGAGGTGATTGTGCAGGAACGGGTTTAACGCAGCGTCGGCTTCCGCCGCCGCTAGTGCGTCCGGCTTGGCGGGGTTGGAGCGCTCCACCCAGGTCACCGATCCGGCTGCAACGCCATTGCGCTGCGCCAGTGGCTGCCACAGCTTGCGCATCGGGTCTTGCGCCTGCGCTGCAAGGCGTTTCCCGGCGAGGTCCTGCACCCGGCGAATGCCCGTATCGGCGGAATAATAGATCGCATAGGGCGAGTGCGGCTGCAACGCCATGATGGCGGTGGTCTCGGGGAGGTCGCCGCGCACCCGCAAATAGGAGACGAAGTCGGACACGGCCAGTGTGTCGGCATGGGCCGCTGCGCGCTTGACCGCCTCCGGCGAGCCGGCGACCGAATCGATGGCCAGCGCGATGTCCGCCTGGGCATACCATCCCTGCCGCATCGCGAAGAAGAACGGCGCGTGATCGGCGCCGGGCACCCAGTTCAGCACCAGGGTGACCTGCTCGAGCGCGCGCCCCGCGTTTGGCGCGAAGACGAGAAACAGCGCAGCCAGCGCGCGGATCAGGCGCTTCATCCGAAAGTTGGTCGGCGAGAAGCTCCCGGGGTGGTCGTGCGTTCAACCGCCGCGGGCTGTCAAAGCGAGAAGATCTTGCCGGGGTTCAGGATGTTCAGCGGATCGAGCGCCTTCTTGATCTCGCGCATCACCGCCACGCCCTCGCCGTGCTCGGCCGTGAGGAACTTCATCTTGCCCAGTCCGATCCCGTGCTCACCCGTGCAGGTGCCGTCCATGGCGAGCGCCCGCATCACCAGCCGCTCGTTGAGGCGCTCGACCTCCTTGATCTCCTCGGGGTTGTTGCGGTCGATCAGGAAGCCGAGGTGGAAGTTGCCGTCGCCCACATGCCCCACCAGCGGCGCCGTGAGGAAGCTTGCCTTCAGGTCCTTCTTGGACTCGAGGATGCACTCGGCGAGGCGCGAGATCGGCACGCACACATCGGTGGCCCAGATCTCGCAGCCGGGACGCAGCGCCTTGTTGGCGTAGGTGACATCGTGGCGCGCCTGCCACAGATGGGTCCGCTCCTCCTGCTTCGTCGCCCACTTGAACTCACTGCCGCCGTGCTCCGAGGCGATCGCCTGCACCATCTCGGCCTGCTCCTTCACGCCGTGCTGGGTGCCGTGGAACTCGATGAACAGGGTGTCCTTCACCGGGTAGCTCAGCTTGGAGAAGCGGTTGACCGAATCCATCTGCACGTCGTCCAGCAGCTCGATGCGCGCGACCGGCACGCCCAGCTGGATGGTCTGGATCACCGTGTTGACGGCGCCCTCCAGCGTGTCGAAGGAACACACCGCAGCCGCCATCGCCTCGGGGATCCCGTACAGGCGCAGGGTCACTTCCGTGATGATGCCCAGCGTGCCTTCGCTGCCCACGAACAGGCGGGTCAGGTCGTAGCCCGCGGCGGATTTACGCGCGCGGCGCGCGGTGCGGATGATGCGGCCGTCCGCCAGCACTACGGTCAGAGCCAGCACGTTCTCCCGCATGGTGCCGTAGCGCACGGCGTTGGTGCCCGACGCCCGGGTCGCAGCCATGCCGCCCAGCGACGCATCGGCGCCGGGATCGATGGGGAAGAACAGGCCTTGATCGCGGATGTAGTCGTTCAGCTGCTTGCGCGTGACGCGCGCCTGCACCGTCACGTCCAGGTCGTCCGCATTGACGTTGAGGACCTTGTCCATGTTCATCAAGTCGACGACTACGCCGCCATTCTCGGGGATGACATTGCCCTCGAGCGACGTGCCGGTCCCGTAGGCCACCACAGGCGTACGGTGGCGGGCACAGATCTGGACGATCTGCGAGACCTCTTCGGTGGTGTTCGGGAAGGCAACCGCGTCCGGACGGTGCGGGATGTGCCAGGACTCGTCCTTGCTGTGGTGATCGCGCACTCCTGTGCTGGTGGACAGGCGCTCGCCCAGCAGGGCGCGCAACGCATCGATGGCGGTCTGGACGTTTGCCACTGCTACGGTCATGGTTGTCTGCTCGGTTATCCAGGATGGGCAGCCTGTGGCCGCCGGAAAGAATCCATGCTACTGGCAGCGGCAGGCGGGGGCAAGGCGGCTGCGCAACAGGCGGCTGCGCAGTGGCGCGCATACTACTCGATTTCTCCGTTCGCCCGGACAGACGCCCATGGGCTCGCGCCTGCTATAGTCTCGCAGGGAAGCCGGTCCCTGGGAGCCTGGATGAGGCTGATAGCGCTGCTGTCGATGTGCTGGCTAGGCCTGGTTGCTGACGGTGAAATAGGCTGAACCGGCTGGCTGTGCCGTGGTCTGTGTCTGAGGATACAGTCCCACGGGGGCAGAGCTCATGATCGATCGACGCAACTTCCTACGTATCGGCGCCGGCGCGGCCCTCACGCTCGCGGGCGTGCAGGCGATCCAGGCAGCCGGGCCGCCCGCCATCCGACGCTACGTCCGCCTTGGCAAGACCGGGCTCGAGGTCTCGGATATCTCTTTCGGGTCGTCCAGTTCCTTCGATGCCGGTCTGGTGCGTCATGCGCTGAGCCGGGGCGTCAACTTCTTCGATACGGCCGAAAGCTATGGCTGGGGCAACGCCGAGGAGGCCATCGGCGAAGCGCTGCAGCGCAGGCGCAAGGAGGTGATCCTCTCCAGCAAGACCAAGGCGGGCGCATCCGAGACTCGGCAGGAGATGAGGAAGGCGCTGGAGGGCAGCCTCAAGCGCCTGGGCACCGACTACGTCGACATCTATTTCAACCATGGGGTCGACGACGTTGCGCGCATGCAGAACCAGGAGTGGTGGGAGTTCACCGAGCTCGCCAAGCGGCAGGGCAAGATCCGCTTCCGCGGCATGTCCGGCCACGGTAGCGACCTGGTCCCATGCCTCGACTACGCCATCGACAAGGACCTGGTGGACGTGATCCTGGTGTCCCACAGCTTCGCTCAGGACCCGACCTTCACGGACCGCCTACGGCACACTTTCCATTGGGCCGCAATCCAGCCCGAATTGCCGCGTGTGCTGGCCAAGGCCAAGAAGAAGGACGTCGGGGTGGTCGCCATGAAGACCTTGATGGGCGCGCGCCTGAACGACATGCGCCCCTTCGAGCGTCCGAACGGCACGTTCTCGCAGGCAGCGTTCCGCTGGGTGCTGTCCAACCCCAACGTCGACGCATTGATTATCTCCATGACCAGCAAGGAGCTGATCGACGAGTACGTCGCCGCATCCGGCGACCCGAAGGTCACCAAGAGCGATCTGGAACTGCTCGAACGTTATGCCGAGATGCGGGTAGGCAACTATTGCGTCCCCGGCTGCAGTGCGTGCCGCGAGAGCTGTCCCGAGGGAGTGCGCATCTCCGAGGTGCTGCGCACGCGCATGTACGATGTCGACTATGGCGATCGCTCGCTGGCGCGCAGCGAGTACGCCATGCTGGGCGGCCCAGCGGGCGCCTGCCTGGCGTGCACGCACCAAGCCTGCCTGGGCACCTGCCCTGCGCGCGTGCCTATCGCGCAGTTCACCCGCGACGCCGCGACGCGGCTGGCTTGAGCGCTACGCCGTTACACCTCACTGCAACCGCAGAGGCGCAAAGGCGCAGAGGTTACGCGGAGGAAGATCTTGAGCAGGTGTACTGATGCCAGTGGAAATGGGATGGGCGTGCCGGTTCGCGCGGCGGGAAGTGCAGTGCTTGCCAAGTCCTACGAGTAACGGACTCTTCGATTCAATTGCGCCATGATCCGCTTCATCGCCCACTTCCTGTTCATCCTCGCGGCCTGGACGGTCGTCATCAAGTATCTGTTCCCGATCGGCTATGCGCTGGCCGAAGGATCCCCGCCCCTGGCGTACGTTTTCCTCGACTTCTGGCCGGTGGTGCACGTATGGGTTGGCTGGTCGCTCCTTCACTGGAACCGCTGGACGCTGCCGCTGGCGGTCGCCGTGTCGATAGCCGAGATCATCATCGTGGTGACCAAGTTCGTGCTGTTCCTGTCCGATCCCGAGTGGACGATCTGGCGCACCAACTGGTTCATCAACAAGATCTTCGTGCTGGGGGTGTTCGTGATGTTGCTAGGCTACGTCATGCTGAACGCGAGCAGGCTGCGTGAGCTCGCGAGCCCACGTCCAGCCTGAGCGCGAGGTTGAAGTCCGGCACTACGCGTGCGCCGTGGGCGCAGCGCGGGGTCCGTGCGAATTCGGTAGGCAGCCGCTGTTTTCAGCTCCATTCGAATTCGCCCCTTCAGGGCGCACGCTCAAAAAAAACCGGGGCCCGTAGGCCCCGGTCCGCTCCTCCCCCTCTGTTATAGGGGTTGTCAGGCCGTCTTCTTCGCGACGTACCCGTAATAGGTGTTGCTGCGATCGCCGCCGAGGGCGAGGTACTCTTGCTTGATCGCGGCGAGCTTGTCGGCGGTGAACGCCGGGCCCTGGGCCATCTTGATGTCCAGCCCGTACAGGTGCGCCGAGTTCAGGCCGAAGATCTTCTGCTTGACCTCGCTGTTGGGGCCGCCGAGCGCGGTCTTCCAGCCTTTGGCCTTCATGATGTCCTCGGGGATCTCGAGCCGGCGCATGGCTTCGATCTGCCACTGCGGCGAGCCGTACCACACCGAGTCCGAACCCCACACCACCCGCTCGGCGCCCATCAGGTTGACGAGTTGACCCAGCATAGCGGCGCAGAAACGCGGGTTGGTCACGCAGCTGGACGCGAAGGTCGTGCCCAGCTCGGCGTACACGTTGTTGACGCCGTACTTCTCCGGGATCATGGCGAGATCGGTGGTCCAGTCGATCTGCCCGGTCTTCATGAACTCGTCCATCTCCTTGTCCGGCGCGTCGGCCAGCCAAGGCCGAATGGCGGCATGGTAGATGACGAAGTTCATCTGCGGCCAGTCCTTGGCGGCCTGGCCGAGGTCCTTCACCGTGGCGCTTTCCCAGGTGCCGGCGAAGGCCTTCTCGTAGTCGCGCGGCATCAGGCCCTTGTGGATGCAGATGGTGTTGATGCCGGACTTCACCGCCTTCTCGTAGAAGGGATACATCAGCTTCTCGTCGTCCAGGCGCCAGGCATACTTGGACGGGCCGAACGGATCGCCGATGGTGTAGGACTTCCAGGACACCGGGTGCAGCTCTGCGATGCCGCGCTCCACCTCGTCCATCCAGTTCGGATACTTCGGCGTGATGACCGTGTGGCCCAGCATGCGGGTGCCGCCGGCCATCTTGTTCACCGCCCGACAGGCGTTCTGGATCGCGTCGTTGGAGATCAGCCACCAGGACGGATCGTCGAAGGGCGCCCCCGACAGCAGCGAGACCTTGGTGTCGGAGTCGAGGAAGATCTCCTTGAGATAGTTGTCCATCTTGTAGCGGGCCAGGGTCATGGGCGCTTCGTTGATGCGCGCGTTGACCTTGGCGCCGACAGCCCACTTGGTCAGCCCCAGCAGGCCCTCCTTGTTGAAGTCGTCGCGGATGAAGTGGGTCTGGTCGTCGAAGATGAACTGGTTGGCGAGCTGCTTCCGGCGGTACTCCGACATCTCCATGTCGGCGGCCTCGGCCTCGGACACGTCGAAGACGGGGCCGAAGACCTTGTTCATGGCGAGGAAGGCCGTGGCCATACCCGCACTGGTCTGCAGGAAGCGCCGGCGGTCGATGCCATGGCGCTTGGCTTGGATGTCGGCCATCTCCTTGATCAGCGCCTCGACCTTGGCCTGCTGCTCGGTCTGCGGCAGCGGGTTGTACTCGCCGTTGGACACCATCTGGGTAGGAACGGGCGACTTGAACGCTGCCGTCTCCGCCGGATCGCACCGGGCGTACTCTTCCTCGCTCATATGTACGCCGATGTGTCGTTGCATCTTGCTCATTTGAGCTCCTCCGTTCTGGTTATGCGACTGAAGACACTCGATCTCTCGACTTGCCACGGCGAGGCTGCGCACACCAGCAGCGCTGGCGCCTCGGGGCCGGCCGCCACGCTCACTTGTCGAACTTGTACTCCTTGTCCGGGTCGACCTTGCCTTCGCAGGCCGCGGCCACGTTCTTCTTGGCGTTGTCGCAGGCGGTGAACTGCATCATCATGTCGTTGGGATTGCCGCCGCCGCTGCAGAAGTACTCCATTTGCTGCTTCGCGTCCTCACAGGTGCCGCCGCGCTCGTCCTTCTGCTCGGCAGTGGCGGAAAACGAAGAGACAGCGAGAGACAGGGCCACTAGGCCCAGAGCAAGACGTGTCATCAACCTCCTCCCTGGTGTGTGGCCTCGGCGGTTGCTGGCTGCCCCGTCCCGCGAGGCATCTTGTGGGTGGGAGCCTGAAACGGCGGCGCGCGCCGCCGCACGATGGCTCCAGTAGGCGGCAATCTACCCTTGCGCCAGAACGGACGTCAACGAGATTCGATTTTGCGGTGCGCCATAGCGGTTTTCCGGCCCGGGACTACCGCTCGGCCTGCTACTTCTCACCATGAAGACACGAAGAACGTCCCATTGCCGCTCGGTTGGACCGCAGCCGGGAGGGACACAGCCTAAGTGGGCCCACGGCTGCATCAACTGTGGACTATCCGGCTCCCAGCGGAGAACCCGCGGTGTTTCTCCCGGCTCTCGGGTTTTCTTCGTGTCTTCGTGCCTTCATGGTGAGCGGTTGGCTTGAGGGTCTAGCTAGGGAATGAGATAGCGCTTGACCGCCGCCTCGTCCCACTCGATCCCGACCCCGGGCCGGTCGGGGATCAGGACATCGCCGTTCTTCAACTGCGCCGGCTGCTGCAGCACCGGCGCGGCCCAGTCTACGTACTCCAGCCAGTGGCACGTGGGCGTGACCGCCAGCAGGTGGCAGCTGAACTCGGGGAACAGATGGCTGGACATCTCGATGCCATGGGCATGGGCCAGCGCCGCCGCGCGCAACCAGCCGGTGACCCCGCCGATGCGCTGCACGTCGGGCATGACGTAATCCAGAGAGGCGAGCGCGATGGCCTGTGCCATCTCATAGGTGTTGAGCAGGTTCTCGCCAGTCTGTATCGGCGTCTGCAGCTCGGCGCAGATGCGCGCATAGCCTTCGTAGTCGTCGTGCCGGACCGGCTCTTCGATCCAGTAGAGCCCTTCGTCTTCCAGCATGCGTCCGCGCAGGATCGCCTGGTTCACGCTGAGCGACTGGTTGAAGTCGGACATGACGTTGATCTGCGCGCCGACGCGCTTCTTCACCGCCCGGGCGGCCGCCAGATCCTGTGCCGGGTCGTCGCGTCCGATGCGCAGCTTCACGGCGGAGAAGCCGCCTTCTGCAGCGAGCTGCTCGGCCTCGTCGGCCAGCTTCTCCACGGGCTGGATCCACAGGCCGCAGCTGTTGTACGCACGAACCGGCCTGACCTGGCCGCCGAGCAGCTTCACCAGCGGCACTCCTTCGGCCCGGGCCAGCGCATCCCAGGCGGCCATGTCGATGCCGGAAAGCGCGATGCCCACCAGGCCGGGCGTGTCGAGCAGCTTCAGTTGCCGGCGCAGCTTGGCGTCGAGTTCGTAAGGCGCGCAGGCATCGCCCTTGATCATTGCCGCGAAGCTCTCCAGGCAGCTCACAATGGGCTTGAGCGTCCAGCTTGCATAGCCGAACACATAGGAGCGCCCGGTGATACCTTCTTCGGTTTCGAGGTCGATCAGCACCATTCCCGCACTGGGGACACCGCCGCTGGCCGATATGATCGGACGTTTGAACGGCACCAGCACCGGGCGCGCGCGGATGTTTCGGACTGTCAGTTTCGCTGTCATGTATTGCTCCTAAAGACAACAAGACAACTCTCACCACGAAGACACGAAGGCACGAAGAAAGCAGAAGCGGCGACGGGTGTCCTTCAAGCTCCAGACAGTCCCAATTCCGTCAAAGGCAGTCCAATTCCTTTTTTTGGTTTTCTTCGTGCCTTCGTGTCTTCGTGGTGAGCGGTAGTCAGGTCCTGGCGTCCGCAGGACGCCCGTCGACGTAATGCTTGAGCGCGGTGTATACGAACGCGTTGGCAGGTGTGGCCACACCGGCCTCTCTTCCCATCTTCACCACCCCACCCGACAGCCAGGGCAGCTCCAGCCGGTTGCCGCGCTCCAGGTCACCCAGCATGGAGGCGACCATCTCGCGCGGCAGCCCGTCCATGCGAGTCAGGAGCTTTTCGGTGAGGTCTGCGTCCAGAGCTACTCCCTTGGCGCGGCCTACCGCAGCCACCTCGGACATGATCTGCGCGGTCAGCGCGCGGGTGTCAGGATCGTCCCGGATCGGGCCCAGAGGCAGGCGCGTCAGCGCGGTCATGGCGCTGGCGGCGACCAGGAACACGTACTTCTCCCAGATCGCCTTCTGGATGTTGTCGCTGGCTTTGTGCTGGATTCCGGCTTTTGTGCAGGCTGCGGCGAGCGCCTCCACCCGCGGCGTGATCTGTCCGTCCAGCTCGCCGAAGGTCAGTCCCGCCATCGTGCCGGTATGACGGATGACACCGGGCTTCTCGATGGCCGCGCCGATGTTGGCCACGCCTCCAAGGGTGCGGTCGCGCCCGTAGGCCTGCGCGATCTGGTCGACGGCGACGACGCCGTTCTGGAACGATACCAGCGCGGTGTTCGGGCCGACCATGGGCTTGGCATCTGCCAGCGCTTGCTCCGTCGACCAGAGCTTGACCGCAAGCATGACCATGTCGGCAGCGCCGACCTCGGCCGGCTTGTCGGTGGCCCGGCAGGGCTTGATCAGCACGTCGCCGTTGGCGCTGGTGACCTGCAGGCCGTTGTCCCGCATGGCGGCGAGGTGGGCGCCGCGTGCGATGAACCATACCTCCTCCCCGGCGGCTGCCAGGCGCGCGCCGAAGTAACCGCCGACGCCCCCGGCTCCTACTATCCCTATCTTCATCGCTTCCCTTCAGAAGAAATCTTGAACCACGGAGGAC
>DAIQQA010000120.1:0-15766 GCA_036787045.1 Burkholderiales bacterium | reverse complement strand
TACTATCCCTATCTTCATCGCTTCCCTTCAGAAGAAATCTTGAACCACGGAGGACGCGGTGGACACGGAGGAACGGCTCAACCCGTGGGCGGACAGAGTCCCTGCTCCGGCGAGGTTGGCTCCGCGCATCCAGATCGAGTCTCGGTATCGATCACGCCCTTGCCCTCGGGGTAGCAGGACGGCAGTCATCACCCAGCGAGTTTCCTCCGTGTCCACCGTGTCCTCCGTGGTTCAGGTGTTGACGTTGTCGGTAGTCGCGGATAGTAGCCCGTCCCGGCGCCCAGCGCAGCCTGTGCTACTCTACGGCGCAACCCAAGCCCTCGCGAAAGCGCATGAACCGACCGGAACGCGTTGCCCAGGCGCACCGCCTCGCCTCCCGCATGTCGGCCATCGAGCCGTTCCACGTGGTTGCGCTGGTCACGCGCGCCAAGGAGCTGGAGGCGCAGGGCCGCAGCATCGTGAACATGGTGATCGGCGAGCCGGACTTCCCGACTCCGCAGCCGGTGATCCGCGCTGGCATCGCGGCGCTCGAGGCCGGGCAGGTTCGCTACACGCCATCCCTCGGTACTCCGGCCCTGCGCGAGGCCCTGTCCAGCTGGTACCGGACCCGCTATGGACTCGAAGTCCCAGCCGGGCGCATTGCCGTCACCAGTGGCTCATCGGGTGCGCTGCTGCTCGCCATGGGTGTGCTGCTTTCGCCGGGCGACCAGGTGCTCACGGCCGATCCTGCGTATCCGGCCAATCGCCACTTCGTGCGCGCAATGGAGGGCGAATCGGTCGGCATCCCGGTGGATGCGTCGACCGACTATCAGCTCACCGCCGAGCTGGTCGACCGGAACTGGACCGAGCGCACGGTCGGTGTGATGGTCGCCTCCCCGTCCAATCCCACCGGCACCCTGATCGACTTCGACGAGCTCAGGCGCATCCACGAGGTGGTGCGCCGGCGCGGCGGCATGCTGATCGTCGACGAGATCTACCACGGCCTGACGTACGACTGCGAGGTGCGCAGCGCGCTCGAGCTGGGCGATGACCTGTTCGTCATCAACAGCTTTTCCAAGTACTTCTGCATGACGGGTTGGCGCGTGGGCTGGATGGTAGCGCCCGCCGGATACATCGCGGATGTAGAAAAGCTCGCGCAGAACCTCTACATCTCCAACCCGGAGGTATCCATGCAGGCGGCGCTGGCCGTGTTCCAGCCGCAGGTGCTCGAGGAGCTGGAGCGCAACCGCGCCGCCTTCCAGGCACAGCGCGATTACCTCCTGCCGGAGCTGCGCAAGCTCGGGTTCCAGATCCCGGTCGTGCCGCGGGGCGCCTTCTACATCTACGCCAATTGCAGCCGGCTCACCGGCGACAGCTTCCGTTTCTGCCTCGATCTGCTGGAGACCGCCGGCGTGGCGGTCGCACCGGGCATCGACTTCGGCAACAACCAGGCCGCGGCGCATGTGCGCTTCTCCTACCCGAAGCCGATCCCCGTGCTCGCGGAGGGAGTGCGCAGGCTGCATGACTATATCCAGAATCAGGGGAAGGGCCGCTGATGCGCTCGATCATGGGCTTCTCGCCCGGAGTGGTGCTGGCCACGCTCATCGGACTGCTGGCGCTCTTTGCCTGCCGCAGCAGCCCGGAGGGGGTGCAGCAGATGGCGCAGTCCATGGAGCCGCTGGCGATCGATGCGGCAAAGGAGCGGGCCCAGACGGACCTCAACTGCTCAGCGTTGAAGACCACGGTGCTCTCGCGTCAGACCGGGGACATTTCGAGCGAGTACGATCTGCACCGCGTCGTATACCGGGTCGAGACATCCGGCTGCCGCCTGCGCACGGTCTACTCGGTGGCTTGCGTACCGAAGGGCGTGTGCAGCGCGATCTCGGAGAGCGGGACTGTCGAGCGCATGCAATAGTGCGAAGCTGTCATTGAGGGGGCAGGGCAGGCGCAGGCGAGCTGCGCTCACGCGCATTGGAGAGGAGGACGGTGATGAGTCGCTATAGCGTTCAGGCGGAACCCTACGAGTTCGAGGGCGACCGCGCCAGCACAGCCCTGCTGATCATCGACATGCAGCGCGATTTCGTCGAGCCGGGCGGGTTCGGCGAGGCGCTGGGCAACGACGTCTCACCGCTGCGCGCCACCATCGAGCCGACGCGCAAGGTGCTCGAGCGCGCCCGCAAGCTCGGGATGATGGTGATCCACACGCGCGAGGGCCATCGCGCCGACTTGTCGGACTGCCCGCCCACCAAGATGGCGCGCGGCCGCGGCAAGACCAAGATCGGGGACGTGTGCGCCATGGGGCGGCTGCTGGTGCGCGGGGAGCACGGCCAAGACATCGTACCGGAGCTGTATCCCATTGCGGGAGAGCCGGTCATCGACAAGCCCGGCAAGGGTGCCTTCTACGCCACGGACCTGGAGCTGATCCTGCGCAACTGCGGCATCGAGAGCCTGATCGTGTGCGGCGTCACCACCGAGGTGTGCGTGAACACCAGCGTGCGCGAAGCCAACGACCGCGGCTTCGAGTGCCTGGTCCTGTCCGACTGCGTAGGCTCCTACTTTCCCGAGTTCCAAAAGGCCGGGCTGGCCATGATCAAGGCCCAGGGCGGTATCTTCGGCTGGGTGTCGGATTCGGCCCGCGCATTGGCCGCGCTGACGGCATAGTCTGCCGGCGCGCGAGCCGACGAGCGGGCGAGCGTGACCTCCGCCCTTACCTTCCCGGCATCCGTGCTGGGCATCCGCGTGACGCTGATAGGCTGCGGTTTCGTCCACAGCGTGTTTGCCCGCACCCTCAATCTGTCCGGACGCGGCACATGGTTCGCTCTGCAGTCGCCCGAGGTGCCGGCAGTTGCGCACGGTGTTCAGGTCCTGTGGCCGTTGCGTGACCTGCGCGAGCACTTCGCCGAGGGCGCGGCCTGGGAGTGGCATGACGGGCGCTTGTCGATTGCGCGTCGCGATGGTGGACGGATACGTGTGAACGCCCGGCAGGCGACGATGTGGCGTTCGCCCTTGCGGCCGGGCGCGGTCGACGAGAAGCGCATCGCGTCGAGGGCGCGCGCACTGCACCGCGAGTGCAACCTGCTCGCCGAGGGCCGCAGCGTGTTCTGGGGCGCGCGGTCGGAGCATCCTCCCGGATTGGTCCTTCGCGCGCGGCAAGGGCTGCGCGCGCTCCGGCGCGCTCGCGGTGCAGGACAGATCGAGCACGCCGTGCGAACGCTCATCGGTCTGGGAGCTGGGCTGACGCCTGCCGGCGATGACGCTGTAATCGGTTGGCTCGCCGGGATGACGCTGCTGCCGCCGGACCGTCTGCGCCACCAGCGCGCCGCCGACGCGCGGCACGCTATCGCGGAGTGCCTGTCACGCACGACCGACGTGAGCCGCGCGCATCTCGAAGATGCGCTTGCCGGCGAATTTTCCCAGGCGGTCTCCCAGTTCGGCAACGCTCTGGCGAACGATTCCCTCGACGCGGACGATGTCCGCCCGGCCCTGGTGGAGCTTGCTCGCGTCGGCGCCAGCTCAGGGTTGGATGCAGTGGCCGGATTGCTGGCTGCGGTGTTCTCTCAGGCAACAATCCCCCTCCCGCCCACCCTCTGGAGAGGGAGTCTGTCTCCAGACCGCCGGCCGGCCTACGGGCCAGGCCGCTCTGTGGCCTCCGTGGAAGGGTTGTAGTCTTTCTGACGAAATGCACGCCACCTTCCATATCCTGCGCAGGACCTATCGCGACTCGGTCACGCTCATGCAGCTGGCCGCGAAGCTGGCGAGGCTGCCGGGCGTCAGCAACGCGTCGGCGAGTATGGCCACACCTGCGAACCTCGATTTGCTGCGCGAGGCCGGGACCGACGTGAGTGGAGTGGAGGCCGGCCCCAACGATCTGCTGATCATGCTGGAGGGCGAGGACGCCGCCGTGCAAGCGGCGCTCGCCGAGGCGCAGAAGCTGCTGTCCGACCGCGGAGAGGGGGCGGAGCAGGGCGAGCGCAAGCGCATGGCGCCGCGCAGCCTGGCGATGGCGCTCGCGGAGGGGCAGGCGGGTCTAGCGCTCATCTCGGTGCCTGGCGAGTACGCGGCCGCCGAGGCGCTCAAGTCCGTCCACCTCGGGCTGAACGTTATGCTGTTCTCCGACAACGTGTCGATGGCCGACGAGGTGGTGCTCAAGCGCGAGGCGGATGCGCGCGGGCTGATCGTGATGGGGCCCGACTGCGGCACCGCCATCATCGACGGGATACCGCTCGCCTTCGCCAACAAGGTCCGGCGTGGACCCATCGGCCTGGTGGCTGCGTCCGGAACCGGCCTGCAGCAGGTTACTGTGCTGATCGATCGCATGGGCTCCGGCATCACCCAGGCCATCGGGACCGGCGGGCGCGATCTGAAGAAGGAGGTGGGCGGGCTGTCCATGCTCGCCGGCTTGCGCGCGCTGGCCGAGGACCCGGACACGCGGGTGATCGTGCTCATCTCCAAGCCGCCCGCCGTGGAGATCGCGCAGCGTATTCTTGCGCAGGCGCGCCGCGCCGACAAGCCGGTCGTGGTCAACTTCCTCGGGACCGACGCCGCAGCAATCGACGGCGACAACCTGCACGGCGCCTATACGCTGGAGGACGCTGCGCGCATCGCCGTGGCGCTGTCCGAGGGTCGCACGCCCGCAGCGCCACCGCAACCGGCGATTCCCGGCAGCGGCCCGAAATTCACGGCCGGGCAGCGCTGCATCCGCGGGCTCTACAGCGGGGGCACCTTTTGCTACGAGGCTACCCTCCTGCTGCAGGCCGAGCTCGACAACGTCTACTCCAACACTCACGTCGGGCGCGCGAAGGATCTGGACAACCCGTGGCGCAGCCGCGGGCACACTCTTATCGACCTGGGGGATGATCTGTTCACACGTGGCCGGCCGCATCCCATGATCGACCACCGTCTGCGCAACGAGCGCATCCTGCAGGAGGCCGCTGACCCGGAGGTGGCGGTGATCCTGCTGGATGTCGTGCTCGGTTACGGCAGCCATCCGGATCCTGCCGCAGAGATGCGCCCGGCGCTCATGCAGGCCGCCGATCTCGCGCGCAAGTCGGGCCGTGAGATCGCGTTCGTCGGTCACGTTTGCGGGACGGAGGCAGACCCACAGAACGTCACGCGCCAGTCGGCGGCGCTGTCCGGCATGGGCATGTTGCTTGCCAACAGCAACGCGCAGGCGGTGCGGCTCGCCGCGCGCCTCGCACGCGGATAGTTCCCAGAAAAACTGGCCACAGAGCTCACGGAGAACACAGAGGAAGAAAGAATGCTTCTGCACAGTTCGCGCCCTATTGACTGGTGTCCTTACCTTCACGAATAGCACCACGACGTTTCTCTGTGATGTCTGTGTCCTCTGCGGCTGATCAGGAGTTGCTGTAATGAGCCTCTGGTTCAAAGACCAGCCCGGTATCATTAACGTGGGCCTGGCTTCTTTCGGTGAGTCCGCGCGCGAATGCGGTGTGCGCGTCACCCAGGTCGAGTGGCAGCCGCCGGCCGAGGGCGACCGCGAAGCCGGGATGGACCTGGCGCGGCTGGTCGGTGATCCACGAGTCGAGCAGGCCAATGAGAAAGCCTATGCGGCATACCTCGAAGCGCAGCCCGTGCTGGTAGGCGTGGGTGTTGCGCGCGACGTCGTGCCGGGCCTGCACGGGCGCCAGCTCGCGCATGCGGGACCGCCGATCGCGTGGGAGGACATGTGCGGGCCGATGCAGGGCGCGATCCTCGGCGCCTGCCTGTTCGAGGGCTGGGCGAAGGATCTGGAGCAGGCCGACGCCCTGGCTCGCTCGGGCGAGATCGCCTTCTCGCCCTGCCATCATCACGACGCGGTAGGCCCGATGGCCGGCGTCATCAGTCCGTCGATGCCCGTGTGGATCGTCGAGAACGCCGCCACCGGCAAACGCAGCTACTCCAACATGAACGAGGGCCTGGGCAAGGTGCTGCGCTTCGGCGCCAACGGCGCGGAGGTGATAGAGCGGCTGCAATGGATGGCGCAAGTGCTGGGACCGGCCTTCGCTGCTGCGCTGAAGACCGGCGGGCCGGTCGAGCTGAAGCCGCTCATGGCGCAGGCGCTGCACATGGGCGACGAGGTGCACAACCGCAACGCGGCGGCGAGCGGGCTGCTCATCAAGCAGCTGTTGCCGGCGCTCGTCGAGTCCGGCCTGCCCGGCGATCGCGTCGCCCAGGTGGTGCGGTTTGTGGCCGGCAACGACCACACCTTCCTCAACCTGTCGATGGCGGCGTGCAAGAGCATGCTGGACGCCGCACACGGCGTTGCGGGCAGCAGCATGGTGACCGCTATGGCCCGCAACGGTGTGCGCTTCGGCATCCGGCTGGCGGGGACCGGTGAGGCCTGGTTCGAGGCCGATGCCCCGCGTGTGGATGGGCTGTATTTCTCGGGTTACGGGCCGGCGGATGCGGCCGGCGATCTCGGCGACTCGGCGATCACCGAGACCGCCGGCCTGGGGGGCTTCGCCATGGCGGCGGCGCCAGCCATCGTCCAGTTCGTCGGCGGCACGCCGGCCGACGCTGTTGCCTACACGCAGTCGATGCGCCATGTCACGCTCGGGCGCAATACCGCGTTCACATTACCGGCGCTCAACTTCGCGGGCACGCCGGCGGGCATCGATGCGCGCAAGGTGCTGGATACGAGTATCCTGCCGGTCATCAATACCGGCATCGCTCATCGGCAAGCCGGTGTGGGACAGATCGGCGCGGGTGTGACCACCGCACCGCTCGGATGCTTCACGCAGGCGATCCGCGCGCTGGCAGCGCACGTGGAAAGGCAGACATGAGCTCGCGCGTGGCAGTGGTCGCGGTGGGGGGCAACGCCCTGATCCTGGGCCCGGGCAAGGATTCGATCCGGGACCAGGCCGCGGCCGCGACCACCACGTGCCGCTATGTCGCGGACATCATCGAGCAGGGCTGGACGGTGGTGCTCACCCACGGCAACGGGCCGCAAGTGGGCTTCATCCTGCGTCGCTCCGGGATCGCCAAGGGGATGGTGCCCGAAGTGCCGGTCGACTATGCGGACGCCGACACCCAGGGCGCCATCGGCTACATGTTCCAGCGCGGGCTGTACAACGAGCTCAAGCGCCGGGGGATCACCCGCGACGTCGTCGCGCTGGTCACGCAGGTGCGCGTCGCGCCAGACGACCCCGCCTTTCAACGGCCGACCAAGCCCATCGGCGCGCACATGGACGAGGCCACCGCGCTGGAGCTTGCCCGGCAGCTCGGCTGGAGCGTCGCGGAGGATTCCGGACGCGGCTGGCGGCGCGTGATCGCATCGCCCGAGCCGCAGGAGATCATCGAGTTGCACGCCATCCGGGATCTGGTGAGCGAGGGCTTCATTCTCATCGCCTGCGGCGGCGGCGGCATCCCGGTGATGACCGATGCCCGCGGCGACCTGCAGGGGCTGGAAGCGGTCATCGACAAGGATCTCGCTTCGAGCCTCCTGGCGCGACAACTGGGCGCACAGCTGTTCGTCGTTTCCACCAGTGTCGAACGAGTGGCCATCCACTTCAACACCCCGCGACAGCAGTGGCTCGGCGAGATCTCGCTCGGCGAGCTCGAAGCCTACGCGCGGGAAGGCCACTTCCCGGCGGGCAGCATGGGGCCCAAGATCGAAGCCATTCGACGTTATCTCAGCGCCTGTCCGCAGGGGCGGGCGCTCATCACGGATCCGCCCAATCTGCGGCGGGCGCTTGCAGGAGAAACGGGGACGCACATACACGCTTGAACCAGAGTCGGCGCGGGAACAACGAGACCGATACCAACAACAACCGGGGGGAAAGGCCATGGCAGACGTCGTAGCAACACGCGTGCGGTGGTGGGTGGCGGGCGACTGGAACGGGTTCTTCGGGCTGTTTACCAACGTCCTGCTGAATGTGATCGTCTTGACCACGTTGTGCCTCTACGTGGTCCAGCTTCCGCCCGACACGGTGTACGGGCGGGTGCTCCCGGCGCTGGGGATCGCGCTGCCGCTGGGAAATCTGTTCTATGCCTACCTCGCCTGGCAGCTCGCCAGGAAGGAGGGGCGCACCGACGTGACGGCGATGCCCTACGGCCCCAGCGTCCCGCACATGTTCATCGTCGTGCTGGTGATCATGCTGCCCACATACCTAGCCACCAAAGACCCGACGCTCGCCTATCAGGCCGGCTTGGCGTGGTGCTTCATCATCGGTGTCATCGTGCTCATCGGCGCGTTCGTCGGGCCCTGGATCCGTAAAGTGACTCCGCGCGCGGCCATGCTCGGCACCCTGGCCGGGATCTCGATCGCGTTCATCTCGATGCGCCCGGCGTTCCAGATGTGGGAGATCCCCTGGATCGCCTTCGCCTGCTTCGCGATCGTGCTGATCGCGTGGACCGCCAACATCCGTCTGCCGGGCGGGGTTCCCGGGGGCCTCGCCGCGGTGATCGTCGGTGCGGCCATCGGCTGGGTGGCCGCCGCGCTGGGCTGGAGCGACTACATGAAAGGGGAGGAGGTCGCCAAAGCCTTCGACACCTTCGGCCTGCACCTGCCATGGTTCTCAAGGGACGTCTTCGTTGGCCTGGCGAGCATCGGACCGTTGCTGGCGACTGCTATCCCGCTGGGGATCTACAACTTCACCGAGGCAATGAACAACGTGGAGAGCGCCTCTGCCGCAGGGGACAACTACAACCTGCGCAAGATCCTCGCCGCCGACGGCCTCGGCGCGATCGTCGGCTCGATGCTGGGCAGCCCCTTTCCGCCCGCCGTGTACATCGGCCATCCGGGCTGGAAGGCGGTAGGCGGGCGCGTCGGCTACTCGCTGGCCACCGGGGTATGCATCGCACTGGTGTGCTTCCTCGGCCTGACGGCGCTGCTGCTGAATCTGATTCCCCTCGTGGCGATCCTGCCGATCCTGCTCTACATCGGACTGGTGATCGGCGCTCAGGCGTTCCAGGCCAGCCCCTCGAACCACGCGCCGGCAGTGGTGCTGGCGATCATTCCCAACGTTGCGGAATGGGCGAAGATCAACATGGACAGCGCGCTGCAGGTGGCCGGCACCAGTGCCGACACGCTCGGCTTCGCGGCGCTGGCGCAGGTGGGCGTGGTCTATCACGGCATGGCGCTGCTCGGGGGCGGGTCGGTGCTTGCCGGCATGGTGCTCGGCTCGATGGCCGCGTTCATCATCGACCACAAGCTCAAGCACGCGGCAGCCGCGGCGTTCGTGGGAGCCGTGCTGGCCTACATCGGGCTGATCCACGCGCCGCAGCTCATGTGGGGTGCGTCGCCGCTGGTAGCGCTAGGCTACGCCATGTTCGGCGCGCTGTGTCTGGCGGCGGCGATGTCGGACCGTAAATTGGCGAGCTGACCACAAACCTGCAGGTGGCATTCAGTGAAGGGTGAAGGCGTGAAGGGCGAAGGGCCGAAGGGTAGTGAATACCCGTATCGCGCACCGCCTTCGCTGAGAGTTGCTTACAGATGCGACGGATCACGGCCGATGATGCAAGCGGCCACCACGGGTCCGCGGACAGTGGCACGCTGCCCTTCACCCTTCACCCTTCACCCTTCACGCCTTCACCCTTCACGCCTTCACCCTTTACCGCACGCACCAGAGCTATGCACTTCATGACGGGGATGGACCACCTGACGGTCCGCGCCAACGGCATCAAGATCAACCTGTGGGCAGGCGGCAAGGGGCCGCCCGTGCTCCTGCTGCACGGCTATCCGCAGACCGGCCAGATGTGGCGCAAGGTCGCCCCGAAGCTGCTGGACCAGTTCACTGTCGTGTGCCCGGACCTGCGCGGGTATGGCGACTCGGACAAGCCGCGCGACGGCTACGACAAGAAGACCATGGCGCGCGACATGCACGAGATGATGCTGGCGCTGGGGCATAAACGTTACGCACTGGTGGGGCACGACCGCGGCGGGCGGGTGGCCCACCGCCAGGCGCTCGAGTATCCCGACGCGGTGACCAGGCTGTGCGTGTTGGACATCGTGCCGACGCACACGGTGTTTGCGCGCACCGACCGGCACCTGGCGGCGGCCTATTGGCACTGGTTCTCCTTCCAGGCCCCCGATCTGCCCGAGATCATGATCTCGGCGGTGCCCGAAGCGTTCCTGCGCTACATGTTCCGCGGGCTGACATTTCGCGCCGGCGCCATCGAGGAGCCCATGGTGCAGGAGTACCTGCGTGCGTTCACCCTTCCGGGGACGATCCGGGCCGGCCTGGAGGACTATCGCGCCGCCGCGACCCGGGACTTCGACGACGATGCCCGCGACCCGGGCAGGATGCGCTGCCCGGTGCTTGCCATTTGGGGCGAGTTCGGCAAAATGCATACTATCTTCGACGTGATCGCCACCTGGAAGGAGAAGGCGGATAGCGTCGAAGGCCACCCGCTCCCCTGCGGCCACTTCATTCCCGAAGAGGCACCCGAGGAGTTGCTGGCGGACCTGCGTGGGTTTTTGCGCGGGTGAAGGACAGGCGGCACCGCCAGCGCGACAACAACAACCCATAAGCCAGAGCAGGTGCGTTCCGGGAGGAGGAACGCAGGGGCGCGTTCGCCCCAAGACAAGAGGAATGGACATGATGCTGAACTGGAGACGCGTTGTGCTGGCTGCGCTGCTGGCGGTTGCTCTGCCTGCCGCGGCCCAGCAGGAGGAGACCTTCGTCGAGATCAAACCAGGCGATATCTCCACGGATCCCAATAACCTGATCGTGGGCGCGGGGCAGGGGGACGTGCGGGCGCTCAACAACCTCGGCCTGCTGTGGGCGCGCGGCGTGGGCGTGCCTGCCGCGGATTTCAAGGAAGCGATGCGCTGGTGGAAGGAGGCCGCCAAGCGTGGCTACACCCTGTCGATGAACAACCTCGGCCTGCTCTACGCCAACGGCCACGGCGTCGAGCAGGACTACGCGCAGGCGCTGAAGTGGTGGGAGATGTCGGCGGAGAACGGCGACGCCTGGGCCATGAACAGCATCGGCGACCTGCACGAGAACGGTCTGGGCGTGGAGCGCGACTACGCTCAGGCGCGCGAATGGTACGAGCGCGCGGCCGAGGGCGGCGACGGTCTGGCCATGTACAACCTCGGATCGATGTTCGAGAACGGCCGCGGGGTCGATGCCGACTTCCAGCGCGCCATGAGCTGGTACCAGCTTTCCTCGGACAAGGGCATCGGAGTGGCGATGCACAACCTCGGGAAGATGATCGCTGCAGGGCGCGGTGTGCCCGCGGACCCGGCGGAGGCGCACGCGTGGCTTTCCCTTGCCGCAACCTACTTCTCGCCCGAGGATGTCACCGAGGCGGCGGAGAACGCGAAAGATCTCGCAGCCCTCGCGTCGACCCTCAGCGAACAGCAGATGGCGCGCGCGCAGGAGATCGCCAAGAACCGGCGGGTGGTCATCGAGGAGCGGCGCACGGCAAAGCCGATTGAGGCGGGTCCGGGAGAAAGTGAGACGTGAGCTCCGGTGACCGAAAGGCGTGAAAGGAAAGGCGCAACAGATACGACTGACAACAGGGGCGATGGGGGTGCCTGCCTGCTCCAGCGTCCATAGCGCGAGGCGATTATCGTCGCGCTCGACCCCAGCGCTGTCTGTCACGCCTCGTCTGTCATGCCGTCCCCGGGGGCCAGTGCAACGGCCCGTGTAAGCATGTACTTACCCTTACCGCGGCGGCCAGACCAAAGGCATAGGCCGCCCGCTAGGTGGCACCAGCCTGAGGCGCCGTGATACGGTCTGGCGCTGGGATGGTGCGTGGAAGGCCTCGAAACAGGGTCTGTTGAGCATTTTGCGCGGGCATGAGTTATGCAGAGCTTTGCACAAGAACCCGATAAGGCTCTCGACACGGCCGGGGGGAGATGACGAACGCAAGCGAGGTGGCTTATGCGTAGCTTCGGTTTCGTTGTTGCCCTTCCAATCGCCCTGGCGGCGAGCGCGGCCTTAGCGGCCGACGAGCCCGCCATCGGCGGCATGTACAGCACCTACACCGCGAGGTCGGACAGCATCGTGCACGATCGCGCGTTCGACACCGCTGCCGCCGACAACCTCGATCAAGTGGTCAAGCAGCTCACGCGCGCCATCGATCGGCTCGCGCGTTACCGCGTGCCGAAGGACCCGCCGGAGATATACCGCATCCCGCACGCCGAGCTGGAAAACTACGTCTGCGGCACGCACTGTGCGATTCGCGCCTGGTACAAGCCTGGCGACGGCATCTTCCTCGATGACTCGCTGCAGCCGGAGACCAACCTGTTCCACCGCTCCATCCTGCTGCACGAGATGGTGCATTACTTCCAGGACATTTCGGGCGAGTACGCGAACATGGACGCCTGCGAGCGCTGGTTCCACCGCGAGCTGGATGCCTACACCGTCCAGAACCGCTACCTGGGCGTGATCGGGCATCCGAGCCGCGTCGCCTATACCGGCGACAACTGCAACAACATGCAGCAGGCCAAGGACAAGAGCGGCGCGGGGCGCACCCAGGCCTTCGACGGCATCAAAGGACGGGTGGACCCGGACCAGCACTAGACAGCCGCCGTTCCTTGCGATCAGAACGCCCCGGAAGGGGCGTTTGTTTTTTGGCGGGACGGACGGCGAAGGGCCGACGACGAAGGACCGAGGGGAGGGGCGCCAATGCTTGACACGGAAAATATCGCAGCCCCATACTCAAGCCCGGTTCCAGCCTGCATTTCTCACAAGGCGGCCCCGCTATGACGCGGAAGCCCTGTGCCGTTGCGGGTTGGTGCTCTGTGGCATGTCTGACATGCTGTCGTCGGGCTGCGCGGGATCTGGCCGGTCTAGGGCGGGCATTTGCGGCATGCCCGCGCTTACCATATGTCCAATATGGCAAGCGCGTTCGAGCCGCAACTGCCTCGCCCGATACCGGCCATAACCTCGCGCCCTCGTGAGAAATGCAGGCTCGGGAGGGAGCGGCGCCATGGTGTTCCTCGGCTGGCTTCTCGGCATCGTCGTCGCGATCGTCGTCATCGCGATCGTCGTCGTCTTTCTCAACCGCTTCTACCGCAAATCCACGCGCGACATCGCGCTAGTGCGTACCGGCTTCGGCGGTCAGCGCATCGTGATATCGGGCGGCTGCCTGGCGCTGCCGTTCCTGCACAAGGTCGACGAGATCAACATGCGGACCATCCGCGTGGAGGTGCGGCGCGCCGGCGACAAGTCGTTGATCACGGTGGACCGCATCCGCGTCGACGTGGAGTTGGAGTTCTACGTGCGCGTGCAGCCCACAGTGGAAGGAATCGCCACCGCCGCCCAGGCGATCGGCTCGCGCTCCTTCAACCCCGAGGGCATCCGCAACCTGCTGGAAGGCCGCTTCGTGGACGCTCTGCAGTCGGTTGCCGCAGCCGAGACGATGGACAGCCTGCACGAGCGGCGCGGCGAGTTCGTTCGCCACGTGGCCGAGCAGTTGCGCGAGAACCTCTCGGTCAACGGTATCCTGCTCGACTCGGTCTCTCTCACCCGGCTCGACCAGGCGTCCTTCGCGGCCCTCGACGAGAACAACGCCTTCAACGCGGTAGGGATGCGCAAGCTGGCCGAGATCATCGCCAGCAACAAGAAGCAGCGCACCCAGATCGAGGCCGAGGCCGAGATCGCCGTGCGCCAGACGCAGCTCGAGGCGACCAAGCGCCGCCTGGTGCTGCAGCAGGAGGAGGAGCAGGCGCAGATCGGCCAGCGCCTGGAGATCGAGAAGATCAAGTCGGCGAGCGAGGCCGAGACCGCCAAGGCCCGCGAGCAGGCGATGGTTGCAACCGAGAACGCGCGCATCGAGCGCGAGCGCGAGACCCGTGCCCAGGAGATCACTAAGCAGCGCGAGCTTCGGCGCCTGGAGATTGAGTCGCAGCTCAACTCCGAGATGCGCAAGGTCGACAGCAGCATCCAGCTCGCCGCCAAGCACGTCGAGGAGGCGCGGGCCCAGGCCCAGGCCGAGCTCGCGCGCACCGAGATCGTGCTCGCGCAGGAGCACGTGCAGACCGAGCGCGAGCGTGCGGTGGCGGATCGCTCGCGCGAGATGGCCGCCAAGCGGGTGCAGGAGGAGGGCGAAGTGGCCCAGGCCAACGCGGAGACCGAAGCCGAGGTCCTGATCCGCCGTGCCCAGGCCGAGTCGCAGGCTACCCGCGCGCGCGCGGAGGCGGAGCGCGCGCGCCTGCTGGCGGAGTCGGAGGGCGCCGCGGCGCGGATCAAGGCGGAGAACTCGCGCACCGAGGGTCTGATGCACCTGGAGTTGGAGCGCTATCGCCTGGACAAGCTCCCGGAGATCGTCGCGCAGATGATGAAGCCGGCCGAGAAGATCGACAGCATCCGCATCCACCAGGTGAGCGGCTTCGGCGGGGCGCCCGGTCAACCCGGCGCCGTGGCGGGCGAGGGCGGCTCGCGCCCGCCAGTGAACCAGGTGATGGACAGCATCCTGGGCATGGCGCTGCAGCTGCCGGCGCTCAAGAGCATCGGCGAGTCCATCGGCTACGACTTTTCCGGGGCGCTGCCCAAGACCAGCGGCCAGGGCGAGGGCGGCAAGAAGACGGCGGAATAACAGCCGGTCGGTCTTTCGGGCGCCATACCGCGTCCGGGAGGACCTCATTCAAATCGACAGGAGACCAAGTTTATGAAGATCTCGAGGCGCGACTTTCTTGCCGCGACGGGCGCGGCGGCGGTGGTGGGGGGACTCAGGCCGCTGGCGGCCTTCGCCCAGGGCAAGGAGATCCTGGTGGGATCGGTGCTGGACAACTCCGGCAACCTGGACATCTACGGCAAGCCGATGGTGATGGCCACCACGATGGCGGTCGAGGAGATCAACGCCGCCGGCGGGCTGCTCGGCCGCAAGCTCCGGGCGATCCAGTACGACACCCAGTCCGACATCGCGCTCTACACCAAGTTCGCTCAGCAGCTCGCGCGCACCGACAAAGTCGACGTGGTGCACGGCGGCATCACCTCGGCCTCACGCGAGGCGATCCGCCAGACCTTCAAGCGTTCCGACACGCTGTACTTCTACAACGTGCTGTACGAAGGCGGCGTCTGCGACCGCAACTGCGTGGTCACCGGCACGACGCCGGCGCAGGCAGTCGAGCCGATCGTCGAGCACGCCATGAAGAAGTGGGGCAAGAAGGTCTACATCCTGGCGGCCGACTACAACTACGGTCAGATCACCGCCAAGTGGCTGCAGCACTACATCGGGCAGCGCGGCGGCTCGGTCGCCTCGACCGATTTCTTCCCGCTGGACGTCGCCGACTTCGGCTCCACCATCGCCAAGATCCAGCAAGCCAACCCCAACTGGGTGGTGTCGGCGCTGGTAGGCGGGGCCCATATGGCCTTCTACCGGCAGTGGGCGGCCCAGGGTATGAACAAGAAGATTCCGCTGGCGTCCACCACCTTCGGCGTGGGCAACGAGCACCTGGCGCTGTCCCCAGCGGAGGGCGACGGCATCCTGATCGCGGGCAACTACAGTCAGGAAGCGAAGACGCCTGCCAACCAGGACTTCCTGGCGCGGTGGAAGAAGCGCTTCGGCGACACCAAGATCGTGCACGAGATCGCCGTGTCGCAGTACCAGGGCATCTACGTGTGGGCCGAGTGCGTGAAGAAGGCGGGCTCGCTCGATCGCACGGCGATGCTCGCGGCGGTTGAATCGGGCCCCTCCATCGTCGGACCGGCCGGTACCGTGACCATCGAGCCGAAGACCCACCACGCCGCGCTCGACATCCACCTGATGGAGGTGAAAAGCCAGAAGCTCGCCATCCTCAACACCGTCAAGCAGCGGCAGCCCTCGGACACCCTGCAGTATTGCGACCTGCTGAAGAACCCGAACGAGAACAAGCAGTTCGAGGTGAAGATCT
>DAIQQA010000267.1:0-4582 GCA_036787045.1 Burkholderiales bacterium | reverse complement strand
AGACGGTGGACGACAGCAGGATGTTCTGCGACGCCACCGAGGCGCGCCACGGCACGTAGTTCTTGGAGATGTCGAGCCACTTCGCGTGCTGGTTGAACATCGAGTCCACCACGTGGGCGAAGGCCTCGTAGGTGTGGAAGAAGCCGTGGCGCCCGGTGAGGAGATAACCTTCGAGCCAGCCGATCAGGGTGTGCTCGGAGAGCATCTCCATCACCCGCCCGTCGCGCGACAGCTCGCCGCCGTCGGCGTCCTCGGGCAGCAGGTCCGCCATCCACACTTTCTTGCTCACTTCGTAGATGGCCTGCAGGCGGTTCGACGCGGTCTCGTCCGGGCCGAACACGCGAAAACTGGTCATGTTGTTGCGCATCACGTCGCGCAGAAATTCCCCCAGAGGCTTGGTGTTCTCGTGCAGCACCTTGCCGGCATGAGCCACGTCCACCGCGTAGCTTCGGAAATCCGGCAGCTTCAGGTCCTTGCGCAGGAGCCCGCCGTTGGCGTGCGGATTGGCGCTCATGCGCCGCTGTCCGACTGGAGCCAGCGCCTTCAGCTCCGGCACCAACCGGCCGTTCGCGTCGAACAGCTCCTCGGGTTTGTAGCTGCGCAGCCAGCCCTCGAGCAGCTTCAGGTTGGCGGGGTTGCCGCGGACATCCGAGAACGGCACCTGGTGCGAGCGCCACGAGCCTTCGGCCTTGTGGCCGCCGATCTCCTTCGGCCCGGTCCAGCCCTTCGGCGTGCGCAGGACGATCATCGGCCAGCGCGGGCGCTCCGGCTTGCCGCCCGCGCGCGCTGCCTTCTGCACGGCGCGAATCTCGGCGATGGCCTGATCCAGCGTCGCGGCCATTTTCTGGTGCACCTGCGCGGGCTCGGAGCCTTCGACGAAGTACGGCTTGTAGCCGTAGCCCACGAACAGCGCCTCCAGCTCCTCGTGGCTGATGCGCGCGAAGATCGTTGGATTGGCGATCTTGTAGCCGTTGAGATTGAGGATCGGCAGCACGGCGCCGTCGCGCGCCGGGTTGATGAACTTGTTGGAGTGCCACGCGGTGGCGAGCGGCCCGGTCTCCGCCTCGCCGTCGCCCACCACACAGGCGACGATGAGGTCCGGGTTGTCGAGGCACGCACCGTAGGCATGCGAGAGGCTGTAGCCGAGCTCACCGCCCTCGTGGATGGAGCCCGGCGTTTCGGGGGTGACGTGCGAGCCGATGTGGCCGGGGAAGGAGAACTGCTTGAAGAACTTCTGCATCCCCTCCCGGTCCTCGCTCTTGTCGGGATAGACCTCGGAGTAGGTGCCTTCGAGGTAGGTTGGGCCCAGCACGCCAGGGGCGCCGTGACCGGGCCCCGCCACGAAGATCATGTCGAGGCCGTCGCGCTTGATGAGGCGGTTGAGATGCGCCCAGACGAAGGACAGCGCCGGGCTCGCACCCCAGTGGCCGAGCAGGCGATGCTTGATGTGCTCGGGCGCAAGCGGCTCCTCGAGAAGCGGGTTGTCCTTGAGGTAGATCATTCCTACCGAGAGGTAGTTGCACGCGCGCCACCAGGCGTCGATCAGGCGCAGCTCCTCGCTGGTGAGCGGGCTCTGTGGCGAGCTGTGCGAAGTTTGGGGCTTAGCCATTACTCAGGCCTCCTCTAGATGCAGTTGACATAGGTCAGGTTGTCGGCGTTTCCGGTGACGGGCGCTGCGGACGGATCTCGATCTGCAGCGACTTCAGGAACCGGTGCACCGTGCTCGACGTGCGGACCGGAATCGGGTTGAAGAAGTAGGCCTCCACCGGCCGCCACAGCATCACCCAGCCGATGACGTTGAAGCCTTCCCCGAGCGTGCTGTTGATCAGCGGGGGCAGAAACGTGATGGCTTCGCTGTTGAACACGGACGACAGTCCCATGCAGACCAGCAGGATCACTATTCCGCGCAGCAGCAGGCGGCCCGCCTCGCGCCGCATCGACCGCAGCTGCGCGTCGTTGTCCTCGAGCTTGAGCGTGCAATAGCGCACCAGCGCCGCGCGAGCACGCTCGGCCAGACCCGGCTCGATCTTGTCGCCCGGCATCAGCACGACGAGCCTGCGCGCGCCGCTCATGCTGCGCGCCGCCATCAGCCGTCGGACAACGCGCAGCAGAGCGGGTTCGCCCATGACTTCACCCTCGTGCTGCGCCAGTGGGTCGGTGTCAGGAGCAGCGAAGAGATCCCTGATCTCGTGCACCTGCACCACGAGCTCCTGGACGGGCTCGGCATCGGCCGTCGCATGCATAGGCTCTCCTTCCCTTCGAGACATAGCAGCCGTGCTGCGGCGGCGTGCTCGACCGTCCGTCAGGCGGATCGATTTCTCGCGCTGCGCGTGCTCTTCCCCGTGGGTCGCGCAAGCATGCTTATCTTCTCCTCGCCCCCGCATGGGGTGTGGGACGGGGTGGCGGCATCGGGCGTGCGATCGGCTGGGAAGGACGCGGTGGGCGCGCACCCCCCGGGGGCTGGGTCGGGGGTGGCTTGCCAGACGGTGGAGCCGAACTGCTGGGCGGCGGCCCGACGTAGATCGGGCCGTCGTAGTACATGTCGTTTCCCCACCCGCTGCCGTAGTACACACCGTAACTGTAACCCACGCTGCCGGAAACGCTGCCGTCGCCGGCACAGCCGGCTGCAAGAGCAGCCGCAGCGCCCGCCGCCAGCGCGAGCGCGGTGCGCAGCATCCCTGTTGAGTTGCCGTGACCGCGACTCATTCTGCCTCCGCTTCGATGAGCTGAGCCAGCCCCAACGGCGCGCCGGTGGGATCGACGATCAGCGCCACTCGCCCCGCCCGGATCCCGGCACTGGGCGGTACGGCGACCCGTGCACCGGCCTGCTCGGCCTGCGCCACTGCTGCCTTCACGTCGTCCACCCGCAGGTAGGGCAGCCAGGCCGGCGCAAACGCGGGCGCGGGCGACGGGATGATGGCGCAGCGCGTGTATCCGCCCGAGGCGAGGAAGTAGCCCAGGCTGCCGTCCGGCCGTTCCACCGGATCGATCTCGTACCCGGCCAGTCCGCTGTAGAACTGCGCCATCGCTTTCGGGTCCCTGGCCCACAGCTCGATCCACACCCATTGCCGATCTTCGGCCAGATAGTCTGGAGGATCTCCGGCCGCGGAGCGGATCACGCCGAACGGCGTGCCCTCCGGATCCGCGAGCAGCGCGACCTCGCCGCGGCCCGGGAGAAATCGCGGCGGAGCGACCACCTTGCCGCCATGATCTGCTGCGTAGCGCGCCGCCGCCTTGACGTCCGCCACCGAAATCATGCCGAGCCATCGGCTGCCTCGCTCCTTATGGTAAGCATGCTCGCGCTCGAGCATGCCGCCGACCGGTTCGCCGTCGGCGAGCGCCAACCTGTAACCCGGGCCGCGTTGGGACGGGAAGTCCTGAAAAGACCAGCCGAAGGTCTTGCCGTAGAACTGGACCGCTGCCCGTGCGTCTTCGGTGAACAGCTCGGCCCACACCCACTTGCCGGGCACGTAGCGAGATGTCGGCGGCTCGGTGATGGCTGGCCACGTCGGGCCGGCCGCCGCGCACGGCGATGCGGCGATCAGGGCGAGCATGAGCACGCAGGCCGGCAGTACGGCCGTGCGCAGGCGCTCCCGGACTAAGTCGATCATTGTTCCGTTCCTCCAGTACCCCGCGTGAGGCGAGGTGCAAGCCACGGTGTGGACCGGGTCACCCCTTGTTCAAGTCCGCATCCTTCCAGTATTTGGTGCCCTTCACCGTCGCTTCCAGGGCGAGCCCTTTGTCAGTGAGCTGGTACATCCACACCCCGGGAGAAACCGACAGCGCATGTCGTTCCCCCCTTCACTTTGAATGATCATGTTGCCGAGCGCCACCCGGACTGGGATGTAGCAGTCGACCGGCGCAGTCTGATGCAAAGCTTGCCAGAGATGTTTGAGATAGATCACACGGAAGCATATTGCCTGGGCGGCGGTTGCCCAGGCTTGATAATTCTGGACAGCACAATGAGGCCGGCGAGGACCACGGTCAGTCAGGCGTGTACCCAGCCCGTCTGGCGGGTTCGCCTACCTGCCGGCCGGACCCGTCGCGAGCGCTTCATCGACACAGGCTTTGACTGCCGCCGGGCCTTCTCCGCCTTTCTGTGCCCGGCATCTCGCGACGAGCGCTGCATGCTGCTCGCCAAATTCCGTCAATGCAGCGCTCGCCTCCATGTCGTACTCGACGCATGCCTTGACCTCGGTCCATCCGCTGCGCTTCCAGCGCTCGGTGCAGCGCGCCACGCTGGCTCCGGCCCGAGCACGGTACTCCAAGACCGCCTCCAGGGCGGCGACCTCGCGTTTCACGCAGATCTCCACCATGTCGGTGCCCCACTCGCCCACCGCGAGTATGCAGGTGGGAACGATCTCCGCCCTGAGGTCCTCCTCCTTCATGTCCTGCGCGGGAAGGGTACAGACGGGCAACAGCAACAGCGCAGCGAAGCCAACGCATCCAAGTCTTGAACCATGGAGGACACGGCGGAAAACAAACCCGAATCCCGACCATAGTGTCGCGTGCGAGGACGCCCATGAGATACCGGCCGCCCGCGCAGGCGACGTTGGGCACGGCAAGATTTTCGGTGTTCCTC
>DAIQQA010000119.1:0-16091 GCA_036787045.1 Burkholderiales bacterium | reverse complement strand
CCGAGCGGTGGAAGGCGATACGGCACGCCTGGGATCAGTTTATGGAACTGATCCGCACCGACCAGCCGCCGCTCCTGACCGATCGCGACACCGTCGAGCGTCTCGATCCAGACTGGCGTCTGGCCGCGGAGCGCGTCATCAACGCCAAGCGGTTTGCGGATGCGGCGGCTGGAGAGCTCGAAGCCGCTAAGCGGGCCTTGATCGCCTTGACCACGCACCCCAGCGAGCGGGGGGCCGGAGTCACCGTGACGCGGTACTGGAGGGCCGGGCCTGTCGACTATAGGCAGATCCCGCAGCTCGCCGAGGTGGACCTGGAGCGCTTCCGGGCGCCTGGGCGGGAAGAAGTGCGGGTCACCGTCTCGAAGTAACCTTCCCCTGACGGCGGGGCAGAGCCCCGCCCTCTCTCTTTTTTCCGAGGATTCATGGGCCACGCCAGGGCGCCCGGGCGGTTGGGGGTCTCGCACGGGAATACCCCTTTGCCTAATGGAGCGACCGCTGCAGGCTGGCGCTAACGGCGAAAGCCGCTTGAAAGGTGGTCCACTTAGGTGGTACAAACACGGCTTCGCCGGGTGACAGCACAAATGCAAGTGTCTGAGGCGGTGTAGATTGGTCACGGGCGAGGGTTCGATCCCCTTCCACTCCACCAGGCTTCCGAGGCCAGACACTGCTCTGGCCTTTTTCATGTTCGTGCCGCCGGTGCGGGCGGGGAACCTGACCCGCGCATGAGTACCCCCCTCGAGCTGCTGCGCAGCGTCTTCGGTTACCCTGAGTTTCGCGGCGCGCAGGCGCAGATCATCGACCACGTCACCGCGGGCGGCGACGCTCTGGTGCTGATGCCCACCGGCGGCGGAAAGTCGCTCTGCTACCAGATCCCCGCGCTGCTGCGGCAGGGCGTCGGGATCGTGGTCTCGCCGCTCATTGCCCTGATGCAGGACCAGGTGGACGCGCTGCTGCAGTTCGGTGTACGCGCGGCGTTCCTCAACTCGAGCCTGGACGCGGAGGCTGCGCGTGGCGTGCAGCGGCGCCTGGTCGCGGGTGAGCTGGATCTGCTCTACGTTGCCCCCGAGCGCCTGGTCACCGAGGGATTCGTGAGCGCGCTGGAGCGGGTGCGCGCTGGGACCGGACTGGCACTGTTCGCCATCGACGAGGCGCACTGCGTGTCGCAGTGGGGCCACGACTTCCGGCCCGAGTACCTGCAGCTGTCGATGCTGGCCGAGCGCTTCCCGGAAGTGCCGCGGGTTGCGCTCACCGCCACCGCCGATGCGTTGACCCGGGTGGAGATCGTGACGAAGCTGAAGCTCGCCCAGGCGCGCCAGTTCGTGGCGAGCTTCGACCGTCCGAACATCCGCTACCGCGTAGTGGAGAAAGACAGCGCGCGCACGCAGCTCACCCAATTCCTCGCCACCCACCCGGGCGAGGCAGGCATCGTCTACTGTGTCTCGCGCAGGAAAGTGGAAGAGACGGCTGTCTTTCTGTCCAGCCACGGCATTCGCGCGCTGCCATACCATGCCGGTATGGATGCGCAGACGCGCCGGCGGCACCAGCAGCGCTTCCTGCGCGAGGACGGCACGGTGATGGTGGCCACCATCGCCTTCGGGATGGGCATCGACAAGCCGGACGTGCGCTTCGTCGCGCACCTCGATCTACCCCGCAGCCTGGAGGGCTACTACCAGGAAACCGGCCGGGCGGGGCGCGACGGGGAGCCGGCCGAGGCGTGGCTCACCTACGGACTGGCCGACGTCGTGCTGCTCAAGAGCTGGATCGAGCAGTCCGCAGCGCCGGCCGAACAGAAGCGCATCGAGAGCATGAAGCTGGATGCCATGCTCGGGTACTGCGAGACGGCTCGCTGTAGGCGGGTGATCCTGCTCAACTATTTCGGGGAGGCGGCGCAACCTTGCGGCAACTGCGACGTGTGCCTCGAACCTCCGCAGACCTGGGACGGGACGGTGGCGGCGCAGAAGCTGATGTCCGCGGTGCTGCGCACCGGCAGCCGCTTCGGTGCCGGACATCTCATCGATGTCCTGCGCGGGAAAGCCACCGACCGGGTGAAGCAGCTGCGTCACGACGGGCTGCCGACGTTCGGCGTCGGCGCAGAGCTGGACGAGTCCGCGTGGCGCGGTGTGGCCCGCCAACTCGTGGCGCTCGGCCTCCTGCGCACGGACGCCGAACGCTACGGCGCGCTTGCACTGACTGACGCGGCGCGGCCGGTGCTGCGGGGCGAGACCCGGCTCGAGCTGCGGCGCGCGCGCCCCAAGCTCGCAGTGGGTCGGCGTGCCGAGTCACGTCGCGATGCCGACGCCGCAGCCGGCGCCGATCCAGCCCTGCTGGACGCGCTGCGTGCCCTGCGGCGCGAGCTCGCCCAGGCGCAGAACGTCCCTGCGTATGTCGTGTTCCACGACGCGACGTTGTACGAGCTGGCGCGGTTGCGGCCCGGTGACGAAAGCGCGCTCCGACAGGTGTCCGGCATCGGTGAGCACAAGCTCGCGCGCTACGGCGCCCGCCTTCTGGAAGTGCTGCGCGCAGCTGCCGAGTAGGCGTGTGGGGGGCACCGATCGCCCCTTGGAGTCCGGATGCAGCGGCCCGAGAGCTATCCGGTTCCGGCGAACCACACGGCCGCCGGCGTTATCCTGGCTCGCTGAACCGGGCGATTGTCATCAGTCCTTCCCATGAGGGGGCCTGCGGCGCGGCCGGGATGTTGCCCCGAGCGGGGGCGGGCCGAGGGCTGTTGTTCGTGACGGGACGAGCTTTCCGGCACATGCTATGCTTTTTTTACCTGTGTTTCTCACGGAGCAGCGCCCAGGAGAACCCAATGGCCAGACAGCTCAACATCACCTACCTAGCGGACCGGGACATGCTCGGCCTGGTGAGCGACGAGGACTACGAGCAGTTCAAGGACCTGCTGCTCGAGGCCATGCACAAGGAGTGGCCGAAGGCAGTCGTGGCCGTGGACGACGGGGAGCACGCCAGCGTCGGGGTCGAGTTCGTCAACGGGGACTTCCCGAGCGCCAAGGCCGAGCACGAGGCCAAGTCGGACGTCGAGGCCCGCGTCCACGAGATCGCCAACGACGTGATCGAAGAGCGCGAATGGGCGACGGAGGAGGAGTACGAGACCTACGACGACGAGTTGGACGAGGAGCTCGAAGAGCGTCGCGGGCGAGACACCGACGACGACTATTGATCGACCCCTGCCCTGCCGGCGCAGGGGAAGCCGCGCTGCAGTGCCTGCAGGGTCACGAGCGCGCCCATTTGCTCCAGCGCGTCAGGGTTCTGCACCAGCCAGGCCTGGATAGCCGCGACGAAGTCGGCGATTCGCGCATCCGCCGGCGGGCAGAACCGCCCCGCCTCTCCAAGGGCGTCGCGAGCGGCGAACCCGCTCACGAAGCCCACTACGTAACCCAGACAATAACCGTAATTGCGCAGCACCTCTTCGTCCGGGGGCTGTTGCGCTTCCTCCAGCAGTTGCAGGGCGTGACAGCGCTCCAGCAGATCCAGTCCGGTGGGCTCGGCGTCGCTGCCCGCACGCACAGCGCCGCCCCTGGTGGTCAGCGCGAGCAGGAGGCAGGTCAACATGACGTTCCGGCGCATAGCCTGCGCATCATACGCCGGCCCGATACGTCACGTACCGGGGTTTGACTCCCTTTCCAGCCGGCGAGCAAACACGCTCATCTCCTTCGCGGCCTGCTGGTCACCGCGGGCGTTCGCCACGTCGATGCCGCGACGATACGCTGCCAGCGCCTCGGCCCGCTGACCGCTTTCGGCCAGCGCCTTGCCCAGCAGCTTCCAGGCAGCGGAGTAACCGGGATCCAGTTCGACCGTGCGCTGCAGGTGGGTGACGGCGGTGTGCGGGTCGGCCGCCTTGAGGTACTCGTTGCCCAGGCTGAAGCGCAGCAGCGCGGTTTCCTTGCCGGCGGCGAGCAGCCTCTCCAGGTTCGTGATCGCTGGATTCATGCGGGAACCTCTCACCGAAGGCACGAAGACACGAAGATAAACCAGAAGTGAAACAGATGTGCCGACGGACCGCACACGGAGCGCCTGTCGCAGTGGCGAAGCGCACACCCGTCGCCTGGCTTCGGATTCGCCCTCGGCCACGATCCGCGCATCGAAACGACGAGTCTTTCTTCGTGCCTTCGTGTCTTCGTGGTGAGAGGTGGGGTTGGCCTTACAGCTCGATCCGGGTGCCGAGCTCGACCACCCGGTTGGTCGGAATCTTGAAGAACGCCGTGGCGCTGGCGGCGTTGCGCGACATGACCGCGAACAGCTTCTCGCGCCACAGCGCCATGCCCGGCGACGGCGTCGGCACCAGGGTCTGCCGGCTGAGGAAGAACGACGTCTCCATCATATTGAACTCGATACCGCGGTGCTTGGCCGCCAGCGCGAGCGCCTCGGGCAGGTCGGGCTCGTCCTTGAAGCCGTAGTGCACGGTGACGCGGTGGAACTCGTGCCCGAGCGGCTCGACGTCCACCCGCTGCTCGTCGCTTACGTGGGGGATGTCTTCGGAGCGCACAGTAAGCAGCACCACACGCTCGTGCAGCACTTTGTTGTGGTTCAGGTTGTGCAGCATCGCGTGCGGGACGCCTTCCTGGCTGGCGGTGAGGAACACGGCGGTGCCGGGCACGCGAACGGGGGGGTGGTCGGTGATGCTCTTGATGAAGGGGGCGAGCGGAATGGCGCCCGGGCGCAGGCGCTCGAACAGGATCTCTCGTCCGCGCTTCCAGGTCGACAGCAGGACGAACACGACCACGCCCACTACGACCGGGAACCAGCCGCCGTCGAGGATCTTGACCAGGTTGGCGCTGAAGAAGGACAGGTCGATGAACAGGAAGGCGGCCGGGAGCGGGAGTGCGATCCACAAAGGCCAACGCCACAGCCTGCGCATGACGAAGAACACGAGGATCGAGTCGATCGCCATGGTGGCGGTTACCGCGATCCCGTAAGCGCCCGCCAGATTGCTGGAGGAGCCGAAGCCCAGAACCAGCCCGATGACCGCGAGGTACAGGCCCCAGTTGATCCACGGCAGGTAGACCTGCCCGATCTCCTTCTCGGAAGTGTGCTCGATCATCAGGCGGGGGCAGTAGCCGAGCTGGATCGCCTGACGGGTGAGCGAGTATGCCCCGGAGATCACCGCCTGCGACGCGATCACCGTTGCGAGCGTAGCGAGCACCACCATGGGGTAGAGCGCCCAGTCGGGAGCGAGATGGTAGAACGGGTGCTGGACCGCCTCGGGCGAGCGCAGCAGCAGCGCACCCTGGCCGAAGTAGTTGAGCAGCAGTGCCGGAAACACGAACCACACCCAGGCCAGCCGGATCGGGCGCTTGCCGAAGTGGCCCATGTCGGCGTACAGGGCCTCGGCCCCGGTCACCGCCAGCACCACGGCGCCCAGCACCAGGAAGCCGAGGACGCCGTTGTCGACAAAGAACCGCGCTGCCCAGAACGGGTTGAGCGCCTCCAGCACGCTCGGGTACTGCGCGATGCTGATGACGCCGAGGGACGCGAGGACGGCGAACCAGACGCACATGACCGGCCCGAAGAATGCCGCGACACGCGCCGTGCCCGTCTGCTGCACGAAAAACAGGCCCGTGATGACCAGCAGCGTGACCGGGATCACATAGGGCTTGAGCAGCGGGGTGGCGACCTCCAGCCCTTCCACCGCGGACAGCACCGAGATGGCGGGCGTGATCATCCCGTCGCCGTAGAACAGCGCGGCGCCGAACATGCCCAGCGTGAGCAGCAGCCAGCGCAGCCGCGGCTCGCTGTCTACCGAGCGACGCACCAGCGCGAGCAGCGCCATGATCCCGCCTTCACCGCGGTTGTCGGCGCGCATCATCAGCGTCACGTACTTGATCGTGACGATGATGAACAGGGCCCACGCCATGAGCGAGAGCACGCCCACGACGTTGTCGTGGTTCACGGTCAGCCCATGCGCTGCGCCGAAGGATTCCTTGATCGCGTAAAGGGGGCTGGTGCCGATGTCGCCGTAAACGACGCCCACCGCGCCAATGGCCAGCGCGAGTAGGCCGTGTTTTGCGTCGGGGGGAGGCTCAGGACCGGTCGGTGCAGGGGTATTCTGACTTGGTTCCACGTTGGTCCCACCTGTCGTGGCGGCGCATCATACCACTTCCGGTCGGGGCGATGCGCATGACGCCACGTCGCGCGGGCAACTGATACCATCATCCATGAACCATGAGGAAAGCCCATGAAGCAGATCATCCACAGCAAGGATGCCCCGCAGGCGATCGGCACTTATTCCCAGGGGGTCCGCGCCGGGCATACGGTCTACCTGTCGGGGCAGATCGGTATTGACCCTGCAAACATGCAGCTCAGAGACGGCATCGAGGCTCAGATCCACCAGGTGTTCCGCAACCTGCGCGCAGTCGCCATCGCGGCGGGTGGAGGTCTCGATGACGCGGTGAAGGTCACCGTCTTCCTCACCGATCTCGCGCACTTCGCCAGGGTCAACGAGATCATGGCCGAGTACTTCCAGCAGCCCTATCCTGCGCGCGCCGCAGTCGGCGTGGCGTCGCTCCCGCGCGGGGCGCTGGTGGAGATCGAGGCCATTCTGGTTACCACCAGCTAAGAGCACCTCTCACCACGAAGACACCAAGACACGAAGAAGGGCAGCCCCCGGTTGCCGGGGGCAGTATGGGCGGAGTACTTGCTCGGACGCATCCAGGCGGTCCCTGCTGTCGGATCCGGTTGACCACGGAGCTGACGCACCAGCATCGAGGATGGCAGCGCTATGACCTGCCGGACACGATCTTTCGGGTTTTCTTCGTGTCTTCGTGTCTTCGTGGTGAGCGGTTGCTTTGTGGTGAGAGGGTGCCGAAATGACAGTGTCACCCAAAGCGGACGGGGCCAGAACGTCCACCCGCAAGCTGCTGGAAAAGCTCGGCCTGCGCACCGACCTGGACCTGGTGCTGCACCTGCCGCTGCGCTACGAGGACGAGACGCATCTGACGCGCCTGCGCGACGCGCTGCCCGGGCAGAGCGTGCAGGTCGAGGTGGAGGTGATCGAAGCGCAGATCCAGTTCCGCCCCAAGCGCATTCTGGTCTGCCGCACGCGCGACGGCGACGAGGAGCTGACCCTGCGCTTCTTCAACTTCTACCCGAGCCAGCTGCGGCAACTGGCGGTCGGTGTCCGGCTGCGCGTGATGGGGGAACTGAAGCGCGGCTTCTTCGGTGCCGAGATGATCCACCCGCGCTATCGGGCGCTGCGCGGAGAGGAGGAACCGCTGCCCGAAGCGCTTACGCCGGTGTATCCGACCACTGCAGGGCTCGCGCAGCATGCGCTGCGCAAGCTGATTGCCCGGGCCCTGACGCAGATCGACCTAGATGACACGCTGCCGTCCGAGCTGCTGGAGCGCTGGAAGCTGGCCGGCTTCCGCGACAGCGTGCGCTATCTGCACAACCCCCCGCCCGACGCGCCTCAGGACGAGTTGCAGGCCCGCACTCACCGGGCCTGGCGGCGCATCAAGTTCGACGAGCTGCTCGCCCAGCAGCTGTCGATGCGTCAGCATTACCGGCGGCGGCAGGCGGCGCGAGCGCCCGCGCTGGGCGGCACGCGAGTGCTGGGCGACCGGCTGCTCGCCAGCCTGCCGTTCGAACTGACCCGCGCCCAGGCGCGGGTGCTGGCGGAGGTCCGCGCCGATCTCGCCAAGCCTCATCCCATGCAACGTCTGCTGCAGGGCGACGTCGGCAGCGGCAAGACCGTCGTCGCGGCGCTGGCCGCCTTGCAGGCAGTGGAGGCGGGGTGCCAGGTGGCGGTGATGGCGCCCACGGAGATTCTCGCCGAGCAGCACTACGCCAAGTTCAGCGGCTGGCTCGCTCCCCTGGGCGTCGAGGTGGCATGGCTGACCGGCAGCCTGACGCGCAAGGAAAAGCGCGAAGCGCTGGCGCGAGTGGCTGCGGGCGAGGCGCCGGTTGCGGTGGGCACCCACGCACTGTTCCAGGAGCAGGTCGCCTTCCAGCGGCTGGGCCTTGCCATCGTCGACGAGCAGCACCGCTTCGGCGTGCATCAGCGCCTGGCGTTGCGGCTCAAGGGAACCGACGCCGACGAAGGCGTGCAGCCGCACCAGCTGATGATGAGCGCCACACCGATCCCGCGCACGCTGGCCATGAGCTTCTATGCCGATCTGGACGTCTCGGTGATCGCCGAGCTTCCGCCCGGGCGCACACCGGTGGTCACCAAGCTGGTTGCCGACACCCGTCGCGACGAGGTGATTGCGCGAGTGCGCGATGCCTGCATGACCGGGCGCCAGGCCTACTGGGTGTGCCCGCTCATCGAGGAGTCGGAGGCCCTGCAACTGAAGACTGCCATCGAGACCTTCGAGACGGTCCGCCAGACCTTTCCGGAGCTGTCGGTGGGACTGGTGCACGGGCGCCTGGCCAGCAGCGAGAAGGCGGCCGTGATGCAGCAGTTCACCGCCGGTGTGATCCAGCTGCTGGTGGCCACCACGGTGATCGAAGTGGGGGTTGACGTGCCGGCGGCCTCGCTGATGGTGATCGAGCATGCCGAGCGCATGGGCCTGGCGCAGATGCACCAGCTGCGCGGCCGGGTGGGACGCGGCGCGCAGGCGAGCGTATGTATCCTGATGTACCAGAACCCGCTGTCGGACACCGCCCGCGAGCGCCTGCGCACCATGTACGAGCACACCGACGGGTTCGAGATCGCACGCCACGATCTGCGTATCCGGGGGCCTGGCGAGCTGCTTGGCGCTCGCCAGAGCGGCGTTCCGATGCTGCGCTTCGCCGACCTGGAGACCGATCTCGATCTGCTGGAAGCGGCGCGGGACGCGGCGGAGCACCTGCTGCGCGCAGCGCCCGATCGCGCCCAGGCGCATCTGGCCCGCTGGATGGGTGGCCGCCAGGAGTATCTGCGCGTCTGAGCGCTGGCAGCCTGCGCTTTGCCACTGCTCGAGCAGCGCAGCGCATTAGGACGCAGACGGTATGGTTTCGCTTCCAGCCCGCCGTTCCAGTGGTTGGCGGTCGGCGCTTCTACTCCAGTCTGGTCCTTCCTCAGCGTCCGCTGCGTCCTCAGCGGTTCAGTTGCTGCGCCGGACGAGGCCCGGCTCGGTTATCATCCGCCTAGCATGAACATGTAGCACCCGCCCTTGCTCTCGCTCCAGATCATCCTAGCCGTTGCGATCTATTGGATCGCGCTGGGTGTGGCCGGCCTCGCCCTGCGCTGCACCCGCGAAGCGCACGCGCGGCTGTTCTTCTCTCTTGGCGCTGCCGGCAGCTTGGTGTTGGCGGTGGCCGCGCTCCCGGCGCTGTCGGACTGGCCCCAGACCCTGGTGCTCCCGCTCGGCCTCCCGGACCTGCCGTTCCACCTGCGCCTGGACCCGCTGTCGGCCTTCTTTCTTCTGCTCCTGGGTGCGGCCAGCACCGGGGTGTCGCTGCACTCCGCCGGCTACTTCCAGAAGGGTGGTGGCGGCGACATCCGGCTGGTGTGCCTGCAGTACCACGTGTTCCTGGCCGCCATGGTGATGGTGCTGTTGGCCGACGATGGCTATCTGTTCATGGTGGCCTGGGAATCCATGGCGCTTGCCAGCTATTTCCTGGTGACCACGGATCATCGCCATGCCGAGATCCGCAGCGCCGGCCTGCTTTACCTGGTTGTGGCGCACATCGGTGCGGTGGCGATCCTGCTGTGCTTCGGCGTGCTGCAGCTCGGCACCTGGGATTACACCTTCGCCGCGATGCGCGACAACGCGCTGTCGCCGGGGTGGGCCGGTGTCGCTTTTCTGTTGGCGCTGTTCGGTTTCGGTGCGAAGGCCGGCTTCCTGCCGGTGCACGTCTGGCTGCCAGAGGCGCACCCGGCTGCGCCCTCGCCGGTGTCGGCCCTGATGAGCGGTGTGATGCTGAAGACCGCCATCTACGGGCTGCTGCGCGTGAGCTTCGATCTGCTGCACCTGCAGATCTGGTGGTGGGGCGTGGTCGCCCTGTCGGTCGGCCTGCTCACGGCCTTCTACGGCGTGGCGTTTGCCGCGGTGCAGACCGACATGAAGCGCCTGCTTGCCTGGTCCTCCATCGAGAACATCGGGATCGTGCTTGCCGGCATCGGGCTCACGCTCACCTTCCACGCCTACGACATGAGCCTGCTGTCCGCCTTCGCGCTGGCGGCCACGCTCTATCACTGCCTGAACCATGCGCTGTTCAAGAGCCTGTTGTTCCTCGCCACCGGCTCGGTCATGCACGCCACCCGCCAGCGCAGCCTCGGCAAACTGGGCGGTCTGATCCGGCGCATGCCCTGGGTCGCGGCCATGGCGCTGATCGGCACGCTCGCGATCGCCGGGCTTCCGCCGCTCAACGGGTTCGCCTCCGAGTGGATGCTGCTGCAGGCGTTTCTGCTCACCCCGGGGCTGCCCAACTCCTATCTCAACATGTTCGTGCCGGTGGCCACGGCCGCGGTTGCGCTGGTGGTAGCGCTGGCCGGTTATGTGATGGTGAAGTTCTACGGCGTGGTGTTCCTCGGCCTGCCGCGCGAGGAGAGCCTGGCCGAGGCGCACGATGCCGGCGCCTTCGAGCGGCTGGGCCTGGGCTGGCTGGCGCTTTGGTGCGTGGTGCTGGGTGTGACGCCGGTATTCGTGGTCGCTGCGCTGGATCCCATCGCTCAGATGCTGGTCGGCGCGACCCTGCGCAATATGCTCGGGCAGTCGAGCTGGATATTCCTGACCGCGATCCAGCCGGAGCACGCCAGCTACGGCCCGATGGTCTTCCTGCTGGTGATCGTGGGCGTGATGGCCGCCACCTTCCTGGTGGTGCGGCGCTTCTACCACGGCCGGATGCGCCGCTCCGCACCCTGGGACTGCGGCTTCCTGGGCCTGAACGCTCGCATGCAGGACAGCGCCGAGGGCTTTGGCCAGCCGATCAAGCAGATCTTCGAGCCCTTCTTCCGCATCGAGCGCCATCATCCCAGTCCCTTCGACCGGGCGCCGCGCTACGCCTCGAAGCTGGAGGACAACCTCTGGTATTGGCTGTACCTGCCCATCGTGCGGCTGGCGGAGCGCCTGGCCGGATTGGTGGCCGTACTGCACCACGGCCGCATTGCGCTGTACCTGGTGTACAGCTTCGTGACGCTGTTGCTTCTGCTGGTGCTGATGACATGAACTGGGGCTACCTGGCTTCGCAGCTGTTCCAGACTGCGCTCGCCATCGCGACCGCGCCGCTGCTGCTCGGCTGGGTCAGTCAGTGCCGCGCCTGGCTGCAGAACCGCAGCGGGCCGGGTGTGCTGCAGCCCTACAGGGTGCTGTTCAAGCTGCTGCAGAAGGATGCGGTCATCGCCCATAACGCTTCCTGGCTGTTCCGGCTCGCGCCCTATGTGGTGTTCGCGTGCATGGTGCTCGCGGTGAGCATCGTGCCGCTGGTGGCCACCGACCTGCCTTTCGCGCTGGCCGCAGACGTGATCGCCCTGGTGGGGCTGCTGGCGCTGGCACGTGTGTTCATGGCGCTGGCCGCCATGGATGTGGGCACGGCCTTCGGCAGCCTGGGCGCGCGCCGCGAGATGCTCATCGCCTGCCTGGCAGAGCCGGCGCTTCTGATGGTCTTCTTCACGCCCGCGCTGATCAGCCAGTCCACGGAGCTCACCGTCATCGTCGACCAGCTCGCGCACCGCGAGCTGCGTCTGTACCCGAGCATGGCCTTCGCGGCCGTAGCCTTCCTGATGGTCCTGCTGGCGGAGAACGCGCGCATCCCGGTCGACAACCCCACCACGCATCTGGAGCTGACCATGGTCCACGAGGCCATGCTGCTGGAGTACTCGGCGCGCCACCTGGCCCTGATGGAGTGGGCCCACGCGCTCAAGCTCATGACCTACGCTGCGATCGGCATCGCCCTGTTCGCGCCCTGGGGCATCGCGGCGGCGGGCGAATGGCTGATGTTCCCGCTGGCGGTGGGCGTGCTGGCGGCGAAGCTCGCGCTGGGCGGTGCCGGGCTGGCGCTGCTCGAGACGGTGTCCGCCAAGATGCGCATCTTCCGCGTGCCCGAGTTTCTCGGCATGGCCTTCATGCTCGCCGTGCTCGGCATGCTCACCTGGATTCTGGTCCAAGCATGAGCCCTGAGACCGTCGCCGACTTCATCAATCTGCTGGCTTCGCTGCTGCTGCTGATCGCCTTCGCAATGCTGGCGCAGCGCCGTCTGCTGCGGCTGATCCACCTGTTCGCCCTGCAGGGCTTCGTGCTGGCGCTGAACACAACGCTGGTGGCCGCCACCATCGGCCACACGCACCTGTACTTTTCGGCGCTGCTCACGCTGGTGTTGAAGGTGCTGCTGCTGCCCTGGATCCTGCACCGGCTGATCGACCGGCTGAACGTGCGCTGGGACGTGGAGACGCAGGTCAACCTCTCCACCATCCAGCTGGTCGGCATCGTCCTGGTCATCATCGCCTTCAACCTGGCGCTGCCGATTTCCCAGCTCGCCGGCACCATCACCCGCGGCACCCTGGGCATCGCGATGGCAAGCGTGCTGCTGTCCTTCCTGATGATGATCACGCGGCGCAAGGCGATCCCGCAGGTGATCGGGTTCCTGGCGATGGAAAACGGGCTGTTCTTTGCAGCGACCAGCGCCACCTACGGCATGCCCATGGTGGTGGAGCTGGGCATCGCGCTGGACGTGTTGGTGGGAACGCTGATCTTCGGGGTGTTCTTCTTCCAGATCCGCGAGACCTTCGACAGTCTCGACATCCATCACCTGGAAAGGCTCAAGGACAAGTGACCGAGCTCCTGCTGGTCCTCGGCTGCCCCCTTGCCGGCGCGCTGCTGCTGGCCGTCCGCGGTCATCGGCCGGCGGCTGCGGACCTGAACGTCTTCGCGAGCCTGCTCACCTTTCTGGCGGCCGCAGTGCTGACTGCGCGCGTCATCTCCGGCGGGCCGCTGGTGGCGCTGCGCGAGCTGTTCTTCGTGGATGCCTTCAACGTGTTTCTGGTGGCGCTCACCGCGTTCGTGGGCTTCACCACTGCGGTGTTCAGCCGGGTGTACATGCGCGTCGAGCAGGACCGTGGCAAGCTGTCGACCGGGCAGCTGCGCCTGTACCACAGCATGTACCAGATGTTTACCTTCACTATGCTGGTGGCCCTGCTCACCAACAACGTGGGGATCCTGTGGGTGGCGATGGAGGCCGCCACGCTGACTACCGTGTTGCTGGTGAGCCTGTACCGCACGCCCGCCAGTATCGAGGCTGCCTGGAAGTACTTCATCCTCTGCGGCGTGGGCATCGCGCTGGCCCTGTTCGGCACCATCCTGCTGTACCTGGCGGCAGAGAAGGTGCTGGGTCCGGGCGGCACGGCGTTGCTGTGGACCCATCTCGACGAAGTGAAGGGCGAGCTCGAGCCCACCGTGCTGTCCATCGCTTTCGTGTTCCTGCTGGTGGGCTACGGCACCAAGGTCGGGCTGGTGCCGCTGCACAACTGGCTGCCGGACGCTCACGCCGAGGGTCCCACCCCCATCTCTGCGGTGCTCTCCGGCCTGCTGCTCAACGTCGCGCTGTATGCCGTGGTGCGCAACAAAGTGCTGGTGGACGGGGCGCTCCAAACGCACGTGGCAGGCCACCTGATGATGGGCTTCGGCCTGCTTTCGGTCGTGGTCGCCGCATTCTTCCTGTCCCGGCAGAAGGACATCAAGCGGCTGTTCGCCTACTCGTCCATCGAGCACATGGGGATCATCACCTTTGCGTTCGGCATGGGCGGGCCGGTGGCCAGCTTCGCCGGGCTGCTGCACATGACCGCACACTCTCTGACCAAGTCGGCGATCTTCTTTGCGGTCGGGCATGCCGCACAGAAGGCCGGCACCCAGACCATAGCGGACATCCGTGGGTTGATCCGGGTCAGCCCCACCGTGGGCTGGGGACTGATGCTGGGCAGCATCGCCATCCTTGGCATCCCGCCTTTCGGCGTGTTTGCCAGCGAGTTCCTGATCCTGACCACGGCCATGCGCGAGCAACCCTGGGCCACACCGTTCCTGCTGTCGGCGCTTGGCGTGGCTTTCGCCGCGGTGTTCAGCAAAGTGCAGGCGATGGTGTTCGGGGAGACCACCGCGCAGCCCCTGCCACATCCGCCGGCGCTGTTTCCGGTGTTCGTGCATCTTGCACTCGTGCTCGTCCTGGGACTGTATATTCCGCCCTACCTGGCGCAGTGGTATCGGCAGGCGGCGGCGATGATCGGGTAGCTACGCACAATCCAACGCAGAGGCGCAGAGAGCGCAGAGAAGACCTTGACACAACTTGTCCAAAGAGTCGCTTCCCAACCTGGGAGGCCGGGGATGTCGGCAGGTCAGCATGTGGCTTTCTCTCTGCAGCCTCTGCGTTGAGATGTTGGTTTCGCCATGAAAGCTGCAGAGCTTGGACTCACACTGACGCCGCTGCCCGGTGCGATGCCGGCGTGGCGGGCAACTGTCGACGCGCAACAATGGCGCGATATCGCGCAGCGCGTGCGCGAGCGCGGCGGCAGGCTGGTGGCGCTATGGGCCAGCGATGAAACTTCCCGCGCCAGCGGGTACGCCGTACACGCGGCGCTGGGGCTGCGCGATGGCCTGCTCTGGCTGACGCTGCCTATGCCGCTCCAGCCACCCGAGTTCCCCGATCTCGCCGCGATCTTTCCTGCTGCCGACCGGATGCAGCGTGCCGCGTTCGATCTGGTCGGCGCGCGTGCAGGCGACGCCCAGGACCAGCGCCGGTGGCTGCGGCACGGCGCCTGGCCGAAGGGCACGTATCCCTTGCGCAAGAGCTTCGACGCTGCGCGTGTGCTGCCTCCGGAGCCGGACAACTATTCGTTCGTGCCGGTCACCGGCGACGGGGTGCACGAGATCCCGGTCGGGCCCGTGCACGCGGGCACTATCGAACCCGGGCACTTCCGCTTTTCGGTGGTGGGCGAGCGCGTGCTGCGTCTGGAGGAGCGCCTGGGCTACAAGCACAAGGGCATCGAGAAGCGCTTCGAGTCGCTCGGCGTGCACGAGGCGAGCCGGCTCGCGGGTCGCATCAGCGGCGATTCGACGGTGGCGTATGCGTGGGCCTACGCCATGGCGGCCGAGAGCGCCGCCGGCCTCGCCCCCCCGGTACGTGCGGCATGGCTGCGCGCGCTGTTCCTGGAGCGCGAGCGCATCGCCAACCACCTCGGCGATCTCGGCTTCCTCGCCAACGACGCCGGGCTGGCTTTTGGCCTGGCCCAGATGTCACGGCTGAAGGAGGAGGTGCTGCGGTCCAATGCGACGCTGTTCGGCCATCGCTACCTCATGGATGCGATCGTGCCCGGCGGCGTGGCGTGCGATCTGACCTCGGAAGGCGTACAGGAGCTGCATGCGCAGATCGAGATGCTGCGCCCGGAGATCGCCAGGGTGCGGCTGATTTTCGACGAGCACCCTGGGTTGCAGGATCGCCTGGTCAGCACCGGCCGCGTGCTGCCCGAGCTCGCCGAGCAGGTCGGGCTAACCGGGCTGGCGGGCCGGGCGAGCGGTATGGCATGCGATCTGCGCGCGCTGCTGCCGACCGCGCCGTACGATCAGATCGGGGTGCAGATGGCCGGCGCACGAAGCGGCGACGTTGCCGCGCGCGTGCTGGTGCGCTTCGAGGAGCTGCTGGAGTCTCTCGAGCTGTGCCGAAAGATCCTCAAGCGCATGCCCGTGGGCAACGTCGCGACCCTAGTCCCGACACCGCCTGTCGGCGCCGCCGGCATCGGATGGGTGGAGGGCTGGCGCGGCGAGGTGCTGATCGCGCTGGAGACCGGTGCCGACGGCGCGCTGCATCGCCTGCACGCCCACGATCCCTCGTGGCAGAACTGGCCGATGCTGGAGCATGCGGTGATCGGCAATATCGTTCCGGACTTCCCGCTGATCAACAAGTCGTTCAATCTTTCCTATAGCGGTGCTGACTTGTAGAGCGCTTGAACCACAGAGGCACAGAGACACAGAGGAACGAAAGGCGTAGCGACTCGCGGCTAGCGATGTGCTGCCGAAGCTCAGACCGACACGAGGTGTCTGGTAATGGGTTGATCGCACTTCTCTGCGCCTCTGTGTCTCTGTGGTGAGATGGAGGTCTTGGGATGTACCAGATACTGAAGCAGATAGCGAAAACCGGCATCGTCTCCGAGCCGCCGCCGTCTCCCGACG
>DAIQQA010000266.1:0-4651 GCA_036787045.1 Burkholderiales bacterium | reverse complement strand
AGATCTACGAAGGCACCAACCAGATCCAGCGCACCATCATCGCCCGCGAGCTGGCAACGGCACGGAGCTGCGGTGTGAGACAGAGATGACCACGCGCTCGAAAGCGCGCTACGATGCGCAGATCGATGCAGGACTGACCGCGATCCACCGCTGGGGCAAGTCCGGGGAGGTCGCGCGCGCAGTCGCGACACTGGCGCGGGAGGGTCTGCCCGGGGGTCTGCCCTATGCCGCCGGCCAGCCGATCCGGGTGGACGGGCTGCGGATCGAGAAGTTCTAACCGGACAATGGCCATGCTCTCGCTCAAGCTCCCGACCACCGACCGGCGCCTGGAGCCCTACCGCTTGAGCGGGGACCCGCTGCCCGTGCCGTCCCGGCCCCGGCAGTTCAACCGGATTGCCTTCTCGGCGGCGCATGTGGTCGCCGACCCGCTGAGTGCCAACGATCCGAGCGGCACCGCCGCCATCGACTGGTCTGCCACCGTGGCCTATCGCCGCCACCTGCTGGGGCTGGGGTTGGGCGTGGCGGAGGCTATGGACACAGCCCAGCGCGGCATGGGCCTGGGCTGGCCGGAAGCGTTGGAGCTGATCCGCCACACCTTGCAGGAGACAAGGGACATCCCGGGCGCGCTGGTGTTCTCCGGCTGCGGCACGGACCAACTCGCTGCCGGCGACGCGCGCTCGCTGGACGACATCCTGCGCGCCTACGACGAGCAGCTCGCAGCCATCCAGAAGCTTGGCAGCCGCATCATCCTGATGGCCAGCCGCGCACTGGTGCGCGTGGCTAAAGGCCCGGACGATTACCTTCAAGCCTATCGGCACGTGCTCGACCAGTGCGATCGGCCCGTGATTCTGCATTGGCTCGGCGAGATGTTCGACCCCGCGCTGGCAGGCTACTGGGGCGAGACGAGCTTCGACCAGGCGCTGGAGAACTGCCTGCGAGTCATCCGCGACAACGCCGCCAAGGTGGACGGCATCAAGATCTCGCTCCTGGACAAGGAGAAGGAGATCCGCATGCGCCGGCTGCTGCCGGCGGGCGTGAAGATGTACACCGGCGACGACTTCAACTACCCGGAGCTGATTGCCGGCGACAGTCAGGGCTTCTCGCACGCGCTGCTCGGGATCTTCGACGCCATCGCGCCGGCCGCGTCCGCGGCGCTCGGCGCATTGACAGACGGAGACGAGCAGCGATTCTTCTCGCTCCTCGATCCGACGGTGCCGCTTTCACGCCTGATCTTCCGCGCGCCGACCCGGTACTACAAGACCGGGGTAGTTTTCCTCGCCTACCTGAACGGGCATCAGGACCACTTCGTCATGGTCGGCGGCGCCCAGTCCATGCGGCCATTGCCCTACTTCACCGAACTGTTTCGTCTGGCGGATCGGGCCAGACTGCTGCGCGACCCTGCGGCCGCGGCCGCGCGCATGCGCGCCTTCCTAGCGCTCTACGGGATCGACGCGTGAGAGCGCTGGCCGGGCGGCTCGACCTCTGTTCCATCAACACGGCCACGCTCGGGTATCAAGCCCCGATCGAAGAAACGATCGAGGCGGCGGCACGCGCCGGCTTCGGGGCGATCGCGCCCTGGCGGCGCGAGCTGGAGGGCAGGTCGGCAACCCACGTCGCGCGGCGCATCCGCGAGGCGGGCCTGGAGGTCAGCGGCTACTGCCGCAGCACCTACATTCCGGCAGCGGATCAGGCGGCCTTCGAGGCCAACATCGCGGACAACCGCCGTGCCGTGGATCAAGCTGCGGAGCTGCGCGCCGCCTGTTTCGTCATGGTGGTGGGCGGATTGCCGGAGGGGTCGAAGGACCTGGCAGGCGCGCGGGCGCAGGTGCTGGAAGGCACCGGCTTGCTGCTGGAGCACGCTCGTGCCGCCGGAGTCCCGCTGGCGCTCGAGCCGCTGCATCCCATGTACTGCGCCGATCGCGCCTGCCTGTCTACGCTGGAGCAGGCGCTCGACTTCTGTGACATCCTGGATCCGGGCCGCAGCGGCAAGATCGGCGTTGCCGTCGACGTCTACCATGTGTGGTGGGATCCCAGGTTGGAAGGACAGATCGCCCGCGCCGGGCGCGACCATCGCCTGCTGGCGTTCCACGTCTGCGACTGGCTGGTGCCGACCCGCGACCTGCTGCTGGATCGTGGGATGATGGGCGACGGCGTGGTCGACCTCCCGCGCATCCGCGAGTGGATGGAGCAGGCCGGCTACGCCGCACGGGTGGAGGTCGAGATCTTCTCCCAGGACAACTGGTGGAAGCGTGCGCCGGCGCAGACGCTCGTCGTGTGCGCTGAGCGACTGCAGAGCGTCTGCTGAAGGAGTCTGGAATGCAGCGCACCCGCTGGGGCATCCTGGGTAACGCCAAGATCGCACGGGACTGGTTGATTCCCGCGATCCAGGTGTCACGCACCGGCAAGCTCGTCGCACTGGCCAGTCGCGACCGCGAAACGGCGCTGGGGGTTTGCGAGCGCTTCTCGATCGCGCAGCTGCACGACAGCTACGAGGGTCTGCTCGCCTCGCCCGACGTCGACGCCGTCTACATCCCGCTGCCCAACACGATGCACGTCGAGTGGACGCAACGCGCCGTGGCCGCCGGCAAGCACGTGCTGTGCGAGAAACCCCTGGCCATGCGCGCCCACGAGATCGACGGTCTGATCGAGGCGCGCGACCGCAGCGGCCTGGTGGTCGGCGAGGCCTTCATGGTCGCACACCACCCGCAGTGGGAACACGTCCGCAGCCTCATCGCTTCCGGGCGCATCGGCCGCCTGCGCATGGTCGAGTGTTCCTTCAGTTACTACAACACCGACAGCAACAACATCCGCAACCGGCGCGAGCTGGGCGGCGGCGCGCTGCGCGACATCGGGCTCTATCCGGTGGTCGCGACGCGGCTCGTCACCGGCCAGGAGCCGGTCTCCGCCAGCGCCCGTATCGAGTGGGACGCGGTGTTCGCCACCGACAAGCTCGCGATCTGCCTGGTCGACTTCGACGGATTTCATCTGAGCTTCTATTGCGCCACGCAGGCGGCCCGCCGCCAGCACATAGCGTTTCACGGCGAGAACGGGTGGATCCGTCTGGACGCGCCCTTCAACGCCGGGGTTTACGACCAGGCGCGAGTGATCGTTCGGCTCAACGACGTCAGCGGCACCGAGGAGGTGATCTTCCCGCAGGCCAACCACTATCTGGAGATGGTGGAAAACTTCGGCGACGCCGTACAGGGGAGAGCGGCGCTCAGGTTTCCTCTGGAGAGCTCGCGCGCCAACCAGCGTGTGATCGACATGCTGTTCGAAGCGGGCAAGCCAGCCTGAGCAGGGGATCGTGCTCTATTGAGCCGGGACGGGCCGATCGAATCCCGCCAATCCCGTCGAGCGCAAGCAACTCAAGGCCCTAGTGGATCCGCGCTTTCGCGCGATGACAGTCGAATTCAACGCTGCTATGCCGCCCGCAGGGCATCCACGATGTTCAGGCGCGCTGCGCGGATCGCCGGCAGAAACCCGCCCAGCAGCCCCATGAGCACGGCGAACAGCAGCGACTGCACGACGATCCTGCCGTTCAGCCGGAAGCTGAAGGCCAGCTCGGCGAAGGACTGGAAGTTCATGGTCGAGAAGGACAGGTACTGCATGAAGGAAGCGCAGAACACGCCGAGCCCGCCGCCGATCAGCCCGAGCAGCAGCGACTCCAGCAGGAAGGCCCAGAGGATGCTGCCGCGCCGAAAGCCCAGGGCCCGCAGCGTACCGATCTCCGGCGTGCGGTTGGCCACCGACGCGTACATGGTGATCATGGCCCCGATGATCGCGCCGGCGGAGAAGATGATGGACAGCGCGAGCCCCAGGATCCGGATGAAGTTGGCGAGCGCCTGCGACTGCTCGGCGTAGAACAGCGACTCGCGCTTGGCCTCCACTGTCAGGCGCGGATCGCCCTCCAGCCGCCCCTTGAGGGCCTCGAAGGACGCCGGATCCTGCAGCCGGAGGATCACCGAGGAGTAGACCGTCCGGCGAAACGCCTGCATCAGCTGGTCGGCGTCGCCCCAGATCTCTGAGTCGAAGCCGCTGCGGCCGGCGTCGAAGTGCCCACCACCGTCCAGTCGCGCATACCGAAGCGCAGCCGCTCGCCGATGCCGGCACCCACGAAGCGCTCGCCGATGGACCGGCCGGCGATGATCTCGGATGACCCCGGCCGGAACATCCGGCCCTCTACGATCTTCACCTGCGGTCGCAGCGTCATGCCCTCCGATCCGATGCCCCGGATCACCACGTTGGAGGGCTTGTCCGATCCGCGCTTGTTGAGCGAGATCAGCACCACCGTCTCCTTGGACACGAGGCGCTCGCCATTCGCCCCGATCGCGACCTCCGGCTGGCTCTCGGCCACGCCGGCCTGCTCGCGATCCACTCCGCTCTGCACTTCTGTGCCGGCGGAACGCCGGACCACCACCACGTTGTCCCAGGAGCCGGTGTCGACCAGCGTCTTGCGCAGGCCCTCCTCCAGCATCAGCACAGTGGCGAAGACATAGACAACGAGCGCCATGCCGCCGGCGGTGAGCGCCGTGGTGACTTTGCGCGCACCGAGGTTGCGGACGACGTAGGTAAGCGGTACGGACACAGCCCTTGTTCCTAGTGACTCTACCTCTCACCACGAAGACACGAAGACACGAAGAAAAGCCGACCC
>DAIQQA010000028.1:0-41322 GCA_036787045.1 Burkholderiales bacterium | reverse complement strand
TCCGGGCGAGCCAGGTCGGGCTCGACCGTCGCAGCCAATAGATCATTCTATTGGCCAGACGGGCATGCCCGAGATGGCCGTCCAGAACGAGCCAGAAACCGCGTAACCCCGAAGCCAAAGTGTCCTGCGCAGCAATCATTTGGAAAGCGTTTGCTGGTGTGCATCTGCAGGCAATACGGGGGTGGCCTGGTGAAATATCCGGGCTAGTGCCTAAAGCCTACCACGGGGAACGCAGAGGACGCAGAGGAAAAAAGGAATGGTGACCGATAACGTGCGAGGTCAAGCAGGCCGATGTCCTCGGCGTCCTCTGCGTTCCTCGCTGTTGCTTCTCATCGCTTGCAGGATCACGACCCGGCAAGCGCTCCGCAGCGCCCTGTTCAGGCCGTGCCGACTCAGGGTTTAGGCGCGGGATCGACCACCTGGTAGAAAACCTCGTCCTGCCGGATCATGCCCAGCTCGCTGCGGGCGCGCTCCTCGATGGCATCGTAGCCGGTCTTGAGGTCGCGCACTTCGGCATCGAGCGCAGCATTGCGCGCGCGCAGCTCGTCGTTGCTCTTGCGCACCTGGGTCAGCTGCCGATCCAGTTCCCACACGCGCAGCCAGCCGCCCTTGCCGAACCAGAGCGGTGTCTGGATCGCCGCGACCAGGATCACCAGGACGACCGCCAGCAACCGCACGCCTACCCCTTGTTAGCCACAGAGGACACAGAACACACTGAGAAAGCCGGTGCGACACCAAGACCCGGCCAGCCGCATATGTAACAGTGGATCTCCCCCGTGGACGGGCAGCTCTTTGTGCGCTCTGTGGCCAGATGCGTTTCAGGCTAGCTGGTAGAAAGCGTCGCGCCCTGGATAGCTCGCGGTGTCTCCGAGATCCTCTTCGATGCGCAGCAGCTGGTTGTACTTCGCCAGCCGGTCCGAGCGGGACAGCGACCCGGTCTTGATCTGCATAGCATTGGTGGCCACGGCGATGTCGGCGATGATCGTGTCTTCGGTTTCGCCGGAACGGTGCGACACCACCGCGGTGTAGTTCGCGCGCTTCGCCATCTCGATGGCGGCGAAGGTTTCCGACAGCGTGCCGATCTGGTTGATCTTGATCAGGATGGAGTTGGCGATGCCGCGGCGGATGCCCTCGGCCAGGATGCGCGTGTTGGTGACGAACAGGTCGTCGCCCACCAGCTGGAGGGTATCGCCGAGCCGGTCGGTCAGGATCTCCCAGCCATCCCAGTCGCCCTCCGCCATCCCGTCCTCGATGCTGACGATCGGGTACTTGTCGACCCAGGCGGCAAGGTAGTCGGCAAACTGCGCTGCGCTGAGCTTGAGGCCCTCGGACTCGATGTGATACTGCCCTTCCCGGAAGAACTCCGAGCTGGCGCAATCGAGCCCGATAGCGACCTGCCGGCCGGCCTCGTAGCCGGCTTTGTCGATGGCCTCCACGATGAGCTGCAAGGCAGCTTCGTTACCCGACAGGTTGGGCGCGAAGCCGCCCTCGTCGCCCACGGTGGTGGGCATACCCTTGGCGTTGATGAGCTTCTTGAGCGCGTGAAAGATCTCGGCGCCACAGCGAAGCGCCTCCCGGAAGCTGTCTACGCCCACGGGGATCACCATGAACTCCTGCAGATCCAGGCTGTTGTTGGCGTGGGCGCCGCCGTTGATCACGTTCATCATCGGCACGGGCAGTTGCATGCGCCCCGCTCCGCCGAGATAGCGGTATAGGGGGAGGCCCGATTCCTCTGCAGCGGCCTTCGCTACGGCCAGGGAGACCGCCAGCAGGGCGTTGGCGCCCAGCCGCTCCTTGTTCTCCGTCCCGTCGAGCTCGATCAGGGTCTGGTCGATCAGAGGCTGCTCGACCGCATCCAGGCCGATAATCGCCTCGCAGATCTCGGTGTTGACGTTCTCCACCGCCCGCAGCACCCCCTTGCCCAGATAGCGCAGGGGATCGCCGTCGCGCAGCTCGACAGCCTCCCGGCTGCCGGTGGAGGCACCGGATGGCACGGCAGCGCGGCCCATGATGCCGGATTCCAGCAGCACGTCCGCCTCGACGGTCGGATTACCGCGCGAGTCGAGAATCTCTCGTGCCACCACGTCAACGATTGAGCTCATTCCCTAGTCCCCATTTTCGTTCTTTCGACACTTGCCAGAAAGATCTGGCACCGCGAAGGACGCGAAGGCACCTGGAGAAACGCAACGGTCAACGCCAGAGATCGGTCCTGCATAGCTTGATTTCCTTTCCGGTCCTTCCCGTAGCTTCGCGTCTTTGCGGTTAACGGCTTTGAACAGCCGTTTCGGCGAAGCCGCGCCGCTTGACCAGCGCGTCGATCTCCTTGAGCGTTGTCAGGAGCTCGCGCATGTGCTTCAAGGGCCAGGCGTTTGGACCGTCCGAGAGGGCCTTTTCGGGATTTGGATGCGTCTCCATGAAGATCCCTGCGACACCGCTGGCTACCGCCGCCCGCGCCAGCACCGGGACGAACTCCCGCTGCCCCCCACTGGCCGTACCCTGCCCGCCCGGCAACTGCACCGAGTGGGTGGCGTCGAACACCACCGGACACCCCGTCTCGCGCATGACCATCAACGCCCGCATGTCCGACACGAGGTTGTTGTAGCCGAACGACACACCGCGCTCGCACACCATGATGTTGTCCCGGCCACTCGCCGCCTTGGCCTTGTCCACCACGTTCTTCATGTCCCATGGCGCCAGGAACTGCCCTTTCTTGATGTTCACGGGCTTGCCGGCGGAGGCCGCCGCGTGGATGAAATCGGTCTGGCGGCACAAGAACGCAGGCGTCTGCAGCACGTCCACCACAGCTGCGACCTCCGGGATCTCCTGCTCGGTGTGAACGTCAGTGAGGATCGGCACGCCGAAGGTCTTGCGCACATCGGCCAGGATCTCCAGGCCCTTGTCCATGCCCAGACCGCGGAAGGACTTGTCGGAGCTGCGGTTGGCCTTGTCATAGGACGACTTGAAGATGAATGGGATCGCGAGCTCGTCGCAGATGCGCTTCAACTCACCGGCCGTGTCCGTCTGCAGGGCGCGCGACTCGACCACGCAGGGACCCGCAATGAGAAACAGCGGCTGGTCCAGGCCGGCTTCGAAGTGGCAGAGCTTCATGCTAAGCCGCAGAGGCTCGCTCGAGCGCGGGTGTCCCTTGCTCCGAAGACGAGACACCCCCGGGGTTGGCCATGGCAGCCCGTATGAAGGCCGAGAACAGCGGATGGCCGTTGCGTGGCGTGGAGGTGAACTCGGGGTGGAACTGGCAAGCAATGAACCACGGGTGGTCGGGCAGCTCGATCATCTCCGTCAGGTCCTCGGTGGCAGAGATCCCCGACACGCGCAGCCCGGAGTTCATCAGCTGCGGGATATAGCGGTTGTTGACCTCGTAGCGGTGCCGGTGCCGCTCGACGACCTTCTCCTGCCCGTAGATCTGGCGCGCCAGACTGCCGGGCAGCAGCGCGCATTCCTGCCCACCCAGGCGCATCGTGCCGCCCAAGTCCGATCGGTCGCTGCGCACTTCGAGCCGTCCGTCGCGTCCATGCCATTCATGGATCAGCGCGATCACTGGATGCGGGGTGTTGGGGTCGAATTCGGTACTGTGCGCGCCTTCCAGACCGGCGCGGTGTCGTGCATATTCCACCACCGCTAGTTGCAGACCCAGGCAGATCCCGAGGTAGGGGACCTTGTTCTCGCGTGCATAGCGGATCGCGGCGATCTTGCCCTCGACCCCGCGCTTGCCGAACCCGCCGGGGACCAGCACCGCATCCTTGTCTCGCAGACAGTCCACTCCATTCTGCTCGATGCTTTCCGAGTCGATGTATTGGATGCCGATGCGCGCCTGGTTGTGGATGCCGGCGTGGGTGAGAGCTTCGGACAAGGACTTGTAGGACTCGGTGAGATCCACGTACTTGCCCACCAGGGCGATGTTTACCTCGGTGCGCGGGTGCTCCAGGGCGTACACCAGCTCTTCCCACTGGCTGAGGTTGGCCGCTGGCGCCTGCACCTCCAGCTTGCGGCAGACGATTTCGTCCAGGCCCTGGGCATGCAACAGGCCGGGGATCTTGTAAATACAGTCCACGTCCACCGCCGAGATCACTGCGCGCTCCTCGACGTTGGTGAAGAGCGCAATCTTGCGCTTTTCCTCGTCGGGGATCTCGCGGTCGGCGCGGCACAGGAGGATGTCAGGCTGGATGCCGATCTCGCGCAGCTCCTTCACCGAGTGCTGAGTCGGCTTGGTCTTGATCTCTCCGGCCGACGGGATGTAGGGGACCAGGGTGAGGTGGATGAAGCAGGTGTTGTTGCGCCCCAGCTGCAGGCTCATCTGGCGGATGGCTTCCAGGAACGGCAGCGACTCGATGTCGCCCACCGTGCCGCCGATCTCCACGATCGCGACATCCGCGTCCCCCGCGCCCATGCGCACGTAGTGCTTGATCTCGTCGGTGATGTGCGGGATGACCTGCACCGTACCGCCGAGGTAGTCCCCGCGCCGCTCCTTGCGGATGACGCTCTCGTAGATCTGTCCGGTGGTGAAGTTGTTGCGCTTCGTCATCCGCACGTTGACGAAACGCTCATAGTGCCCCAGGTCGAGGTCGGTTTCGGCGCCGTCTTCGGTGACGAAGACCTCACCGTGCTGGAACGGGCTCATCGTACCCGGATCCACGTTGATGTAGGGGTCGAGCTTGAGGAGGGTAAGCTTGATGCCCCGGGACTCGAGGATGGCGCCCAGGGAAGCGGCGGCGATGCCTTTGCCGAGGGAGGAAACTACTCCACCGGTGACAAAGACGAATTTGGTCATGCCCGCCCTTCGGCTAGTTCGTAGCGCGGATGATAACACAGCTTCCCATGCATTCTGCGCTGCGCCTCAGGCGTGCCCACCGACCCGCGCCTCGCGCGCGAGGAACAGCCAGGTCTCGACCACCGTGTCGGGGTTGAGCGAGATGGTGTCGATGCCCTCCTCCACTAGCCATTTCGCCAGGTCGGGGTGATCGGACGGCCCCTGTCCGCAGATGCCGACGTACTTGTTCGCCTTCCGGCAGGCCTGGATCGCCATGTGCAGCATGGCCTTGACCGCCGGGTCACGTTCGTCGAACGCGCCCGCCACGATGCCCGAGTCGCGGTCCACCCCCAGGGTGAGCTGGGTCATGTCGTTCGAGCCGATGGAAAAGCCGTCGAAGTGCTGCAGGAACTGCTCGGCGAGCAGCGCGTTGGAGGGGATCTCGCACATCATGATCACGCGCAGCCCGTTGACGCCACGCCTCAGCCCGTGCTCGGCGAGCAGCTCCACCACCTGCTTTGCTTCGGATACGGTCCGCACGAACGGTACCATGATCTCCACATTCGTCAGCCCCATGTCATCGCGCACGCGCTTGAGCGCCCGGCATTCGAGCTCGAAGCACTCCTTGAAGCTGGGGTCGATGAAGCGCGAGGCGCCCCGGAAGCCCAGCATCGGGTTCTCCTCGTGCGGCTCATAGCGCTGCCCGCCCAGGAGGCTGGAGTACTCGTTGGACTTGAAGTCGGACAGCCGCACGATCACTGGCTTGGGTGCGAACGCCGCGCCGAGCGTGGCGATACCCTCGGTGAGCTTCTCCACGTAGAAGTCTTTGGGACTCGGATAACCGGCTGCGCGGGCTTCGACCTCACGCCGCAGGTCGGGGGGTATGTTGGGATACGACAGCACTGCCTGGGGGTGGATGCCGATCATGCGGGCGATGATGAACTCCAGCCGCGCCAGCCCCACGCCGGCGTTGGGCAATCGCTGGAAATCGAAAGCGAGCTCCGGGTTGCCGACGTTCATGCTGATTTTGACCGGCGGCTTGGGCATCGCGTCGAGGGACAGGTCGACGACCTCGAATTCCAGTTTGCCTTCATAGACGTAGCCGGTGTCGCCTTCGGCGCAGGACACGGTGACCGCTTCACCCTCGCGCAGCTTCTTCGTTCCATCGGTGGTCCCCACGACGGCCGGGATGCCGAGTTCCCGCGCGATGATCGCGGCGTGGCAGGTACGCCCGCCGCGGTTGGTGACGATGGCAGAAGCCCGCTTCATGACCGGCTCCCAATCCGGGTCGGTCATGTCGGTCACCAGCACGTCGCCGGGCTCGACCCGCGCCATCTCGGAGGCATCGACCACCAGGCGCACCGGCCCCAGCCCGACGCGGTTGCCGATCGCGCGGCCCGAGACCAGGACCTCGGAACGCTGCTTGAGGCGGAAGCGCTGCTGGGTGTCGTGCTTGACGTTGGCTTTCACCGTTTCCGGCCGCGCCTGCAGGATGTAGATCCTGCCGTCGTCCCCGTCGCGGCCCCACTCGATGTCCATCGGGCGGCCGTAGTGCTTCTCGATGATGACGGCGTAACGGGCCAGCTCCTCGACCTCGGCATCGGTGATCGAAAAGCGCCGTCTCTCAGCTTCGGGTACCTCCAGAGTGCGAGTCGAGCGGCCGGCCTCGCGCCGCTCGGAGAACACCATTCTGATCATCTTGGAACCGAGTGAGCGGCGCAGGATGGCGGGCCGATCCGCCTGCAGTGCCGGCTTGTAGACGTAAAACTCGTCCGGGTTGACGGCACCCTGCACAACTGTCTCGCCCAGTCCATAGGACGACGTGATGAACACGACCTGGTCGAAGCCAGACTCGGTGTCCAGGGAAAACATCACGCCGCTTGCAGCGAGGTCGCTGCGCACCATGCGCTGCACGCCGGCCGACAGCGCCACGTCGGCGTGGGTGAAGCCTTTGTGGACCCGGTACGAGATGGCACGGTCGTTGTACAGGGAAGCGAAAACGTGCCTCACCGCAGCCAGCAGGTTGTCGATGCCATGGATGTTCAGGAAGGTCTCCTGCTGCCCGGCGAAGGAGGCGTCCGGTAGGTCCTCCGCAGTGGCCGAGGAGCGCACGGCGAAGGACGGATCGCCGCCCAGTCCCCGGCAGAGCTCCTCGAAAGCGCGCCCGATCTCGGTCTCGAGGCGCGCCGGCAGGGGTGCCTGCACGATCCAGTCGCGGATCTCGGCGCCGGCCGCCACCAGCGCCTTGACATCGTCCACATCGAGGGCCTTGAGGCGTTCGTCGATGCGGCGCGTCAAACCGCTCTCGGCCAGGAAATCCCGGTACGCTGCAGCGGTCGTGGCAAAACCACCCGGCACACGCACGCCGAGATGCTCCAGCTGCGTGATCATCTCGCCCAGGGAAGCGTTCTTGCCCCCTACCTGCCCGACATCCTGCATGCGCAACTGGTCAAAGGGCAGGACGTACGCTTCGCCGCTCATCGTTCTGTCTCGCGTCTGGTTTAACATGTGTCGTTCTGGCCTGGATGCGTGGTATTTTACCGGCGCCACTATTGCTTTGCACCAAAAAACCTGACCACTGAGTGCTTTGCAGAGATCACATGCCTACACGGCGCAGCGCGTTCTTCATCTCCGACCGCACGGGGATTACGGCCGAGATGCTCGGCCACAGCCTGCTAACCCAGTTCGAGCAGGTCGAGTTCAGCGAAACCACCCTTCCGTTCATCGATAGCCCGGAGAAGGCAGAGGCCGCCGTGGAAGAAATCAACGCAGCCGGCATGCGGGACGGGGTGCGGCCCCTGGTCTTCAGCACGCTGGTTGACCCGGACATCAGCGTCGTCGTGGCCAGTGCCCATGCGCTGGTGCTCGACTGCTTCCAGATCTTCATTGCCCCCATGGAGGCCGAGCTCGGCATGCGCTCGTCGCACGCCGTCGGCCGGTCGCACAGCGTGGCCGACAGCTCGGGCTACTTCCGGCGGATCGACGCGGTGAACTATGCGCTGTCCTACGACGACGGCCAGTCCACGAAGGAACTGGAAAACGCGGACGTGATCCTGGTCGGCGTATCTCGCAGCGGCAAGACACCGACCTGCCTGTACCTCGCCCTGCAGTACGGTGTGCGGGCCGCGAACTACCCGCTGATTCCGGAGGACTTCGGCGCCATGAAGCTGCCTGGTGCCTTGAACCGGCTGCGCCGCAAGCTGTTCGGACTCACGATCCTGCCAGACCGCCTTCACCAGATCCGCAGCGAGCGGCGTCCGGGTAGCCAGTACGCCTCACTGCCCAACTGCGTGGCCGAAGTGCGGGAAGCCGAGGCCCTCATGCGCAATGAAGCCATTCCCTATCTGGACACCACCAGCCGCTCGATCGAAGAGCTGGCCTCGACGATCATGCATCAGGCCAGCCTGCAGCGGCATCTGTACTGAGTTTTCGGTCAACCTCTCACCACGAAGACACGAAGGCACGAAGAAAATCATGAAGAGAATCTGAGAGTGCCATGTGCGGTGGATCTTGAGGCCCACTTCAGCATCCCGCTAGTCGATTCTCTGCGTGGGTGGTCCCGGCGGGTTGATGCGCATCGACCCTGTCTTTGCTTTTCTTCGTGTCTTCGTGGTGAGAGATCCAGGTCTACCAGTCAGTTAGCTCAGAAGCCGGCCGGCGGTGCCCACGGCCACGGTGAGGATCCCGAGCGTCAGGTTCAGCGCCACCAGCTTGCGGATCTGACCGAGAGCCGCTCCAGCCGCCTTCCAGTCCTTCTGCTCGACGAAGCGTGTCAGGCGCCGGTACGGAGAGAAGTAGACGTGCCCGAAGATCAGCATCATGACGATGCCCAGGCCGAACATCAGGTGAACGTGCAATGCCAGCGCAGCGAAGCCGCCGAGCAGAGCAATCATCCACAGCCCGCTTGCCAGCAACCCGGCCACTGACACCCAAACCCACAGGAAAAAGCGTCGGAAGGTCTCCTGCCACAGCGGCAGCCGCTGCGGTGGTTCGAGCAGACTCGCCGCTGCCGGACGCAGCGCCACGTAGGCGAAGAACATGCCGCCGACCCAGATCAGCGCTCCGAGGACGTGCACGAATCTCGCGATGTCCATAGGTCAACACCTCAACGCAAAGGCGCAAAGAACGCAAAGGAAAACCTGAATAGAGAAGAGGACTGCAAAGCCAGTTGCCCCTCGATTCAACTGCACAGACACGCGCAGGCTCGTATGTCGACAGTTTGCGATCGCCTCATGCGTGTCGCCATCTTATCTCTCGATCCTTTTCTTTGCGTCCTTTGCGTTCTTTGCGCCTTTGCGTTGAGAGTTTCACCCTAGAACAGAGGGGGTTGCACCAGCAGTAAGCGCACCGGCGCGAAGCTGCGCCGATGGAACTCCGACACCCCGTGCCGGCGCAGCGCGTCGAGATGCTCGCGCGTCCCGTACCCCTTGTGCCGGTCGAAGCCATACTCGGGCCGGCGCGCGTGCAGGTCCAGCATGGCCGCGTCTCGCGCGCACTTGGCCAGGATCGATGCGGCAGAGATCGCTTTCACCTTCGCATCGCCCTTCACCACTGCGCGGGTAGGCCAACGCGACGGTGGGCAATGCAACCCGTCGACCAACACTTCCTCCGGCTGCGTGCTCAGCTGCTCCAGCGCCCGGCGCATGGCAAGCAACGAGGCCTGCAGGATGTTCAGGTTGTCGATCTCCTCGACTGTGGCACTCGCGACCGCCCAGGCGCGCGCATTGCCGCAGATGACCTCGGCGAGCGCCGCGCGCCGCTCAGGAGAGAGCTGCTTGGAGTCGGCCAGCCCGCGAACCGGACGCGCCGGGTCCAGCACCACGCAGGCGGCGAACACTTCCCCAGCCAGAGGACCGCGGCCGGCCTCATCCACTCCGCAGATCAGCGCCCCGCCCGGCATGGTCCAGACTACGTCCCGGCGGCGCTGGCCGCCGCCGGCGGCACCAGCCGGCCTGTTCGGTCCGAGCGGGTGAGCAGAGGGACAATCGCCTCGACCACCTTCTGACGCGTGTTCTGGCGAAGCGAACGGTGCAGATCCTGGAAGACCCGCTCCTGGGCCTGACGCGCGACCTTGTCGCCGAGCTGATTGATCACCGCCTGGGCCAGGTTCTCCGCGGTGGCGTCCTCCTGAAGGATCTCGGGCACCACAAACCGTCCGGCGAGGATGTTCGGCAGCGACACGTAGGGCAGCTCGTAGCCGCGACGCTTGAGCAGTGCGAAGGTCATCGGCGACAACCTGGAGGTCACAACCATCGGCCGCTTCAGCAGCGCTGCCTCGAGGCTGGCTGTGCCGGAGGCGAGCAGCACCGAATCGGCTGCCGTCATGGCCATATGGGCATGACCGAACAGGATGGTAAGCGGAAGCTCCTGCGCTTCCAGCTGATATAGCCGCTGCTCGAACAACGAGCGCGTCGGACGGCTCTGCAGCGGCACCAGAAAGTGCACGTTGCGAACCTGCCGGTGGATGAGCTGGGCGGTGCGGATGAACAGCTCGCCCATGTGGTCCACCTCGCTCACCCGGCTGCCGGGCAGCAACGCGACCACGGTCTGTGCGCTGGACAGCCGGAACTGCTCTCGCGCAGCCTGCCGGTCAGGCAGCTCAGGGAGCAAATCGGCCAGCGGATGCCCGACGAAGCTGACGGCCACACCAGCCTGCTCCAGCAACGGGACCTCGAAGGGAAAAAGGGAGAGCACGCGATCCACTGCGCGCCGCAACTGATGCACCCTGTGGCTGCGCCAGGCCCAGACCTGCGGGGCGACATACTGCACCGTACGCACGCCATTCCCGCGCAGCTTCTCTTCGAGGCCGAGGTTAAAGTCCGGCGCATCCACGCCCACAAACAGATCCGGCGGCTCGTCGAGCAGTCGGCGCACCAGCTCGCGCCGCACACGCAGGATTTCCGGCAAGTGCCGCAGCACCTCGACGTAGCCGCGTACTGCAAGCGTCTCGGCCGGATACCAGGACTCGAGGCCGGCAGCCTGCATCTTCGGGCCGCCGATTCCGACGAACTGCGCACCCGGTAGCGCCTCGGACAAGGCCTCGACGAGGTGCGCGCCCAGCGTGTCGCCGGATGCCTCGCCGGCGACCATGGCAATCCGCACCGGGGCGTCGGCACTCACTGTCCAGGCCCTTTCATTCCTGCGCTACCGGATGATGCCGCGGGTGGTGGTGGCCAAGAACTCCGCCAGCAGCTGCACTTCGGGCGACTCCTTGGCCTGCTCGGCGATGAGCCGGCGCGCCTCGTCGAAGGATAGCCCGGAACGATACAGCGTCTTGTAGGCGCGCCGCAGAGCGTCCAGGGCCTGCGGCGTGAAGCCGCGGCGCTTCAGTCCTTCGCTGTTGAGGCCATAGGGTTGCGCCGAGTTCCCACCCGCCATCACGTAGGGCGGCACGTCCCGCAGCACGACCGAGCCGCCGGCGGTGAAAGCGTGCGCACCGATGTGGCAGAACTGGTGGACCAGGGTAGCGCCGCCCAGGATGGCGAAGTCCCCGATCAGGACGTGGCCGGCGAGCTGGACACTGTTGGCCAGAACTGTGTTGTTGCCGATCTGAGAATCGTGGGCCACGTGCGTGTAGGCCATCACCCAGTTGTCGTTGCCCAAACGGGTGATGCCGACGTCGTATGCAGTCCCCACGTTGAAGGTGCAGCACTCGCGGATGGTGTTGTTGTCGCCGATCTCCAGGCGCGTGGGCTCGCCCCCGTATTTCTTGTCCTGCGGCACGTCGCCCAGCGAGGCGAACTGGAACACCCGGTTATTGCGGCCGATGCGAGTGTGGCCGGTGATCACTACGTGCGGGCCGATGCGCGTCCCCGGTCCGATCTCGACGTGCTCGCCGATGACGCTGTAGGGTCCGACCTCGACGTCGCCGGCGAGGCGGGCGCCGGCGCTGACGATGGCGGTTGGATGGATCACCGTCGCGCTACGCGTCGTCCGCGGCCCTGATGGTGCACAGCAGCTCGGCCGCCGTTACGACGACGTCGCCGACCCGCGCCAGCGCGGTGAACTTGCCGATACCGCGCACCGTACGTAGCATGGTGACATCCAGGACCAGTTGATCGCCAGGGATCACCGGCTTCTTGAACCGCGCGTTGTCGATCCCGACGAAGTAGTAGAGCAGGTTGTCCGAGCGGCTCAAATTGAGCGTCTTGTAAGACAGGATGGCGGCAGCCTGGGCCATTGCCTCCAGGATCATGACACCGGGCATGATGGGCTTCTCGGGGAAGTGACCCTGAAAGAACGGCTCGTTGATGGCGACGTTCTTGATGGCGACGATGCTCTTCCCCGGCTCGAGCTCCAGGACCCGGTCGATCAGCAAGAACGGATAGCGGTGCGGCAGGTATTGCAGGATCTCCTTGATTTCCATGCACGTCACGAGCGATTCCTCTCCATGTCCGCCAAGCGCTTCTCCAGCTCCCGGACCCGTGTCGCAAGCGCGTCGAGATGGCGGATGTGGGAAGCATTGCGCAGCCAGTCGTCGTGCGCCGAGATCGGGTACACCGCTGTATAGGTCCCCTGCTTTCTGATCGGCTTGGGTACGCCGGTGGCAGCGGAGATCTCGACATGGTCTGCGATGTCGAGGTGGCCTCCGATCATGGCGCTGCCGCCAATGCGGCAGTAGCGGCCGATGCGCGTGCTGCCCGCGATTCCGACGCACCCGGCGATGGCGGTGTGGGCGCCGATACGGCAGTTATGGCCAACCTGGATCTGGTTGTCCAGCTTCACTCCCTCTTCGATCACGGTGTCGTCTAGTGCACCACGGTCGATCGTCGTATTGGCTCCAACCTCCACGTCGTCGCCGATCAGCACGCGGCCGATCTGGGGAATCTTGCACCAGCGCCCGGCATCCCATGCGATGCCAAAGCCGTCTGCGCCGATAACCGCCCCGGCGTGGAGGATAACACGGTCGCCTATGACACAATCATGATAGACCACCACATTCGCATACAGCCGGCAGTCCACGCCGAGGCTCGCGTTCTCGCCCAGACTGCAACCGGCGTCGAGCGCGCTGCGGGCACCGACGACGGCACCGGGACCGATCACCACGAACGGCCCGATCGATGCAGTGGGGTCGACCCGCGCCGTAGCGTGGATCGCGGCACTGGGATGGACGCTGGCGACTGTCGGCTGCGGCGGGTTGAGGAAGGCCGACAGCCGCGCGAAGTAGGCATAAGGGTCGTCGCAGACGATGCGCGGACGGCTCGTGAGCTCGGCGGCCTCGCGGCTGATGATAACGGCCCCGGCGCTGGTCTGTTCGAGCTGTCGCCGGTAGCGGGGGTTGTTGAAAAACGAGATCTGGTCGGCCCGGGCTCCCTCCAGGGTCGCCACCTGGACGATGCGCACGCTTGCGTCCCCTAGCACCTCCCCGCCGAAGCGGGCCACGATCTCGTTCAGTGTGTACATGCCTGCCACACCGGTCCCGCGAGGCACGCCGCCCTGCCCAAAACCCCCGCCTGCCGGGGCGCCAAAGGTGACCGGGCCCGCTACTTGTCGGCCAGCGCCTTCAGGACCTTGTCGGTGATGTCGATACGCGGGCTGCGAAAGGCGGCCACCGCGTCGGTCAGGATGAGATCGTACTTCTCGCCCTCGCCGATCTGCTGGATGACCCGGTTCGCCCGCTCCAGCAACTGCGCAGTCTCCTCGTTGCGCCGCAGGTTCAGATCTTCACGAAACTCGCGTTGCATGCGCTGCAGATCCCGATTGATCCGCGCCAGGTCGGCCTCCTTGTTGCGCCGGTCGCTTTCGGCCATCGTCACGCCGTCCTTCTCGAGCTGCGTCTGCAGGTCCTTGCCTTGCTTTGCCATCTTCTGCAACTCCTGGTCGCGCGGCGCGAATTCCTTCTCCAGCTTCTTCAAGGCGCGGACGGCCGGCGCAGCTTCACGCAGCAGCCGGTCCATGTTCACGAACCCGATCTTGACGTCGTTGGCCTGGGCCTGACCCAGGCTGGCGGCGCACAGCAGTGCGGCTCCGACAAAGCAGCGTAGCCAGTTCAAAGTACCGTCTCCTCCTAGCAGGGCGTTGACTGGCGCTCGCCAGCGCTCTCGGCAAGCGGCCCGACCGATGTGCGACAGCGCCCGCTCACACGCCCGACGACTCTGGGCGCCGGGGCGAAGCCTGTTCAACACCTGCGATTATAGTCCGGATGCGGCCCACGGTCCTCAGAACGTAGTGCCCAGCGAGAACTGGAATGGCTGGGTCTTGTCCTCGGGCTTCTTGTTGAGGGCATAGCCGTAGCTGATCTTCAGAGGGCCGACAGGCGAGAACCAGGCCAGCGCCAAACCGACCGAGCTGCGGAACCCGTCCGTATTGATCGTGTCCTCACCAAGCGCACCGGCATCCACGAACACCGACAGCCGCACCGACTTGTCCTTCTCCAGCCCCGGGAAGGGGAAGTAGAACTCGGCATTGCCTACCGCGAGCACGTTGCCGCCCAGCGCGTCGCCGTTCTCGTCCCTCGGCCCGATGGACGCGGTCTCGTAGCCGCGCACCGAGCCGATGCCGCCGAGGAAGAAGTTCTTGTAGAAGGGCAGCGGCTTGTCGTTGTAGCCATTGGCGTAGCCGGCGCGCCCGCTCAGCTGGAGCACATACTCGATCCCAAACGGGTAGTACCACTGGATTTCGTACTGAGTGCGGTAGTAGCGCAGCTCGGCGGGCGGAATCGCGACCTCGAGGTTGACCCGCTGGAGCGTGCCGCGTCTGGTGAAGATCACGCTGTCGCGCCGGTCGCGCGTCCAGCCCGCGGTGAGCGGGAGCGACGTGTTGGTGTTGCCGAAGGCGTCGACGAAGTCGATGTAGCGCTGCGGGCTGTCCGAGAACACGTCGATCTCGGTCTGCTCGGCGGCCAACCCGTAATTGATCGTGTCGGTCTCGTTGATGGGGACCAGGAAGCGCAGGCCGGCGCCGAGCGTGGACGTCTTGTAGCGCGATACCTCCAGAGACGTGGAGTCGACGTTGCGCCTGTACAGGTCCACCCCCAGCCCGAGGCCGTCGTCGGTGAAGTACGGATTGGTGAAAGACAGCGCGTAGACGGTGTTCACGTCGCCGGTGTTCACCTGCAGCGAAAGCGCGTTGCCGGTGCCGAACAGGTTGTTCTGCGCCACCGAGCCGCTGAGGATGACGCCCTCGGAGGTCGAGAACCCGACCCCGAACAGCAGGTTGCCGGTGGGACGCTCGACCACGTTCACGTTGATGTCGACCTGATCTCCAACGCCGGGGACGTTCACTGTGTCCACACTGACCTCGGAAAAGAAGCCGAGCTTGTCGATGCGCTGCTTGGAGCGCTGCAGCTTCTCGGCGGAGTAGTAGCTGCCTTCGAGCTGGCGCATCTCGCGGCGGATCACTTGGTCGCGCGTGGTGACGTTGCCACCGATGTTGATACGCCGCACGTACACGCGCCGGCCGGGGTCGACATAGAGCGTGAATGCGACCTCGCCCTTTTCGCGGTCCGCCTCGGGCACCGGGTTCACGTTGGCGAAGGCATAGCCGTCGTTGCCCAGTCGGTCCACCATCAGCTTGGTAGACTCCGTCAGCTTCTCGCGCGAGAAGACATCGCCCTTCCTGAGCTTGAGCAGCTTGCGCAGCTCCGCCTCCGCTACGACCAGGTTCCCCGCGAAGCGGATGTCCGACACCTTGTACTTGCGACCCTCGGTCAGATTGACGGTGAGATAGATGTCCTTCTTGTCCGGCGAGATGGACACCTGGGTGGAGTCGATGGTGAACTCCAGATAGCCCTGGTTCAGATAGTACGAGCGCAGCGTCTCCAGATCCGCCTCCAGCTTCTGCTTGGAGTACTGGTCGTTCTTGCTGTACCAGGTCAGCCAGCCGGGCGTGCGCAGCACGAACTGGTCGCGCAGGCGCGATTCCTTGATGGCCTTGTTGCCGACGAAGTTGATCTGGCGGATCTTGGCCACCACCCCTTCCGCGATGGTGAACTGGATCGCCACCCGGTTGCGCTCGAGCGGGGTGACGGTGGTCTCGACGCGGGCGGCGTACTTGCCGCGCCCGAGATACTGACTCTTCAGTTCCTGCTCGGCGCGCTCCAGCAGGCTGCGGTCGAAGATGCGTCCCTCGGACAGCCCGACGTCTTTGAGCGCGTTGCGCAGGACTTCGTTGTTGAAGTCCTTGTTGCCGGAAAAGCTGATCTGGGCGATGGCGGGCCGCTCCTGCACGGTCACCACCAGCACGCCGCCGTCGGCCTCCAGCGTCACGTCCTTGAAGAAGCCAGTCGCGTACAGCGAGCGGATGGCCACCGCTGCCTTGTCTTCGGTCATCGTGTCGCCGACGCGGACCGGGAGGTAGCTGAAGATGGTGCCGGCTTCAGTGCGCTGGATGCCTTCGACCCGGATGTCCTTGACTTCGAAGGGATCGAAGGCGGAGGCGGTGAGACTGGTGAACCCCGATAGCAATAAGAACAGCCGTGACAGCTTCATTCGCCGGGGTTGTTGTCAGCCGCCGACCAGGCGGTGGATGTCGTTGTAGATTGCGAAGGCCATCAGGGTGAACAGGACGACCATTCCGATCCGCTGACCGATCTCCAGAGCACGCTCGGAGACAGGTCGTCCCTTAATGATTTCAACGAAATAATACATCAAGTGGCCGCCATCGAGCACCGGAACCGGCAGCAGGTTGAGCACACCCAGGCTGATGCTGATGAGCGCGATGAAGCGGACATAGAACAGCAGCCCCATTTGAGCGGACTGCCCCGCGTAGTCCGCGATCGTGATCGGCCCGCTCAGGTTCTTGAGCGAGACTTCGCCGACGATCATCTTGCCCAGCATCTGCAGGCTGAGCACGGAGATATCCCAGGTCTTGATGGCGGCCTGGCTCAGCGCGGCCAGCGCACTGTAGCGCACCTGCACCATCTGCTTCTGCAGGAGCGCGACATCGCGCGCTACGCCGATGCGCCCGACGATGCTCCCGCCCTCTTCTACCGCATCCGGCGTGACGGGAAGCTGTAGCGTCTCGCCGCCCCGGCGCAGCGTGAGCAGGAGGCGGGTCCCCGCGCTCGGCTGCACCGCGGCAACCAACTCCTCCCAGCTCGTGATCGGGTTGCCGTCCACCGCCAGAACTTCGTCGCCAGGCTGCAAGCCGGCGCGCGCGCCAGCCTTGTCGGGCTGCACCTCTCCGATCAGTGCGGGGGAAAAACGGGTCAGACCGATCTTGGACAGAAAGTCGCTGTCCAGATCCGCAGCGGTGAGTCCCGAGAGATCGACCCGGCGGAACGCGATCTCGCCTTTCTCGTTCTCCAGCTCGACGGTCACGCTGCTGCCCTTCTCGACGGCGCGCTGCAGGAGCACCCAGCGTACGTCCTCCCACGTGGCCACTGGCTGGTCGCCGATGCGCAGGATCGTCTCTCCGGACGCGATCCCGGCCTGGGCGGCGGGCGTGGCCGGAAGCGGCGGGCCCAGCACCGGCTTGACGCCCGGGACCCCGTAGACGAAGACACCCCAGTACACCACGATGGCCAGCAGGAAATTTGCGATCGGGCCCGCAGCGACGATGGCAATGCGTCGATGGACCGACTTGCGGTTGAAGGCGCGGTGCCGCTCGTGCGCTGCGACCTCGCCTTCGCGCTCGTCCAGCATCTTGACGTAGCCGCCGAGCGGGAATGCAGCGACCACCCATTCGGTGTGGTCGGCCCCGAGGCGCCTCGACCACAGGGGTGCGCCAAAGCCCACCGAGAAGCGCAGCACCTTCACGCCGCATAGCCGGGCCACCCAGAAGTGCCCGAGCTCGTGGATGACGATGAGGGTACCCAGCGCGACCAGGAACGCTATCAGGGTGACAAGCAGGCTCATACCAGTTTCTCCGGGTGTTGCTCGGCGCGGGCCGCGGCTGCGAGCCGCATGCGCGCCACCTCGCGCGCGACGCAGTCAGCCTGCAGGACTTCTTCAAGGCACTCCACCGGATGGCTGCCCACCCGCTCCAGGACGTCCTCGATCAGCGCGGGGATGCGGTCGAAGGGCAGTGCACCGCGCAGAAAGCTTTCGACCGCGATTTCGTTGGCCGCGTTCAGCACCACCGGTGCACTGCCGCCGGCGCGCAGCGCCCGGTAGGCGAGTGCCAGGCACGGGAAGCGCTGGAGATTCGGCCGCTCGAACGCGAGCGCGCGCAGGGAGAAGAAGTCCAGGCGGGCGGAGCCGGATTCGATCCGTTCGGGGTAGCCCAGTGCGTGGGCGATTGGCGTGCGCATGTCGGGGTTGCCCAGCTGGGCGATGACCGAGCCGTCCACGTACTCGACCATCGAATGGATCACGCTCTGCGGGTGGACCACGACCTCGATCTGCTCGGCCCGGGCGCCGAACAGCCAGTGCGCCTCGATGACCTCCAGGCCCTTGTTCATCATAGTTGCCGAGTCGACCGAGATCTTCCGGCCCATCACCCAGTTCGGGTGCGCGCAGGCCTGCTCCGGAGTCACGCCGGCCAGCTGGTCGACAGGGGCCGTGCGGAACGGTCCGCCGGATGCGGTGAGCAGGATGCGGCGCACGCCGGCACGCTCGAGCGCACCCGCGGCACGAGCGGGAAGGCACTGGAGGATGGCGTTGTGCTCGCTGTCGATGGGCAGCAGCTCGGCCGCGCAGTCGCGCACGGCATCCAGGAACAGCGGGCCCGCCATCACCAGCGCTTCCTTGTTCGCAAGCAGCACGCGCTTGCCCGCGCGCGCCGCAGCCAGAGTTGGCTCCAGCCCGGCGGCCCCGACGATGGCGGCCATCACTGTGTCGATCTCGGGCAGCGTGGCGACGGTCTGCAGCGCTTGCGCGCCTGACAGGACTCGGGTCTCAAGGCCCTTCGCGCGCACTTGCTGCTCGAGAAGCTCTGCACTCGCCGCGTCCACCATGACGGCATAGCGCGGCGCGAAGCGGACGCAGTGCTCGAACATGCGTTCGGTCTGACTGTGGGCCGCGAGCGCGGTCACTCGGAACCGGTCCGGATGCCGCGCCACCACGTCCAGCGTGCTCGCGCCGATGGACCCGGTCGCCCCGAGGATAGTGAGTCGGCGTGGCGGCATGGCGCTAGCCTGGACAATTCATGAGGGACTCGGGATGATGGCGAGTCGGGTTCCGAGCCAGTTGCGGCTCGACCGGCGCAGCCGACAGATCACTCCATCGGCAAGACAGGCATGCCGCAAATGGCCGGAGATCGGCCGCCAGCGCCCGAGTAGCCCGGCACCGCACGACGTGCCCAGCTCGCATCGTGCATAGACCTCGGGATCAGGCGCACTTGCTCCCTCCAGGGGCATCTTCATGAATTATCCAGGCTGGGACCAGTACACAGGATAGGCGAAGTATAGGGCCACCAGCGGCAGGGTGGAGGTCAGCGCATCGACGCGGTCCAGCAGGCCGCCGTGGCCCGGCAGCAGGTTGCCGCTGTCTTTCAGCTCAGCGAGCCGCTTCATCCAGGACTCGAACAGATCACCCACGATGGCGACTGCCGTCAGCAGCACGACCAGCACCAGCCCTGCGGGGAACTGCCGGGACAATGCCGGCAGCAGCCAGACGAGCGCGCCCCAGTACAGTATGACGGCCCCCACGGCACCGGCCACTCCCTCCCAGGTCTTCCCCGGGCTGATCCGGGGGGCGAGCTTGTGCCGGCCCAGCGCACGCCCGGTGAAGTAGGCCGCGATGTCGGCCGTCCAGACCACCCCCATCGCAGCGAGCATCCGGCCTGGCGTCAGCTGCAGCCAGGTCAGCGCGTACCAGAAGGGCAGCAGCACCAGCGTGCCCGCCACTGCAAGCAGGAGCGGATCGCGTACCGGCCAGCGGAAGTACAGCCAGGCAGGCACGATCACCAGCCAGAACACCACGGCGAGCCCGAACAGCAACTTCCCGGGCGCTGAGTAGATGAAGGCCTGGCCGGGACGCAGCAAATGGTGCTCGACCGCCAGGATCGCAACGGCGCCCGCCACGGTGAGCGCCGGGTACAACCAGCCCATCAGCGCGGCATAGCCGGCCAGCCGGCTCCACTCGCGTGCAGCCACGGCGAGAACTGCGCAGGTCAGCACCCCCCAGTACAGGTTCGGCAGCAGGAACAGCGCGGCCAGGAACAGTGGCAGCAGCACTGCCACAGTCAGGATCCGCTGCTTGAGCATGTCCCGGTGCGGTTCCCGCCGGCTCAGCCCGGCTCCGGACGGCGCCCGGCAGGGGCCGCCGGTGCCGGCCGCTGCTGCGTGACCTGCTCGCTGGTGCGGCCGAAGCGTCGCTCGCGGGCGCCGTAGGAAGCGAGCGCCTCGCCAAAGGCCGCCTCCTCGAAGTCGGGCCAGAGGGTGTCGGTGAAGTACAGCTCGGTGTAGGCGAGATGCCAGAGACAGAAGTTGCTCACCCGCTTTTCGCCGCCGGTACGGATGAAGAGGTCCGGCTCAGGGGCGAACGCCAGCGCCAGGTACGGCGCGAGGTGCGCTTCATTGAAGCCACCCACGTGCCCCGGATGCTCCTTGAACAGGCGGTTGACCGCCTGCATGATGTCCCAACGCCCGCCGTAGTTGGCCGCGACTGTGACGGTGAGGCGGGTGTTTGCCGCCGTCAGCGTCTCGGCCTCGTGGATGAGCGACACCAGGCGCGGTTCGAAGCTCGTGAGGTCCCCGACCACTCTGAGCCGGATGTTGTTCTGGTGCAGCTTCGTTACCTCACTCTCCAGGGCGCGCCTGAACAGCTGCATCAGAAACGAGACCTCATCGGCCGGGCGGCGCCAGTTTTCGCTGCTGAAAGCGAACAGAGTGAGGTACTCGACACCGGTTTCGATACAGCAGCGGGTGATGCGGCGCACGGTTTCCAGCCCGCGGCGGTGGCCGGCTACCCGCGGCAGCAGCCGCTTCTTTGCCCAGCGGCCGTTGCCGTCCATGATGATGGCGATGTGGCGGGGCACCGCGTCGGTGCGCGGGATCCCGATAGTGCTGCTTTCGAACGGTATCACAACGATTGGCGGGCCCCGATTACACGGCCATCAGATCCGCTTCCTTGGCGTGCAACAGCTTGTCGACCTCCGCCACGTAACGGTCAGTGAGCTTCTGGATCTCCTCTTCGCCACGCCGCTCGTCGTCCTCCGAGATCTTCTTCTCCTTCAGCAGTTCCTTGAGGTGCGCGTTGGCGTCGCGCCGGATGTTGCGTACCGCCACGCGGGCGTTCTCCGCCTCGTGCTTGACCACCTTGATCAGGTCACGGCGGCGCTCCTCGGTCAGCGCGGGCATCGGCACCCGCACCAGCTCTCCGACGGTGGCCGGGTTCAGGCCGAGATCGGAGTCGCGAATGGCCTTCTCGATCGCGTTCGCCATCTTCTTCTCCCAGGGCGCCACGCCGATGGTGCGGGCGTCCAGCAGGGTGAGATTGGCCACCTGGTTGATCGGTGTAGGCGTGCCGTAGTAGTCGACCGTGATGTGATCGAGCAGGCCGGTATGGGCCCGGCCCGTGCGCACCTTGCCCAGGTCCGCCTTGAGCGCCTCGATGGACTTCTGCATCTTCTGCTCGGCTGATTTCTTGACGTCGGCAATCATGTTCGCTCCTTTACCAGGCTTTTCGGAGATGCCGTTACGCTGCACCCCGCTGGCCGCACCCGGGGATGCGCAACCGCTCGCTCCATCCTACCCCGCACCGGCCGGCCCGCCTGCCTGCCGCCACGGTGCCCAAATCACGCCGCCTCGCCGCCCGGCAATCAGGCCTCACCCTGGTTGTGCACCAGCGTCCCTTCGTCCCCGCCGAGGACCAGGCGCTTCAGCGCCCCGGGCTTGAAGATGCTGAAAACGCTAATCGGCAGCTTCTGGTCCCGGCACAGGGTCAGTGCGGTGGCGTCCATGACTTTGAGGTTCTTGACGATGGCTTCGTCGAAGCTCAGATACTTGTAGCGCATGGCATCGGGGTGGGTCTTGGGATCGTCCGTGTACACCCCGTCGACCTTGGTGGCCTTCAGCACGATGTCCACGTTCATCTCCATGCCGCGCAGCGCCGCAGCGGTGTCGGTGGTGAAGAAGGGGTTGCCGGTGCCGGCGGCGAAGATCACCACCTTGCCCTCCTCCAGGTAGCGGATGGCCTTGCCGCGGATGTAGGGCTCGGCGACCTGCTCGATGTTCAGCGCCGACTGCACCCGGCTGGCCACCCCGATCTGCCGGAAGGCGTCCTGCAGGGCCAGGGCATTCATGACCGTAGCCAGCATGCCCATGTAGTCGGCGGTGGCGCGGTCCATCCCCGCCGCCCCCAGCGCCACGCCGCGGAAGATGTTGCCGCCGCCGATTACGATCCCGATCTCCACGCCCATACGCACGACTTCCGCGACCTCTGCGACGATGCGCTCGAGCGTTGCCCGGTCGATGCCGTAGGGGCTCTCCCCCATCAGCGCCTCTCCCGAGAGCTTGAGCAGGATGCGCTTGTAGGCGGGTTTGTCGTTCATCGACGCGGGCACGTTTCGGGCGTTACGGCTGCGCAGCCTGGGCAGCCTGCGCCGCCACCTCGGCCGCGAAGTCGGACTGCTTCTTCTCGATCCCTTCGCCGACCACGTAGAGGACGAAGCGGGCCACCGACGCGGCTTTGGACTTGAGCAGTTGCTCGACCGTGATCTTGTCGTCCTTCACGAAGGGCTGCCCCAGGAGGGTGACCTCCTTCAGGAACTTCTGCACGCTGCCTTCCACCATCTTCTCGATGATGTTGGCAGGCTTACCCGACTCGGCCGCCTTCTGCTGGGCGATGTCCCGCTCGCGCTGGATGAGCTCGCCGGACACCTCGTTCTTGGACAGCGCGACCGGCTTGCTGGCCGCGATGTGCATGGACAGGTCCTTAGCCAGCGCTTCGTCGCCGCCGCTCACGTCCACCAGCACGCCGATCTTGGCGCCGCCGTGCACATAGCTCGCCAGCCGCCCGCTGGCCTGCAGGCGTGCAAACCGCCGGATCGACATGTTCTCGCCGATCTTGCCCACCAATGCGGTGCGGACCTGGTCGACGGTCGATCCGCCCAGCGGCAGCGCGGAAAGGGCCGCGACATCGGCGGGCGCATTCCTGACCACCAGCTCCGCCAAGTTGCGGGCGAAGGCAGTGAAGTCTTCGTTTTTCGCCACGAAGTCGGTCTCGCAGTTGACCTCGACGATCGCGCCCAGCTTCGAGTCGGGCGCGATGAAAACGCTCACCACTCCCTCGGCAGCGATGCGGCTGGCGGCTTTGGAAGCCTTGTTGCCCAGGCGCACGCGCAGGATCTCCTCGGCCTTGGCCATGTCGCCATTGGCCTCGGACAGCGCCTTCTTGCACTCCATCATGGGAGCGTCCGTCTTCTCGCGGAGCTCCTTGACCATGCTTGCGGTAACTTCTGCCATATGCTGCTCCCGGTCCTGCAGCCGACCTCGCTGCGAAGCGATCTCTAGAGCCGTCGTGCCGGGCCGTGCACCCGGTCCACGCCTGCACAGATCAAAAAAAGGGGGCGCTACAACGCCCCCGGTCGTGTTCTCTCGAGGGCGGATTACTGCGCAGCCGCTTCCTCGCTGCCCTCCACTTCCACGAACTCGTCGGTCACGATCTCCTTGACGATCTGGCTGCGTCCTTCCAGGATCTCGTCCGCGATGCCGCGGGCATACAGCCGCACGGCCCGGCTCGAGTCGTCGTTGCCTGGAATCACGTAGCTGATCCCGTCCGGCGAGTTGTTGGTATCGACCACGCCGATGATCGGGATGCCCAGCTTGGTCGCCTCGGCCACCGCGATCTTCTGATAGCCCGTGTCGATAATGAACAGGGCGTCGGGCAGGCCGTTCATGTCCTTGATCCCGCCCAGGCTGCGCTCCAGCTTGGCCAGCTCGCGCTGGATGACCAACGCCTCTTTCTTGGACAGCCGCTCCAAGGTGCCGTCCTGGGCCATCTGGTCCATGTCCTTCAGGCGCTTGATCGACTGCTTGACCGTCTTGTAGTTGGTCAGCATCCCGCCCAGCCAGCGGTAATCGACAAAGGGCGCACCGCAGCGGGTCGCCTCTTCGCGGACGATGTCGCGGGCCTGGCGCTTGGTGCCCACAAACAGGATCGTGCCCTTGTTCGCGGCAAGCTGGCGCACGAACTTCAATGCCTCGTTGTACTGCTCGAGCGTGCGCTCCAGGTTGACGATGTGGATCTTGTTGCGCTGGCCGAAGATGAACGGCGCCATCTTCGGATTCCAGTAGCGGGTCTGGTGGCCGAAGTGGACTCCGGCTTCCAGCATTTCTCGCATGGTCACTGCCATTGACTTGCATCTCCGGTTAAGGTTGAGCCTCCATCCGCCTTCGACCAGCCGCCCTGTCATCGAGACGGGACGGCCGGCACCTTAACTGCGACCCGCCTGCGGCGGGCACCCTTAACGTCTGGCGCGGATGTGTGTAGTTTCGCCCAGCGGGATCAGGCGAAAGCCAGCCGGACCGGGCGAATCCGGCATTCTATCAGGTAGATGCAGCCCGGCTCAAGGCCGCGCTCGTAGCTTGCCGGGTACGCTTGACAGCTCGCGCTGGCGCCGGGTCTCATATAAGCACAGCGCCGCAGCCACGGAGACATTCAGGCTCTCCACCTGGCCGAACATCGGGATGCGAACCAGTGTGTCGCAATGCTCCCGGGTCAGGCGCCGCAGCCCGGCCCCCTCGGCTCCCAGCGCCCAAGCAACCGGACCGTCGAGCCTGACGCCGAGCAGGCTTTCCGCCCCCTCGCCGGCGGCCCCCAACACCCAGATGCCGGCGGCCTTCAGCGCTTCGATCGTGCGGGCGAGGTTGGTCACCGGGATCAGCGGGACACTCTCCGCGGCGCCGCTGGCCACCTTGGCGACCACCGGCGTCAGGCCTGCGGAACGGTCCTTCGGGACCACCACGGCATGCACCCCCATGGCGTCGGCCACCCGCAAGCATGCCCCGAGGTTATGGGGATCGGTCACCCCATCGAGCAGCAGCAGGAAGGCGGGCTCGGACAGCCCCTGGAGCAGGTCGTGGAGGTCGGCAGGTCGCGCGGCCGCTTCGACGCGTGCCACGACACCCTGATGGCGGGCATCGCCGGCGAGGCCCGCCAGGCGCGTGTCGTCGACGGCAACGACGCGCACGCCGCAGGAATCCGCCAAGGCTGTGAGATCGCGCAGGCGCGGGTCGCGACGCCGGGCGTCGACGTAGATCTCGCGCACGCTGTCGGGCTGGTGGCGCAGCCTTGCGGTCACCGCGTGAAACCCCACCAGCAGGCGTTCCTCGCTTGCCATGCGTAGATTCAGGACTGAACCACAGAGGCACAGAGGCACAGAGAAACTGAAGAGCTACGCCACTGGGCAAGTGCGGTGGCGTGTATCCGCAGGGTTGTCACGGCCTGGAGCAGATTTCTCTGTGCCTCTGTGGCGGGTCTGGGTTCTAGTGCTTCTTGGCCTTAGGCCCCGACGCTTCATCGGCGAGGACGAAGTCGAGCCGGGTGGTCTCGAGATCGGCCCGCACCAGCCGCACACGCACCCGGTCGCCCAGACGGAAGCGCCGGCCGCTGCGCTCGCCCAGCAGTTGGTGGCGGGCGGCGTCGAACTGGTAGTAATCATTACCCAGCTCCGAGACGTGCACCATCCCTTCGACGTACACCTCGTCCAGCGCCACGAAGATGCCGAAGGCGGCCACGCCGCTGATAGTGGCACTGAACTCCTCGCCTACCCGCCCGCGCATGTAGTAACACTTGAGCCACGCCTCCACGTCGCGAGTGGCTTCATCGGCGCGGCGCTCAGTCTGCGAGCTGTGCTCGCCCAGCTGCGCCCAGCCGCCGGGATCGTACGTCTCCCCTGCCAGCACTGCGTTGATCGCCCGGTGCACGAGCAGATCGGGGTAGCGCCGGATGGGCGAGGTGAAGTGCGTGTAGGCCTCGTAGGCCAGTCCGAAGTGGCCGACGTTCTCCGGGCTGTACACGGCCTGCTGCAGCGAGCGCAGCAGCACGGTCTGCAGCAGCTGGTAGTCTGGGCGGCCACGGATGGTCTCCAGCAGCCTGGCGTAGTCCTTGGCCCGGGGCTCGTCGCCACCGCCCAGGTGCAGGCCGAACTCACGCAGAAACTCGCGCAGATCGGCAAGCTTCTCAGGCGTCGGGCCTTCATGGATACGATACAGCGCCGGGTGCTCATTGGCCTGTAGAACCGCCGAGGCGCACACGTTGGCCGCCAGCATGCACTCCTCGATGAGACGGTGCGCGTCATTGCGTTCCACCGGGTGGATCGCGGTGATCTTGCCTTGGTCGTCGAACTCCATGCGTGTCTCGGCCGTCTCGAAGTCGATGGCGCCGCGCTGGCCGCGGGCTTTGGCCAGCACCTGATAGAGCCGGTGCAGGTCCTGCAGATGAGGCAGCAGTCGCGCGGGAACCGCCTCGTGCCTCCCGGCGAGCGCGTCCGCCACTGCGGTGTAGGTCAGGCGCGCGTGGGAATGCATCACCGCGGGATAGAACCGGTAGTCCTTGATCTCGCCGCGCGGGCTGACCACCAGCTCGCAGGTCATGCACAGCCGGTCCACCTCCGGATTCAGCGAACACAGGCCGTTGGACAGTTCCTCCGGGAGCATGGGGATCACGCGCCGCGGAAAATACACCGAGTTGCCGCGCGTGCGTGCCTCCAGGTCGAGCGCATCGCCGTGGCGCACGTAGTAGCTCACATCGGCGATCGCCACCCAAAGCCGGAAGCCCTTGCCTTCGGTCCGGCAGAAGACCGCATCGTCGAAGTCCTTGGCGGTCTCCCCGTCGATGGTCACCAGCGGCAGCCCGCGCAGGTCCTCGCGGCCCGCGAGATCGGTCTCGCGCACTGTCTTCGGCAGCTTGCGGGCCAGCGCTTGCGCGGTTTCGGGAAACTCGTGGGGAAGGTCGTGCTTGCGCAGCGCGATCTCGATCTCCATGCCGGGGTCGGCGTAGTTGCCGAGCACCTCGACGATGCGGCCCAGCGGCTTGATGTGCCGGTCGGGCTGCTGGATGATCTCGGCCACCACCACCTGCCCGGGCTGAGCGCCCGCGAGCGCTTCGCGCGGCACCAGCACGTCCTGGCTGATGCGCTTGTCCTCCGCGACGACGAAGCAGATGCCGTGCTCCTCCACGAGGCGCCCGACGATGCGCCGGTTGGCGCGCTCCAGCACTTCCACCACTGCGCCTTCCGCGCGGCCGCGCCGCCCGGTGCCGGATTGGCGCGCCATCACGCGGTCGCCGTGCAGGACCTTGGACATCTCCCAGGAGCTCAAGTACAGATCCGCCCCGCCCTCGTCCGGAATCACGAAGCCGTAGCCATCCGGATGCCCCTGCACGCGTCCGCGCACCAGCCCCAGCTTGTTGACCATACAGATCGCACCACGGCGATTGAGCATGATCTGCCCGTCGCGCTCCATGGCGTTGAGGCGGCGCGCAAACGTCTCCTCCTCGTCCGCGTCGATGTCGAGCAGCTCCACCAGCCGCTCCGGAGGCACCGGCACGCCTTCCTGCTCGAGGGTGTGCAGGATCCACTCACGGCTCGGCAAAGGATGCGGATAGCGCGTGCGTTCGCGATCGAGATAGGGATCGGACAGCCGCAGGCTGGTCTGGTCACGATCCTTGGATGAGCTGGCTGCGCGTGGACGGCGCGTCATGCGACTGGGGGTCTGGTGTTGTGTCGGTTTGACAAGGCCTGGATTTCCATTAAAATTCACGCCCGCTGTGCCGAGATGGCGGAATTGGTAGACGCACTAGGTTCAGGTCCTAGCGCCCGCAAGGGTGTGGAGGTTCGAGTCCTCTTCTCGGCACCAAGTGCGCAATGAAGGCGCGGATTCAAAAAAAGAAAAACGCAGTCACGACAAGATGGGCGCTGAAACCGCGAAGTCAATACAGACAAGACCAAGAAACAAGAAGAATAAACGTCGCATTAAGTAAACCGCCCGACCAGGCGGTTTTGTTTTTTCCGATTTCCCGCCATGCTCAGCTGCACCCACTTGCCAGGTACGCCGCGCCAGGGGGGCAGGAGAGGGCCAGGGGTAGTCAAAGTGCTTCGTGGTGTGCTTCACGCCTTGAATGGGTGGCGCAGCACGATGGTGTCCTCGCGCTCCGCGCCGGTGGAGATCATGTCCACCGGCACACCGCACACCTCGGCAAGCCGGGTAAGGTACGCGCGTGCCTGCTTCGGGAGATCCTCATAGCGGCGCAGCCCCAGCGTGGTCTGCGTCCAGCCTGGGATCTCCTCGTAGATCGGCTCGCACTCTGCCAGTTCTTCGGCCCCCACCGGCAGGATATCGCGCACCTTGCCGCTGACGCGGTAGCCCACTCCGATCTGCAGCACCTCCATGCCGTCGAGCACATCCAGTTTCGTGACGCACAGCCCCGACACGCCGTTGATCTGGATCGAGCGCTTGAGCGCGGCCGCGTCGAACCAGCCGCAGCGGCGTGGCCGCCCGGTCGTCGCACCGAATTCGTTGCCACGTGTTGCGATCAGGCGCCCGATGTCGTCGTCGAGCTCGGTCGGGAACGGACCCGACCCCACGCGCGTGGTGTAGGCCTTCGTGATCCCCAGCACGTAGTGCAGCGCGCTCGGCCCCACCCCGCTGCCCGCCGCGGCGGCACCGGCTACGCAATTGCTCGACGTCACGAACGGATAGGTGCCGTGGTCCACGTCGAGCAGCGTGCCCTGCGCGCCCTCGAACAGCAGGTTGTCGCCGGCGCGCTGCGCTTCGAACAGCAGCCGCGGCACGTCGCCGACCATGGGCTTGATGCGATCGGCCAGCGCCAGAGTCCGCTCGAGCGTTTCCTGGAAGTCCACCGTGTCGGCGCCGAAATACTGCCGCAGCACGAAGTTGTGATAGTCGAGCACTTCGCCCAGCTTGGCGGCGAAGCGTTCGCGGTGGAACAGGTCCTGGACGCGGATCGCCCGCCGCGCCACCTTGTCCTCGTAGGCGGGCCCGATACCCCGGCCGGTGGTACCGATCTTTCCAGCGCCCTTGGCGGCTTCGCGCGCGAGATCGAGCGCTGCGTGGTAGGGCAGGATCAGCGGGCACGCCTCGCTGAGCGTCAACCTTCCCGCCACATGCACGCCGGCGCGCTCCAGCGTGTCGCATTCCTTCAACAGCGCCTCGGGCGACACCACCACTCCGTTGCCGATGAAGCATGCGACATCCGCGCGCAGGATGCCCGACGGGATCAGATGCAGCACCGTCTTGTTGCCGCCGATGACCAGCGTGTGGCCGGCGTTGTGTCCGCCCTGGAAGCGCACCACCGCCTGGGCATGGTCGGTGAGCCAGTCGACGATCTTGCCTTTCCCCTCGTCGCCCCACTGGGTGCCGACGACTACTACGTTGCGTCCCATCCGTTCTCCGCCTTGGTTCGTTGCGCAGCCTGCGGGCTAGCCCGAAGTCACCTGCCACGTGCCGTCGCGCTCGACCAGCGCCCGGGTACAACTGAGCTCCGCGCGCGTATCCGCGTGGCCGGGCAGGTCGACGATGACGATCTCGCCCTGCGCGCGCAGCTCGTCGATGCGCGCGCGCAGCGCAGGGTCCGAGGGCCGGTAGGGAGCCAGAATTCCGCTCGCTTCGGGGATCGGTGCGCTCAGTCCCATCAGCTCGCGCAGATCCATGGTGAAGCCGGTCGCCGGCCGTGCGCGCCCAAACGCCTGTCCGACCTCGTCGTAGCGCCCGCCACGTGCGATCGCATTGGGCCGCCCACGGGTGTAGGCGGAGAACACTACGCCACTGTGATAGTGGTAGCCGCGCAACTCGGCCAGGTCGAAGCAGTGCACCTGCACGACGTTGCGCAGGTCCTGCGCAATCCGCTCCATTTGGTCCAGCGCCGTGGCAACTTCCGGGTACGGCGGCAGCCGCCGTCGCGCGGTAGCGAGCACCTGTGCGCCGCCGTACAGCTCCGGCAGCAGCAGCAGAGCCTGCCTGAGCTCCTCCGGTAGTCCGCCGAGCAGCTCGCGCAGGCTGGGCAGATCCTTGGTCTGCAACACCTGGAACAGGTCCGACTCCAGCTCTCCGGCGACCTGGAAGCGCCTCATCAGGCAGCGGAACACGCCCACATGCCCGAGGTCGACATGCAGCTCCGCAACGCCTGCCACACGCAAGGCGTCGACCATGAGCGCCTGGATCTCCACGTCGCTCTCCACGCCCGCGTGCCCGTATAGTTCGGCTCCAATCTGCAGCGGCTCGCGCGTATGCATCACGCCGGAGGGCAAGGCGTGCAGCACGCTGCCGGCATAGCACAGGCGTGCGATGCCCTGGCGATTGAGCAGGTGGGCGTCTATGCGTGCAACCTGCGGCGTGATGTCCGCCCGCAGGCCCAGCAGCCGGCCGGACAGCTGATCGACCAGCTTGAATGTCTTCAGATCGAGGTCGTGGCCCGTGCCGGTAAGCAGCGACTCGAGATACTCGAGCAGCGGCGGCATCACCAGCTCGTAGCCATGGGCGCGGAACAGATCCAGGATGCGTCGGCGCAGGGCTTCCACCCGCCGGGCTTCGGCGGGCAGAAGGTCTTCGATCGATTCGGGGAGAAGCCAGCGGCGCATAGGCGCAATGGTGCCAGATTCGCGGGACCGGCCGGTTGCGGTATCACCCGATCCGGGTCAGCAGCAAGAACAGCAGGCCGACGAGCATCGAGGTCAGCCCGATGAAGCGGATCTGGCCGTCACTCAACTCCATGATGCGGCGGAAGGTGTCGCGCCAGACCCCCGGCGCCAGGAAGGGCAGCACACCTTCCAGCACGAGCACCAGCGCAAACGCCGTCCACAGGCTGCCGGCCATCTCCCCCACTTCCGCGACTCCCGCCCGGCAACGGCGGTCGGTGCTAGCGACGGGCGGACGGACTCTTCAGGTACTTGAAGAAGTCCGAGCTCGGGTCCAGCACCATGATGTCGCCCTTGCTCCTGAAGCTCTGGCGATACGCCTCGAGGCTGCGGTAGAAGGCGAAGAACTCCGGATTCTGCTGAAACGCCCCGGCGTAGATCGCGGCGGCCTTGGCATCGCCCTCGCCCTTGATGCGCTGCGCATCCCGGTAGGCTTCGGCGATGATCACCTCGCGCTGCTTGTCCGCGTCGGCGCGGATCTGCTCGGCCTCCGCGAAGCCGAGCGAGCGCAGCTCATTGGCCACGCGCTTGCGTTCGGCCTCCATGCGCCGGTACACCGACTCGCCCACCTCCTGTGGCAGGTCCACCCGCCGCAGCCGCACGTCCAGCACCTGGACGCCGATGCTGCGCGCGTCGGCGTCGGCCTTCTCGCGCATCAGCTCCATGATGCGGTCGCGCTCGCCGGATACCACGTCATGGATGGTGCGCTTGCCGAACTCCGCACGCAGGCTGTCGTTAACCGTTTGCGCCAGCCGGATCTTCGCGCGCGCCTCGTCGCCGCCGACACTGATGTAGTACTGCAGCACGTCGACGATGCGAAACTTGACGAAGGAATCCACCAGCACGTTCTTTTTCTCGGAAGTGATGAACCGTTCCGGCTCCTCCGAATCCAGGGTGAGGATGCGCACGTCGAAGAAGCGCACGTTGTCGAGCAGGGGCACTTTGAAGTACAGGCCGGGCTCGCGGACGACGTTCACCGGCTCGCCGAGCCGGAACACGATGGCGTTCTGGCGCTGGTCGACGGTGAACAGGCTCAGGCTCAACACCACCAGCACGACGATAATTGCGATCAGGGTCGCTCCCAGGCCACGCGTCATGGCCGTGCCTCCCGCTCGCGGCTGCGGAACGCGTCGCGCGAGCGCGGGTCGACCGCTGGCCCGGCCGCCGGCTGCGATTCGGCTGCCCCGACGCTGTCGGTATCGGCCGAGGCGACGGCGCCCGCGGCGCTCATCTGGATCACCTTGTCCAGCGGCAGGAACAGCAAGTTAGAGCCCGCCTTCTGGTCGATAATGATCTTGCTGGTGTTGCTGTACACCTGCTGCATCGCCTCCAGGTACAGGCGCTCACGCGTCACCGCAGGCGCGCGGCTGTACTCGGTCACGACCTGGCGGAAGCGCGACGCCTCCCCCTCGGCGTTGGCAATCACGCGCTGGCGATAGCCCTCGGCCTCCTGCATCAGCCGCGCTGCCGTGCCGCGTGCCTTGGGCACCACGTCGTTGGCATACGCCTGCCCCTCGTTCTTCTGGCGCTCGCGGTCCTGGTTGGCCTTGACCGCATCGTCGAAGGCGGCCTGGACCTGCTCGGGCGGCTGCGCCTGCTGCATGGTCACCCTGCTGATGCTGACCCCGGTCTTGTAGCGATCCAGGATCTGCTGCATGAGCGTCTGGGCGCTGGCAGCGACCTGCTCCCGGCTCTCGTAGAGTACGAAGTCCATCTTGCTCTTGCCGACGATCTCGCGGATGGCGGTCTCCGCCGCTTGCATGACAGCGTCGTCCGGGTCCCGGCTGTTGAACAGATACTCCGTGGGATCGCGCAGGAGGTACTGGACGGCGAACTGGATGTCGATGATGTTCTCGTCGTCGGTGAGCATCAGCGATTCCTTGAGCACCTTGTTCCTGACGTTGTTGCGATAACCGACCTCCACGGTGCGGACCTGGCTCAAGTTCACGATCTCCACCGACTCGATCGGATAGGGCAGGTGCCATTGCGGCCCGGGCTGCGTGGTCTGCACGTACTTGCCGAAGCGCAGCACGACCCCGCGCTGGCTCGCGTCGACGATGTAGAACCCGCTCGCCACCCAGATCACCACCACCAACCCGACGAGTATCAGTACGCCGAAGGGAAACTGCTTGCCCTCGCCGGTTCCAGGTTGGCGGCCGCCACCTCTGCCGCCGAGCACGGCGGAAAGTCTCTGCCGTAAGCGGTTCCACAGCTCATCCAGATCGGGGGGGCCGTCGCCGCCGCGCCTGCCCCAGTTGGGATCGTTCAACGCCATAGTGTCGGATTCGGTGTCGTGTTCGGGTAGTCGGTTCGGGTTCGGGCGGGTGCAGGTGAGCCCACCGTTGCAGGTCCCGCCGCGCACGGGCGGCTGGGCGATCGGGCGCAACCCGGCGGGGGCCTGACTGCTCGCCGGGAGCGATGCTGCTCGAGTGTCGACACCCCCTCAGGCAACCGCGTGCGCCGCCGGCTGCGCCAGGGTCACGCCGGCGCGGAACTCATCGATGGCCAGCCGCACCAGGTCTAATCCCGCGCCGGTCCTTGCGCTCACGCGAAGCCGGGCGATCTTACCACGTTCATCGCGCTCGATTCCCGGCGGCACCCCGGTCAAGTCGGTCTTGTTCAGCACCACCACCTGCGGGACCGAGCCCGCCCCGATCTCGCCCAGGACCCGATTGACCTCGGCCACCTGCGCATCGTGCTCGGGGTTGGACACGTCCACCACCTGCAGCAGCAGGTCCGCCTGGGCGGTCTCCTCCAGCGTGGCGCGGAAGGCCGCCACCAGCGTGGTGGGCAGGGCGCGGATGAACCCGACGGTATCGGACAGCACCGCTTCCCCGCCCGCGGGGGTGAACAGCTTCCGCGTCGTGGTGTCGAGGGTGGCGAACAGCTGATCTGCAGCATAAGCCTCGCCGCGGGTCAGCGCATTGAAGAGTGTTGACTTGCCCGCATTGGTGTACCCCACCAGGGCCACGGACAGCACCTGGGCCCGGCGCCGCGCCCGCCGCTGCACCTCGCGCTGCTTCTGCACAGTGGCGAGCTTGTCCTTCAGCACCTTGACCCGCTTGCCCAGCAGCCGGCGGTCGGTTTCCAGCTGCGTCTCGCCCGGCCCGCGCAGCCCGATTCCGCCCTTCTGCCGCTCCAAGTGCGTCCAGCCGCGCACCAGCCGGGTGGCCAGATGCTGCAGCTGGGCCAGCTCGACCTGGAGCTTACCCTCGTGGCTGCGTGCCCGCTGCGCGAAGATGTCGAGGATCAGGCTGACCCGATCGATCACACGGCACTGCAGCGCTTTCTCAAGGTTGCGCTCCTGGGCCGGCGACAGCTCATGATTGAACACGGCCACGGAGGCGCCCTGCTCACCCACCGTCAACGCCAGCTCGGCCACCTTGCCGCTGCCGGCGAACGTGGCCGGATCCGGTCGCTGCCGCTTGCCCTGCACGATGGCGACGATCTGCAGTCCTGCGCTCAGTGCGAGCTCCCGCAACTCCGCGAGCTTCGTCGCGTAGTCGGGCTCACCGAAATCCAGGCTGACCAGGACGGCCCGCTCACCGCCCTTCGGACGTTCGAACATCGCTTACGGCAGAGACGCGTGACCGGAGCGGAGTCCGGCAGCTGGCCGGATCCCGCACCGGTGGGCAGTCCCCGGGAGTCGAAGACAGAGAGGAATGGTCGCGTGAGGCGCAGCGCGACGGGCCCGCTCAGTTGTCAGAGGAGTGATCCATGGAAAGGTTCACGGCACGTGCGGGCACCACCGTGGAAATCGCGTGCTTGTAGACCATCTGGGTCACGGTGTTCTTCAACAGTACGACGTACTGGTCGAACGACTCGATCTGGCCCTGCAGCTTGATCCCGTTCACCAGATAAATTGACACCGGCACATGCTCTTTTCGCAGCGCGTTCAAGAACGGGTCTTGCAGCAATTGCCCTTTGGCGCTCATGGGGACCCCTTGTTTTATTTGATGCCGACTTTTCTACTCTACTTCATTTCTTGCGCCCCTGCCAGCCCCGCCGGCTGCCGCCAGGACGGCCGCCGAGGGGCGCGCCGGCCGCAGTGCGGCTCCAATCCGGCGAGTGTGTCGGATCTCGCGAGCAGTCAGCGGCTGCTGCGCTGGTGCCGCCTTGCATAGGGATTCTCGCCGGTGCGCAGTTGCAGGCGCACGGGCGTGCCGCGCAGGTCGAAGGCATCGGCAAAGCAGCGCTGTAGGTAACGTCTATAGCTTTCCGGAAGCTGGTCGAGCTGATTGCCGTGAATGACGATGGTCGGCGGGTTCATGCCGCCTTGGTGGGCGTAGCGCAGCTTGGGCCGGAACAGGCCGGCGCGCGGCGGCGGCTGCCGGGTGGTGGCCTCGATCAGCGTGCGCGTGAGCTTGGGCGTGGGCAGCCTGGCCATGGCGGCAGCATAGGCGGCGTCCACCGACCCCAGCATGCCGTCGATCCCCCGCCCCGCCAACGCGGAGACGAAGTGCCGGCGGGCGAAGTCGAGGAAGCCGAGCTTGCGGTCGATCTCCCGTTTGACCTGCGTGCGCCGGTCTTCGGGCAGTCCATCCCACTTGTTGACGGCGACCACCAGCGCTCTGCCCGCCTCCAGAATGAATCCTGCGATGTGTGCATCCTGGTCTGCGATGTCCTGGCGCGCGTCCAGAACGAGGATCACCACGTGCGCGTCCTCTATCGCCTGCAGCGTCTTGACCACGGAGAACTTCTCGACCGCCTCCTCCACCTTGCCGGGGCGTCGCAGGCCGGCCGTATCGATCAGCGTGTAAGGCCGTTCATTGCGCTCGAAATCGATGTAGATGCTGTCGCGCGTCGTACCGGGCTGGTCGAAGGCGATCATTCGCTCCTCGCCGAGAATGGCATTGACTAGGGTGGACTTGCCGACGTTCGGCCGCCCCACGACTGCGATCTTCGGCCCACGCGTGGTCGCCTCGGGTTGCGCCTCCGCCGCTGCAAACGGCTCCAGCGCGAGCTCCAGCAACTCGTGCACGCCCTCGCCGTGGGCGGCCGAAACGGGCAATGGCTCGCCCAGTCCCAGCTCGTGGAACTCGGCGGCCGCCGCTTCGCGTGGCCGCCCCTCGCTCTTGTTGACCACCAGGAGAAGGCGGCGCCCGGTCTTGCGCAGCTCCTGCGCGATAGCCCGGTCCTCCGGCGTAACGCCGGTGCGCCCGTCCACCAGCAGCAGGACCACGTCAGCCTCTGCAACCGCCTGCAGGGTCTGGCGCGCCATGTGATGGAGAATGCCGCTGCGCGCACCGGGCTCCAGCCCGCCGGTGTCCACCACCAGAAACGGTTTCGTCCCCGCGCGCCCCCGCCCGTAGTGCCGGTCGCGGGTCAGGCCCGGCAGGTCCGCCACCAGCGCATCGCGACTGCGCGTGAGCCGGTTGAACAGGGTGGACTTGCCGACGTTGGGCCGGCCGACGAGCACGAGGGTCGGAATCATTCACGGAGCCGGTCGCGCCGGCAAATGGAAAAAATGGACAGGATTAGCAAGATTCTCCAGGATTAACAGGATTGACTCGCGCCCGCGCGTGCCCAGGGCGTTCGAACCGGCTATGACGAATGTGACACTGGGTGCGCGCCCGTTCCCGTACCCGTTCCTGCTCAGGGGCGACTCGCGGACTTCAGTGTCTACGCGACGTCGCCTCAAGGCTCGTGTAGCTCATGCCGTGAGCGGGAACGGAGACGGGCATCGCGGACACGCAGAGCCAGTCTTTCTTAGCTCTTCCCGCACGTGCTACCAGGAAATCCTCTCAATCCTGAGTAATCCTGTTAATCCTGTCTATTCGCTCGATGCAAGCGCAGCTACTTCGTCTTGATCGAGATCGCAAACAACCCGCCGGAGCGCGTCTGCACCAGCACGTTGCTGCCCACCCGCAGCGGCGGCGCCGAGATCGCGCTGCCGTCGGTGGACACGCGGGCCACGAATGCGCCATCCCCGCGCTCGAGGAAGTGCACGTAGCCCTGGTAGTCGCCGACGACCACCAGCGATCCCACCACCGCCGGGCCGCTCACACCGCGCGCGGACAGCTTGTCCTGCTTCCACAACGTCGCCCCCGAGGCTTTGTCGAAGGCCACCACAACGCCATTCTCGTCGGTCATGTACACCGTCAGCGCGTCCATGGCTAGGGGTGCAGCGGACGAAGCGTCGCGGCTCCATTGCAGCGTGCCCTTGGCGATGTCATAACACGCGATCCGGCCCTGGAAGGCAACCGCGCAGGCCTGCTCATCGCTCGCCACCGGCGCCGCGGGAATATCGGTGACGCGCTCCAGCTCATTGGCGCCCTTGGGCTGTGCGACCACGGCTTCCCACAGCTGAACCCCGCTGTTCAGGTTGAGCGCGACCAGCTTCCCGGCGGGCAGCCCCGCCACCACCACGTCGCCCAACGGCGTGATGCCCGACTCGGCGCGCAACAGCAGCGGCGGCAGCGTGGCCTGGTACTCCCACTTGCGCTGGCCGTTGGCGGCGTCCAGCCCGAAGATGTGGCCATCGCCGGCGCGCACGATGACGAGCTCGCCGATGGCGCGCGGCACGCTCAGGACTTCACTGCTCACCTGGCTGCGCCACAGCTCCTTGCCGTCCAGGCCGAAAGCTACGACCATGCCCTTGACACCCGCCACCACGACCAGGTCGGTGTCGGCGCCCACGCCGCCGGAGAGCTGCTGGTCAGTCTTGGTCCGCCACACCTGCTTGCCATTGGCGGCATCCAGGCGGGCGACGGTGCCGTCGTGGGCAGCGGCATAGATCGCGCCTCCGCGCAGCGCCGGATAGAACACATAGCGCTTGGAGCTGCCGACTGAAGCGCGCCAAGCCACGCGCGCCTCGGCCGTGGGTTTGAGCTCGGGCAGCGGCGAGGGCTTCACAGCATCGGTCCCGCCACAGCCTGTCAGCCCGGCGAGTGCGCCGATCGATGCCGCCAACACGAAGCGGCCGAAGCACGCGGTCATGGAAGCGGACCTCATGGGCGAGATTCGCGGCATTTCACTGTGCACCCCCTAGCCCATCGAGCTTGACCTGGACCACCAGCCGGTAGGTGCTTTGGGCCGGCAGCTTCTCCAAGGCAAGCTTGTAGGCTTCCTTTGCCTCTGCGGCCCTGCCCTGCGCGACCAGCACGTCACCGCGCAGATCGGCATACATGCCAGCGAACGACTCTGGGTGCGTCTGTTCCAGCAGCTTCAGCGCCTCATCGTACTTCTTCTCGTCCAGCCGCACGGCAGCCAGGCGCACACGTGCAATAGCGCGGATCTCCTCGTCGCGGGCGCGCTCGGTGGCCCACTCGAGCCGCGCTGCAGCACCGGCGAGGTCGCCAGCGTCGAAGTCCACCTTCGCCGCCGCCAGCGCCGCCATCGGACCATAGGCGGTGGAGCCGTACTTGTCGATCAGCTGACCCGCGACGTCCTTGACCTGCTTGGTGTTGTTGCCACGCACCGCGTTCTCGAGTGTGGCGTACAGCTGCGAGGCCTTCTGGGCCTGGCCCTCTTTGTAGTAGCGCCACCCGCTGACTGCCCCAGCCGCCAGCACCGCGGCCAAGGCTGCGACGATCACCAGCCGGCCATTCTGCCGCCACCACGCCTTGAGGGCGTCTATCTGTTCCTGCTCTTCCAGGTCGTACATGCTCGCTCTTTCGTAGCCCTAGTTGTTTTGTGTCGCCCGGCGCCTCACCCGGGCGGCATGGATGATCTCGGCCGCGTGGCCGACGCTGACGCTGACTTGTTCGCTCAGCTCGCGCAGCGGCTTGACCGCCACCTGGCCGGCGGCCGCCTCCGCCTCGCCTACGATCACCGCGAAGGCCGCCCCGCTTGCGTCTGCCCGCCGCATCTGCGACTTGAAGCTGCCTCCACCACAGTGCAGCACGACGCTGAGCCCGGCCGCGCGCAGCGATTCTGCGGCCTGCCAGGCCGGCGCATCCGCTCCCGCGCCGCTGAACACCAGGTAAACGTCCGGGGGCGCGTGCGGCGCAACTGCACCCGACTCGCTCATCAACGCCAGGAGCCGCTCGACGCCCATGGCGTAGCCGCAAGCGGGCGCAGCCTTGCCGCCCAGCTGCGTTACCAGGCCGTCGTAACGACCGCCGGCGCACACCGCAGCCTGGGCGCCCAGCCGGCCGGTGAGCCATTCGAATACCGTGTGATTGTAATAGTCGAGCCCGCGCACCAGGCGGGGGTTGATCTCGTACTCGAGCCCAACCGAACGCAAGATCGCCTGCAGATCCTCGAAATGCTTCAGCGAGTCCTCATCGAGATCGTCGTACAGGCGCGGCGCGCCATCGATCAGCGCCTGCATCGCCGGGTTTTTGCTGTCCAGCACACGCAGGGGGTTGGCGTGCACGCGCCGCTTGCCGTCGGCGTCGAGGGCGTCGAAGTGCTGCTCCAGATACTTCACCAGCCGCGCCCGGTGCCGGGCGCGCGACTCCGGGCTGCCCAGCGTATTGATCTGCAGGCGGATATCGGTGAGCCCCAGCCGCTTCCACAGGCGTGCCGCCATGACGATGTGCTCGGCGTCGACATCCGGACCGGCATACCCGAGGGCCTCGACGCCGACCTGATGGAACTGCCGGTAACGCCCCTTCTGCGGGCGTTCGTGCCGGAACATCGGGCCGGTGTAGTAGAGCCGCTGCGGCCCTGCATACAGGAGATTGTGCTGGAGTGCCGCGCGGACACAGGATGCGGTTCCCTCGGGCCGCAGCGTCAGGCTTTCGCCGTTGAGGTGGTCGACGAAAGTGTACATTTCCTTCTCGACGATGTCGGTCACCTCGCCGATGGAGCGCACGAACAGCTCGGTGCGCTCGACGATGGGCATGCGGATGTTGCGGTACCCGTAGGCCCGCAGCCAGTCGCGCACCACGTCCTCGAAAAACTCCCACAGCGGGGCCTCATCCGGCAGGACGTCGCTCATCCCCCGGATCGCCTGAATGGTCTCGCTCATCGTTTCGATCGATGGGGTGTCGACGGTCAGGGACGGGCGGACTCAGCCGGCAGTGGTCGCGCGCTCGCGGGCAGCCCCAGAGGGCTGCGCCTGAGCGCCGTACCGGGCGATGACATAGTCCTGGACGATCCGCTGGAACTCTTCCGCGATCGCCTCCCCCTTGAGGGTGACGGTCTTGACGCCATCGACATACACCGGCGCCACCGGATTCTCGCCCGACCCCGGCAGACTGATGCCGATGCTGGCGTGCTTGCTCTCCCCCGGTCCGTTGACCACGCAGCCCATCACGGCGACAGTCATGCTTTCCACTCCCGGATAGGCGCGCTGCCAAACCGACATCTGCGCACGCAGCCAGGACTGGATGCGGTCGGCCAGCTCCTGGAAGAACGTGCTGGTAGTGCGCCCGCAACCGGGGCATGCCACGACCATCGGCGCGAAGGCGCGCAGCCCCATGGTCTGCAGCATCTCCTGCGCCACGATCACTTCCCGCGTGCGGCTGCCGCCCGGCTCCGGTGTGAGGGATACGCGAATGGTGTCGCCAATGCCTTCCTGCAGCAGCACCGCCATGGCGGCAGTGGATGCCACGATTCCCTTGCTGCCCATGCCCGCTTCGGTCAGCCCCAGGTGCAACGGATAGTCGCAGCGCGCGGCGAGATCGCGGTAGACGCGGATCAGGTCCTGCACGCCGCTGACCTTGCAGGAGAGGACTATGCGATCCGCCGGCAGACCCAGCTGCCCGGCGCGAGCCGCACTTTCCAGCGCCGAGGTGACCAGCGCTTCCCGCATCACCTCGCCTGCCTCGAGCGGCTGTGCGCGTCGAGCGTTGTCGTCCATCATGCGCGCCAGCAGCTCCTGATCGAGGCTCCCCCAGTTCACTCCGATGCGTACCGGCTTGCCGTAGCGGCACGCGATCTCGATCATGGTGGCGAACTGCTCGTCGCGCTTAGCGCCACGCCCCACGTTGCCGGGATTGATGCGGTATTTGGCGAGTGCCTGTGCGCAGTCCGGAAACTGGGTCAGAAGGCGGTGCCCGTTATAGTGGAAATCGCCGATCAGCGGTACGCTGATGCCCATCGCGTCCAGCTTCGCGCGAATGGGCGCGACCTGTGCCGCGGCCTCCGGCGAGTTCACTGTGATGCGTACGAGCTCCGAGCCGGCCAGCGCAAGCTCGGCCACCTGCCCGGCGGTGGCCTCGGCATCGGCAGTGTCCGTATTGGTCATCGACTGCACCACGATCGGCGCGCCGCCGCCGATGCGTACATGGCCCACGGCGACCTGCCGGGTCGCCCGCCGCCTGTCCAGGGGCTCGCTCACTGTCGCCCCCTAATCCAGTCTCACGCGCGCCACGTCGACACGTGTATGAGGCGCGAGGTCGACCGCTTTGCCGCGATAGATCAGCCGCACCGACTGGGCGTTGCCGATGACCAGGTCCAGGGGCGGCTCGCCGCTCACCGTCTGCTCGCTGCCTGGGGAGTTGAGCCGGGAGAAGATCAACGTGCCGGACGCGTCTTTGATCTCCACCCAGGACTCGTCATCGAACGTCAGCCTGAGCTCGGCGAGACCTCCAGTGGACGGCGCTGCGCCGACCGGAGGCGCGGCGGCAGGAGCCGCAGCCGGCGGAGATCCCGTGGGTCCTGCGGACTCGCCTGCGCCCGTCGCGTTGGCCGCATCCGTCGTTACTGACGAGGGGAGGCTCGGTGCCGGAGCCGCGGCCGCCTCGGGCGATGACGGGGGCAGGGAGTCGGCGTGTTGGGGTGCCGGCGCCTGGGTCGTCGCGGGCGGTCGGACCGGTGCCAGAGAGACCGGCACCGGCTTGTTGCGCGCGTCATACACAGCGGCAACGATCAGCACTATCAGCACGAGCACCACAGCCAGTGTTCCGAACCCGAACCGGCTGCGCCGCCCGGCGCGCGGCTCCTGCAGCGGCACCGGTGCTGCGGGCGTGGATGCGGTTGGTGGAGCAGCCGGCACGGCCGCAATCCCCGCCTGGGTGACCAGCGCTTCCGGCTCGAGATGCAGCAGCTTGGCATAGTTGCGCAGGAAGCCGCGGACGAAAACGCGTCCCGGCAGACGCTCGTAGGCGCCCTCCTCGAGCGCTTCGACCTGGGCGGGCGTCAATTTCAGATGGCGCGCCACGTCTGCGACACTGAGGTTCATT
>DAIQQA010000265.1:0-4727 GCA_036787045.1 Burkholderiales bacterium | reverse complement strand
TTACGCTCAAGCCGTAGTAGTCCAAAGCCAACCACCCCGTCGCCTTCGGCGCCACTCCTCCTTGGCAAGGAGGGGAGACACTCCCCTCCTCTCCGAGCAGGGGTGCCGGCGCAGCCGGCGGGGTGGTGTGGAGGTCGGCAACCTGGTTCTGCAGGGCTCAATAGTATTGCTCAGCCCGGCTGCCGAGGCGTCGATCTCCTGCGCAAGCCGCTCAACCGGGGTCGTCCACCAAGCGGCGGTCGTGTTTGGGTGATTCATCAGTCGATCCTTATGCCCCCATGCTCGGCAGTGGCAGCAGCGTTCGCACCGCTGGGGCTTGCTGTGTCACGCCGCCTTCCTTACCGCGCGCGAGAAGGCGACGCCCGGCACCATCGGCAGCCAGAAGCTGAGCCCTCGGAATAGCAGCGTCGCCGCGAGCGCCACGGGGACCGCAACCCCCGCAAGCTTCAACGTTACGACCGAGCCCGCCTCGAAGATGCCCAGTCCTCCTGGGACGATGCTGATGGTGCGAAGCAGGGTGGAGACCATGAAGCTCACGAACACGCCCGTTGCGGACGCCACCTCGCCGAGCGAGCGGATGAGGATCCAGACAGTCGACGCGTCGAGAAGCACTATGGCTAGCTGGAACAAACTGCTCTTGAAAATGAGCGGGAGGCTACGAGCGAGGGTCGGGTCTGCTTGGCCGAGAAGCGAAAGCACGTTCCTGAGCAGCGGAATGCGGTTGAGCAACCGGGGTCCCGCGCTCTTTCGCCCTGAAAGGACGAGGGCGGCTGCGGTGAGTACGCCGCTGAACACCGCGAAGAAGAGGGCGGCCGCGAGGATAAGCGGGCTGGCGTGGCCTCCAACTATCATGATGAGCATCGCTAGAGCGAGGGCCAGTACGTAGGCGCCATAGTACGAGACGGTGTCGACGACCACCGATGCCATGATGACGGCGCGCGGAAGCCCGCGTTGCTCGAGGGCCTGGGCGAAGACTACCGTCCCGCTGATGCCGCCCGAGGGGAGAGCCTGGTCGATGAAGAGCTTGGCGAGACTGAGCTTGAAGGCCGCCGACCAGGGCAACGCGAGCCCGGCCGCCCGCGTCACCACGCGCCAGATTTGCCCCTGCGCGAGATAGGTTCCTGCTTGTAGAACGATTGCGATGGCCAACCACCATGGCTGGGCTCGCTCTGCGATACGCACGAGCTCTCGCTCCTCCGAGAAGTGGAGTGCAGCGACGATGACCGTGGCGAGCATTGCCAATCCCAGGATCCAGGAGAACCAGGGGAGCGCGCGACGTGCGCTGCGGTCCTCCCTTGTTCCAGAGCCGGCACCTCCACTCGGTACGACCTCTTGCCCATCGCCATCGGTGCGCGCGGTCATCACGAGGTGTCCTTGGTGTTTTGCTCTTTCATCGGGAGACTCCCCCATGCCAGCGCATGGCCTCACGGGTGGATTGCCAACTCACGGCTACATCCCGCACTGCTGCCTTTCAGTGCCGGGTAATCGCCACCGAAGTGATGCCCGCCGCTGGGCGAGACTGCCTTGACATGGCCACCCGCGAGTCGCGGACATGGCGAGTCGTGCTCGTCGGCGCCGTAGAGGCAGAGCACGGATGCCCCGCCCATGCACGCAATTTCCGGTGTGATCGGCAAGCCGCGCCCGCCGTTTCCCGGATCCAGTTCGAAAAGTGAAACTCGAAGCTCGCGGTATTGCCGAGGCCGAGAAGGTTCACCGAGCGCACGGAGGCGCGCACCGCCTCGGGCCTTCATGCGGTCACTGGCGTTGTAGTAGCCGACAACGTGCTCTTCGGTGTGATAGTCCTTGCCCACGATAGACAGTTTCTTCAAATCGAACCCCGACCACTCGAGTTGTTTGATGCTCGCTTCTGCCTCGGTATGGGAGTTGTAGACCCCCGGCAGCCGGAGGATCACCGAGAGCAAGAAGCGCGTCACCGCAGGAACACGCCCTTCAGGCTACCCGAGATGAGGGTCGCGATGTTGGCCAGGATGATCGGCAAAGCCAACCCACCGGGCGAGGCCAAGTACTTTGGGCTCCAGTCCGGACCGAACTTCTCTTTGTATTGCCGTAGCCCCTGAAAATTGTAGAAGTGCTCGCCTTGCCGGAACACGAAGGCCCCCATCTTTGCCCAGATCGGCGCGAGCGTCCGGTCCTCTAGCCCCGACAGCGGTGCCATGCCGAGGTTGAACCAGCGATAGCCCCGCTGCTTGCCTGCCAGCATCAACTGGGTGAACAGGTAGTCCATGGTGCCGTTGGGCGCGTCCGGGGTGAAGCGCATCAGGTCGGGCGAGATCTCCTCGCCGTCGGCTGCGGTCCAGACATCCGCGAACGCGATGATGCGGCCGTGTTGCAGCACGACACCGATCGGAAAATTGGCAAGATAGCGCTCGTCGAAAGAGCCCAGCGAAAATCGCTTCTCGGCGGTGCTCTTGCTTCTCAGCCAGGCGTCCGAAACCTGGCGCAGATCTGGCAGCAATGCCGCGAGCGCCGGGGCTTCCACCCATTCGAAGCTACAGCCCTCGCGTTCGAGCTTGCGCACGCCCTGCCGCAGATTGCGGCGAGCGCTGCCCTCGAGCCCGAAATCTGCCAGAGGCACCCTGGCCTCCTCGCCGAGCTTGAGCAACGACAGCCCCAGATCGAGATACAGCGGCAGGTGATGCGCGCCGACCTCGTAGAACACCGGCCAGCCGTCGTGGCGGTCGCACAGCTCGCGATAGCGCCACGCCAGCTCGGTGATCTCGGATTTCGCCCCGACGGGGTCGCCGAGCGCCACCCAGCTGCGTTGCTCGACGGCATACATGATGAAGGCGTTGCCTGCGTCGCTGAACAGCAGGGTCTTGTCGCCGAGCAACGCGAGGTTCGCGGAAGTGTCGGACGAGGCCACGATGACGCTTCTGGCCCTCATCAGGTCCTGCTGCGTTGGGGCCGACGGCTCTGGCGGCGCCGGGCGCAGCAGCCGATAGGCCGCCACCAGCACGAAAAGACTCACCACGGCCACACTTGCCCGCAGCGTGCGCGGCGCGTCGGCGCGGAAGGCGAATCGCCACCACAGCTCGTCGCTGTACTCGACATGCTTGTGTGCAAACAACCCGAGCCACAGCGCGCCGACGACGGCCAATGCGATGGCGGCGATCCAGCTCGGGCTGAAGGTGTCACTGGCAAGTGCTGCCTTGCGATAGAAGTGGCGGCGGCACGGCAGCAACGCCGCGAAGGCAACCACTAGAAACGTCGCTTCCTCGTAGTCCAGCCCTTTGAGCAGCGAGAACACCGCTCCGGCGGCCAGTAACGCCAGGGACAGCAGGTATGCCGCGTCGAGCCTTCGCCGCAATCCCCACGCCAGCAGCAGGAGGCCGGCGCCGGCAAGGCTGCCGAGCAGGTGCGAGAACTCGAGGACGGAAAGCGGCATCACCCGCCGCAGCCAGGCGAGACGGCTCGCCTCTGCCGGCGTCGCGCCGGAGAACAGGAGGATCGCGCCGGCCGTGAAGGTCGTGATCGCGAACATCCACGGCAACACGCCAGTCGTCCACATGCCCAGTGCGTGCGTGACGCGAGCCACATGGGTCCTGCGCTCCAGCAGTTCGTGCACTGCAAGGATGCCTGCTGCGACCCCGAGCGGTATCAGGTAGTAGACCAGCCGGAATGCGAGCAACGCTGCCACAACGGCGGGCGGCGGCGCATGCTCGCCGAGCAACAGAACAACCACCGACTCGAACACCCCGAGCCCGCCGGGAACGTGACTGACCAGTCCGACGACCTGGGCGAGGAGGAAGATCGCCAGGAAGTTCGGATACGAGAGGTGCAGCTCCGCCGGCATCAGCACATACAACGCGGCGCCGGCCAGCGCCCAGTCGAGTGTGGACACCATAATCTGGGTGAGCGCTGTCGCGGGGCCCGGCGGCGCGATCTCCAGCCCGCGGATCGTCAGCGGCTGCCGGCGCAAGAGGGCGGTCAGCAGGTATGCCGTCACTGAGGCCAGCATTGCGGCGCCCGTGACGCGAGCCCAGCCGCCATGCAGGAAAGAAGGCATGGATGCCGGCAGCGGCGCGAACGCTAGCGCCATGCCCTCCAGCGCCAGAAATCCGATCCAGAACGTCAGCGCGGCGAAACCGACCAGCTTCGCGACGTCGACCGTCGACAATCCCCAGCCGGAGTACAAGCGAAGGCGCACCGACCCGCCCGCGAGCGCCGCGAAGCCGATGTTGTTGCTGAATGCGTAGGCCACGAACGAAGCCGCGGCAACCCGCGCCGGCGGCAGGCGTTTGCCTACGTAACGCAGACCGAGAAAGTCGTACCCGGTGAGCACACCGTAGCCGACAGCTGTGAGCATAGCCGCCAGCATCAGCCTCGAAGCGGAGATGCTTTCGATCTGGGCGGCGATGTCACGGTACTGATGGCCTGCGAGCGCGTGATGAAGCGCGATCAGCGCCACGCCGAACAGCCCGACGCCCAACAGCGGGGTCAGTCTTCTGAAGTGCAGCTGCACAAGGGTGTCCCGGTAATCTGGCTATACGCGACGGCCGCCGCGTGCCGCATCCTTGACAGTGGAACAGATCGCGGCATTCGGACCGCGCAGCCTGGTCGCGGTCGATTGTACCGGTGCGAGGGAGGGAGTCGTTCGAGCGCCGCCGCCGGATGGGCGTGCCTGCATGCGCCGCAATCAGCTGCGCGGTTGCGCCCCACGGCTCGAGACGCGCGTGGCAATTGGTTACCCCAGCCTGATGGCCTCG
>DAIQQA010000118.1:0-16332 GCA_036787045.1 Burkholderiales bacterium | reverse complement strand
GCGTGGCTGTACGAGACGAACGCGGCATAGGGCATGCACAACCTATATTCCTGCATCGTCGAGTTGTCAATCGTGGCCCGAAGACACGCTCGCGTGCCGGCCGACAAGCCAGTGTGATTCGCCGAGCAGCGCGGCCTCCATGTGTTGACGGCGACATCGCTTGAGCCAGCCAAGGCCTTGGCCTGAGAGATGGCATCGCTGGGATGCGCATCGGAATCCAGCGAAGGACAGCTCCTGGTCCGATAGGCGACCCTGAGATCGATGAGTAGGGAAAACGAAACAGCTCAGTGCCGGGCGCTGCGGGGCTTGATGAAGCGGCGGGCAGCGAAACGACCGTGAGTCGGGATTCCTGGCCTGGGTCCCATGCAACGCCTCCGGTGTATAGCTGTGGCGCTCCTCCGTCCTTGTACTTGTACCGAGGGGCACGTCCTGCGGCTGCTGAAGCGTTGGGTCGCGGAGACCGTGCAGCATCTCTCCCGCGCTTAGAACCACACCGTTCCTCCCCGCTGGTTCAGCGTGCTCTAAGGCACGCGGATCGGCCGTAGGCCCTTGGACATATGGATCTCTCCATCTGTTAAGCATAGCGTGATCACCTGGAGGGCGGCATCGCCAAGACGTTCGGTGTCGTCGCACTTGATGGCGGCAAACAGACGCTTGCGTTGTGGCCTCTGGGCAGCGAAGGCGAGCATCAGGCGATCCAGGTGCACGCTTTGATCCTTGTGATCGCGCCGCACCTGTTACTTCCCTGGGACGCCGGAAACGGAGAGACAAGTAGTAGGGATCTGCATACACACATTAAGGAGCAGGGCAATGAGTCTAGTAGTTGACAAGATCAAGTGCGTCGAGGAATCCGATGAGATTGGGGCCGACGATCTCTATCTCATCGTGTTTCAAGGAAGAACCGTTACTCCATTTGCGAGTGGCCTGAACTCCATTGGCCCGGGCAGCGCCTGGAGTGACTTCGACACGGGCGAGACGCACCACACGGACGTCAGGGTTGCGTCTACGAACCCTGACGGAGTCTACGCAGTGATGATGGTCGAGAAGGATTCGTCCAAGGACATCCAAGGAAATGCAGTCGTCGGTGCGTGGAAAGCCCAAACGGACCTCGTTTGGAAGTCCGTTATGCTGGGCATGGTGGCAGGAGGCATGCCAACGGGCACCGAAGCTGCCCGCAACGCCGGATTCGCCGCCATTCGAAACGCCCTGAATGGACTTGCCTCGCTTTACATGGAGTTTCCCAAAGGGGATGACGATGTGATCGACGTCAAGCGAGTCACGATCTCTCAACCGGGCCAGTCTCAGACCATTCGTTTCCGCTCGCCCTCTAACAAGGAGGACGCAACGTACGACGTGACTTTCAAGCACACGAGCGCCGCATAGCTCGGTGAACGGATAACGGATACAAATAGCAAGTTCAACCGTTCACGTGCCCGGGGTGGGCTCAGGGCGGGGGGTGGATTGGCCTGCGGGGGTGGGAAAGCGGTCGGGAGGTCCTCAGTTGGGAGTCTGAGCATCAGCACCAGAAACATGAAGGGCCTGCCTGCGGCAGGCCCTTCCTATTTCCGCTTGGCGCGCTTTTCCGTGCAAATGCGATGCGAGTCTGAGGTGGTTGTGGCGCCGCGGTGTAGCACCGCGATTTCCCCCCTCAGACAGCCAAAGGGCCGCCCGGGGGGGGGCGGCCCTTTTCCTGTCCTGCGTACTCTCGCTGGCGCTGGGCTAGCCGATCGCTGCGATACTGCCAAATGCGGCAGGGGCTTCAATCCCGCCCGCCGGAAGCGTCAGGACGGTGCGGAAGATCGGATCGGGTTGCGGCACGGGACCCACCTTCCACCATCCGGGATAGGGTGTGCCGCACCAGCCGCCGGCCACCATGGCCACCTGTTCGTCGTTCAGCGCGACGATCGCCTTGTCTGCGTTGCGCATTGCCATCTCCTTGAGTTGATCGGTAACGCGGTGTCTCTACCGCGGGATCGAGCCTACGCGCCGTGCGTGCTGCAGACGATCGTGCGAACGCAATACGCCCTCCGGCACAGCCAGCACGAAGCGTCTATCTCTTGCGCCATATTCAACCGTCCGCTCGAGGACCGCACCATTGCCGCCGTGAAGTCGCATTGCGTGGCTTTACGTCTTCTTCCCGACAAGGAGATTGCGATGAGACAGCACGTGAAAACGGCAGTGCGCGGACCCGGTGCCATCGCCGAGATGGCCCGCGAGGGCACTTCGCACCGTGTCCCTCGATGCGCGACGCGGCCAACCCCGAGCTCGTCTGAGCAGTGAATGCAGCGATGAACCCGCCGTTATTCCGGGAAGAGGCGCTCGGCGCCCAGGTGGACCGCCTGTACGGCGCGACACTGACCGCGCGCTCGCCTGCGCTGACTCTTCTCACTCTGGCCGCCGCCGTGATGGCCGCCGCCATCATCGCTTTCCTGGTGCTGGCGCACTACACGCGGAAGGAGCACGTCACCGGCTACCTCGCACCCAGCGCAGGCCTGATCAAGGTGTTCACCCCACAGCTCGGCACGGTCGTCGCGCAGCAGGTCGCCGAGGGCCAAGCCGTGGCCCAAGGCCAAGTGCTGCTGGTGGTGTCCAGCGAGCGTGCCACCGCCACCACCCAGCAAGCGCAGGCGCAGATGCTGCAGCAGCTCCGCGACCGTCGTGACAGCCTGCGCCAGGAGCTGGATAAGCGGGCCGGCATCGACGAGCTGGCTGCTGAGGCCTTGCGCAAGCGCATCCACACGCTGCAAGCCGAGCTGGAGCAGGCGCAGCGGCAGATCGAGCTCCAGCGCAGCGGCGTCGCAAGCGCAGTGCGCACCGTGCAGCGCCACGAGCGGCTGGTTGCGTCCGGGTTCGTCTCGCAGGCTACCCTGCAGCAGAAGCAGGAGGAGCTGCTCGACCGGCGCAGCCAGCTGGTGGCCTCGCAGCGCAGCGTCGTCGCGTTGACGCGCGATCTGGACGCGGCACGCCTGGAGCTCGCGTCCAGCGCGCTGACCAAGTCCAACAACGCAGCGGCGATCGAGCGCCAGATCTCCGAGCTGGAACAGCAGCTCACGGACGTCGACAGCCGCCGCGAAGTGGTGATCACGGCGCCAGCCGACGGCACGGTCACCACGATCCTTGCGCAGGTTGGCCAGAGCGCCGCGCCGGGCACGCCGCTGCTGTCCATCCTGCCTGCCGGCGCCGAGCTGGAGGCCCACCTGCTGGTGCCCACGCGCGCCGCCGGCTTCATCCGGCAAGACCAGACCGTGGCGCTGCGGTATCAGGCCTTCCCCTATCAGCGCTTCGGCCATTACCTCGGCGAGGTGCGCGAGGTGGGGCGGACCATCATCCAACCCCAGGAGTCGGCCTTACCCTTGCCGGTGCAGGAGCCGGTGTACCGGATCACCGTCAAGCTCCCCGCTCAGCGCGTGCGGGCCTACGGGCAGAGCCTGGCGCTGCAGTCAGGCATGGTGCTCGACGCCGACATCTGGGTGGATCGCCGGCGGCTGATCGAATGGGTCGTCGATCCGCTGCTGTCGGTGGTGGGCCGCGTGTAGGGGGAGGTTCATGCTCGACTTCTCGTTCAGCCGCAGCACGCCCGTCGTTCTGCAGACCGAGGCCGCGGAGTGCGGGCTCGCGTGTCTGGCCATGATCGTCGGGCACCATGGCCATCGCATCGACCTGGCCACGCTGCGCGGGCGCCACGCCGTGTCGCTGAAGGGCAGCACGCTCGCCGATCTGATGCGCCTGGCCGGCAACCTGCACCTCTCGCCGCGGCCGCTGCGCGTCGAGCTCGAGCACCTGCAGGAGCTCAAGCTGCCCTGCGTGCTGCACTGGGACTTTAACCACTTCGTGGTTCTGACGCGGGTCGCCGGGGCCCGTGTCACCGTGCACGACCCCGCGGCCGGCCGCCGCGACCTCACACTGAAGGAGTGCTCCAAGCACTTCACCGGCGTCGCGCTGGAGCTGGCGCCGACCACAGACTTCGCTGCGCGCACCGAGCGGCAGCGCGTCCGGCTGGCGACGTTGGTCGGCCGGTTACCCGGGCTCGGCGGCACGCTGGCGAAGATCCTGGTGCTGGCCCTGGTGCTGCAGGTGTTCCTCATCCTCGGTCCGTTCTTCATGCAGTGGGTGGTGGATCAGGCGATCGTCGCGCAGGACCGCGATCTGATCGCCGTGCTGGGGGGCGGATTCCTCCTGCTGGCCGTGATCCAGGCGGGAGTGACGGCACTGCGCGGTTGGGTGCTGATGGTGCTGGGCACCACGCTCAACCTGCAGCTGGTGTCGAACCTGTTCCGGCATCTGATCCGTCTGCCGATGAGCTGGTTCGAGCGCCGCCACCTGGGCGACGTCGTGTCGCGCTTCGAGTCGCTCAACGCAATTCAGCGCACGCTGACGGCGAGCTTTCTCGAGGCGCTGGTGGACGGTGTCATGGTGCTCCTCACCCTGGTGATGATGCTGCTCTACAGCGTCAAGCTGGCGCTGATCGGTGGCGCGGCTGCCGCGCTGTATGCGCTGCTGCGCTTCGCCCTCTACCGTCCGTTCCGTCAGGCCTCCGAGGAGCAGATCGTGCGCATGGCCAAGCAGCAGAGCCATTTCCTCGAGACCGTCCGGGGCATGCAGAGCATCAAGCTGTTCTCGCGCGAGGTGCCGCGCACGTCGACCTGGCAGAACCTGGCGGTCGACCAGTTCAACGCCGGCATCCGGGCGCAGCGTCTGGGCATCCTGTACCAGGGGTTGAACGGCCTGCTGTTCGGCATCGAGAACGTCGTCACGATCTGGCTCGGCGCGCTGCTGGTGCTCGACGGTTCCGGCTTCTCGGTCGGCATGCTGCTCGCGTTCGTGTCCTACAAGACGCAGTTCGTCCAGCGCATCGCCAACCTCGTCGAGAAGGCGCTGGAGCTGCGCATGCTCGGCCTGCACACCGAGCGCGTCGGCGATGTGGCGCTGAGCGCGCCGGAGCCGCACGACGCTGGTTCTGCGCTGGAGCGGCTGCCGGCCGATGGAGCAATCGAGGTGAAAGGGCTGTCGTTCCGCTACGCCGACAATGAGCCGCCGGTGCTGGACGGTATCGATCTGCGCATCGAGACTGGCGAGTCAGTTGCGATCGTCGGTCCGTCGGGCTGCGGCAAGACCACACTGGTCAAGCTGCTGCTGGGCCTGCTGCAGCCGAGCGCGGGTTCCATCGAGCTGGGCGGAGTCGGGCTCTCCAATCTCGGCCTCGCCCGCTACCGGTCCGTGGTGGCGAGCGTGATGCAGGACGACCAGCTGTTCGCCGGTTCGATCGCGGAGAACATCTGCTTCTTCGACCCCCAGCCCGATCACGCCCGCATCGAACAGTGCGCCCGCCTGGCGTCGGTGCACGATGACATCCAGGCGATGCCCATGGCCTACAACACCCTGGTCGGGGACATGGGCACGGTGCTCTCCGGTGGGCAGCGGCAGCGCGTCCTGCTGGCCCGTGCGCTGTATCGCGACCCGAAGATCCTGGTACTGGACGAGGCCACCAGCCATCTCGACGTGGCGCGGGAGCGACAAGTCAACGCCGCGATCCGGGCCCTCAAGCTGACCCGCATCATCGTTGCGCACCGGCCCGAGACCATTGCCAGCGCCGATCGCACCATCGTGCTGGGTGGCGGTCGCGTGGCGAACGAGATGCGGGTCGTCGAAGCAGCGGCCAGGCGCGGCTGAGCGCGGCGGCGCGACCCGCCGGCGCATCATCGCTCCCGCGGCGGTGTTACCCTATGGCCTAGTGCCACTGCAATCGGGCAGTCTGCACGAATGTGGTCCGGGGTGCGCCGTGAGGATCGTCGAAGTCAAGACTTATGCGCTGCAGAGTCCGCTCGCGCAGCCGTTTGCGTTCTCGCAGGGCTGGGTGAACCGGCGCTCGGCGACCATCGCCGAGGTCGTCACGGATGCTGGCATCAACGGTTGGGGCGAGGCCTTCGCCCAGGGGCTGGAGCCTCCGCAGATCGCCGTGGCGGCGATCGAGGCTGCGCTCAAGCCGATCGTGCTGGGCGCCGACCCGCTCGACACCGAGGTGCTGTGGCATCGCATGTACCACCTCACCCGGGACTACGGTCGCAAGGGCTCGGTGATCGCGGCGATCAGTGCCATCGACATCGCACTATGGGACATTGCGGGGAAGGCGCTGGGCGTCCCTGTGCACCGCCTCCTGGGTGGAGCATTCCGCAAGCAGGTGCAGGCGTACGCCACAGGCTTCTATCGCATCGGCGGGCAGGGCGAAGCGGCCCGCCTGGGCGAAGAGGCGATCGCCCACTACGAGGCTGGCTTCCGCGCCATGAAGGTCAAGCTCGGCTACGGCGTCGAGGACGACATCGAGGTGATGCGCGCGGTGCGCCGTGCGCTGGGGGAGCGCAAGGTCACGCTGATGGTGGACACGAACCACGGCTACGGGGTGGCCGATGCGATCCGCCTCGGCCGGGCCTTGGAGGAATACGATCTGCGCTGGTACGAGGAGCCGGTGGTGCCGGAGGACCTCGCCGGCTACCAGGAAGTCAGGCAGCGCCTGCGTATCCCCATAGCCGGCGGCGAGAACGAGCACACCCTGTTCGGGTTTCGCGAGCTGCTGGCAGCCCGCTGCGTCGATGTGGCACAGCCCGACCTGGGCTCCTGCGGCGGCTTCACCGCCGGGCGCCACATCGCCGTCCTGGCCCAGGCCCACGGCGTGCAGATCAATCCGCATGTGTGGGGGTCGGCGATCGCACAGGCGGCCTCGCTGCAGTTCATCGCTGCCGTTCCCGTGGCGCACCACAGTGTGTTCGCGCAGGAGCCCATTTTCGAGTACGACCGCTCCTCCCATCCGTTCCGCCAACAGCTGGTCAAGGAACCGCTTCAGCACCGGGATGGATGGCTGACGGTCCCTGACCGGCCGGGGCTCGGCGTGGAGATCGAGCGCGCCGTGCTGGAACGCTACCGGGTTTGAACCTTCCTCCCCGTGAGCGGGTCGGTATAATCGGATCCAGCGCAGGGCTCTCGCCTGCGCTGCTGCAGCACAACAGTCCTGGCCGCGGCCGCGGCGAACGGGCAATAAGCAGGAGGAGAAGACCATGAGCCGCGCCTTCGTCAAGGGCGATGACAGCGATCTGTCGGGTGAGGAGTTGCCGGAGCGCCCGGTCAGCTCGCAGCCCAACTACGTTACGCGGGAGGGGTTGGAGCAGCTGCGGCGGCGCTATGACGAGCTGCAGCAGCGGCACGCCGAACTGAAGGCGGCCGGGGAGGATTTCGACAAGCCCAAGCTCACCGCCATCGAGCGCGACATGCGCTACTTCTCCCAGCGCCTGGAAAGCGCGATCGTGGTGGATCCGAGCAAGGAGCCCCAGGACGAAGTGCACTTCGGTGCGACCGTCAAGGCCGAGGACGAAGACGGCAACGTGCATCACTTCACCATCGTCGGCGAGGACGAGGCCGATGTGGCCACCGGCAAGGTGAGCTGGATGTCCCCGGTGGCCAGGGCGATGATCGGTGCGCGGGCGGGCGACACGGTGAAGTGGCGCCGTCCTGCCGGCGAGGTGGAACTGGAGGTGCTGGAGATCCGCTACTGATCCCCCTGCGGCCAGCCGGCCCCTCAAGGAGCAGCGTAGTGGCACGAATGTCCCGCCGTAACGCCTTGAAGGCCATAGGCGCGACCGCGCTGTCGGCCACGGGAGGCACGCTGCTGGTGCGGCCGGTCGCCGCGGCGGATCTCAAGTACACCCCCGAGAAGGGCGCCGAGCTGCGCGTGCTGCGCTGGAAGCGCTTCGTACAGGGTGACGAAGAGCAGTGGATGGCCAACACCCGCAAGTTCACCGAGGCGAGCGGTGTGAACGTGCGCGTGGACAGCGAGAACTTCGAAGATATCCGTCCCAAGGCGGCGGTCGCCGCCAACGTCGGCAGCGGTCCCGACATCGTGCTGGGCTGGTTCGACGACCCCCACCAGTACGCCGACAAGCTGGTCGACCTCACCGAGCTGGCCGAGTATCTCGGGGCGAAGTACGGCGGGTGGTACGACATCGTGCGGCGCTACTGCGAGCGCAACGGCCGCTGGATCGCCCTGGGCCTGGGCTTTCTTGGGGGCTGCATCGTCTATCGCCGCAGCATGATCGAGGCGGCCGGCTTCAAGGAAGTGCCGGGCGACACGGCGAACTTCCTGAAGCTGCTGCAGGCGCTCAAAGCCAAGCGTACGCCGTGCGGGTTTGCGCTGGGTAATGCGGTGGGCGACGCGAACGCTTGGTGCCACTGGGCAGTGTGGTCGCATGGCGGCAAGATGGTGGACGAGCGCAACAAAGTGGTCATCAACTCCAAGGAGACCATCGCTGGGCTCGAGTACGCCAAGGCCATGTACGATACCTTCGTCCCCGGCACTCTGTCCTGGCTGGATCCGAACAACAACAAGGCCTTTCTGTCGGGCGAGATCAGTCTCACGCTCAACGGCATATCCGTCTATTACGCCGCGAAGACCTCGCAGGATCCGGCGGTGAAAGCGCTGATCAAGGACATCTACCACTCCCCCATGCCGATTGGCCCGGTTGGCCGGTCCACGGAGCTCAACCCTTTCACGCCGGGATTCGTGTTCCGGCACACGAAGTTCCCCAACGCAGCCCGGGAGTATCTGCGCTTCATGCTCGAGAAGGACCAGTACGAAGCCTGGCAGAAAGCCTCGCTGGGCTACGTGCAGCAGACGCTCAAGGCCTACCGGTCCAATCCGGTATTTGTCGAGGATCCGAAGGCCACGCCCTTCCGCGACATCCCCGAGCGGACGCTGGACGACGGCTATGCGGGCACTCTGGGGCCCGGCTCGGCCGGTGTGATGGCCGACTATGTCATGGTGAACATGGTGGCGGAAGCTGCCTCGGGGTCGGTCGCGCCTCAGGCCGCGGCACAACGGGCGGAGAGACGGGCGCGGCGGTACTATCGGTGAGCCCGTGCCGACTGCTGAAACACGCTCAGTCCACCTCCCACCACGACGACACGAAGGCACGAAGAAAACCGGAACGACCCGTGCTCATGGGCTTCCCGAGCCGACCAGGTCCGCCGCACAGTTTGCGTAACCGACGTGTCACTGTACGAGACGAAAGCGAGACGACGCGATGCATGACCTGTTGATCAAGAACGCGCAGATCTATGATGGACTGGGCAATCCTCCAGCGTCGGGTGATCTGGCAGTGAAGGACGGCCGCATCGCGGCCATCGGTGACAACCTCGGGGCCGCGCGTGAAACCGTCGATGCCAGGGGACTGGCGCTTATGCCCGGGATCATCGACACCCACACCCACTACGATGCGCAGATCACCTGGGACCCGATGGCCAGCCCCTCTCCTGCTCTAGGGGTGACCACCGTGGTGATGGGCAACTGCGGATTCACCATCGCTCCTTGCCGTCCGGCGGATCGCGATCTGGTCATGCGCAACCTCACGCATGTGGAAGGGATGTCGCTGGCCGCCTTGCGTGAGGGCATTCGCTGGGAGTTTCAGAGCTTCCCCGAGTACCTCGACTACCTGGAGCGGCGCGGAGTGGGCCCGAACGTGGTCTGCTTCGTCGGGCACTCCTCGGTACGCACCTTCGTGCTGGGCGAGGATGCACCCAAGCGGCCGGCGACCGCTGCAGAGATCGCCACGATGCAGCAGATCGTAGTCGACGCGATGAAAGCCGGCGCGTGCGGCTTCTCCACCACGACGTCGTTCCAGCACAACGGCGAGAACGGCATCCCCATGCCTTCGCGTCTGGCCGACGACGCCGAGATGCAGGCACTGTGCGGCAGCCTGCGCGAGGTCGGGCGCGGCGTGCTGATGATGACTAAGGCCGCCACCACACCTGTGCCCTGGATCGAGGATCTCGCTGCGCGTGCCGGCCGGCCGTTTGTCGTGGCCGCGCTGCTGCACAGCAACCTCACGCCCGAGGCGACCTTCGAGGATCTCGATCACATCCGCGAAGCCTGCGCGCGCGGCCATCGCATGTACGGTGCAGTTGCCTGCACGCCGCTGAAGTTCGAGTTCACCATGCACGAGCCCTATGTGTTCGAAGGGCTTGCGGCCTGGCAGCCGGCGATGGCGGCCCATGGCGACGAGGCGAAGCGCCTTTACCGCGATCCGGCCTTCCGCGCGGCCGTCAAAGCGGAGCTGGCCAAGCCTGCGCGACGCATGTTCACCGGCGAGTGGGAGAAGCTTCACGTCGTGCAGGTGGCGCGCCCCGAGCATCGGAGCTTCGAGGACAAGTCCCTCGCCGAGCTTTCGGTCGCGGCCGGCAAGCACCCGATCGACTTCCTGCTCGACCTGAGCCTCGAGGAGAATCTCGATACCGTGTTCACTGCGGTGCTGCTCAACTCGGACGAAGAAGCCGTCGGGCGCATGATTCGCGATCCCAACAGCCTGCTGTCGCTGTCCGATGCGGGTGCGCACCTGACCTTTCTGTGCGATGCCGGATTCGGCCTGCACTTCCTCGGCCACTGGGTGCGCGACAAGCGGCTGATGCCCTTCGAGGAAGCCGTGCGGCAGCTCACCAGTTATCCGGCGCAGGTGTTCGGCATCAGCGATCGCGGCCGACTGAGGCCGGGCGCGTGCGCCGATCTGCTGCTGATCGATCCGGCTAGCGTGGGGCGCGGCCCTGCGCGGCGCGTGCGCGATCTTCCCGCCGGTGCATCCCGTCTGAACACGCCGGCCGTCGGCGTGCATGGCGTCTGGGTAAACGGCGAGAAGATCGCGGACGGCAACGGCGTTCTGCCGCAGGCGCGGTCGGCGGGGACTGTAGTGCGCGAGTTCGCCGCCTGATGCGCTTGCCGCTTCGTGGGCGCTGGGTCGTCGGGTAGGCGCCGAGCGACGCGTCGGATAGGAGCCCGCTGGTGGCGTCTGCAGCGCATGGCATGGGCTAGAATCCGCCCATGCAGTCAGCCGCCACTTCTCCCCAGCCGGCGGGGCCGCTCGCGGGCCTGCGCGTCCTCGAGCTCGGCACGCTCATCGCCGGCCCCTTTTGTACCCGCATCCTCGCCGAGTTCGGCGCCGAGGTCATCAAGATCGAGGCGCCCGACGGCGGCGACCCCTTGCGCGCATGGCGCAAGCTGCACAATGGGACTTCGTTGTGGTGGTTCGTGCAGTCGCGCAACAAGAAGTCGGTCACCGTGAACCTCAAGGCGGAAGCCGGGCAGGAGATCGTGCGTCGGCTGGCGCGGACCGCGGACATCCTGGTGGAGAACTTCCGCCCCGGCGCACTGGAAAAATGGGGGCTGGGCTACGACCGCCTGTCGGCCGACAACCCGGGCCTGGTAATGGTGCGGCTGTCGGGCTACGGGCAGACCGGACCCTATCGCGACCAGCCCGGCTTCGGGGCCATCGGCGAAGCGATGGGCGGTATCCGCTTCGTCACCGGCTATCCTGATCGGCCGCCGGTGCGCGCCGGCATCAGTCTGGGCGATTCGGTGGCCGCCATGTACGGGGTGATCGGCGCGATGATGGCGCTGCACGCCCGCCAGGCGAACGGTGGACGCGGACAGGTCGTGGATGTGGCCCTGTACGAGGCCGTATTCAGTTTGATGGAAAGCCTGCTGCCAGAGTACGACGTCACCGGCTTCGTGCGCGCTCGCAGCGGTGCGTCGCTGCCGGGCATCGTGCCGTCCAACACCTATACCACACGCGACGGGAGATACCTGGTCATCGGCGCCAATGCTGACAGCATCTTCAAGCGGCTGATGACCGCGATCGGCCGCGAGGACCTCGCCAACGACCCGTCGCTCGCCAACAATGAAGGCCGGGTCAAGCGCACCGAAGAGCTGGACGAAGTGATCGGCGCATGGGCCGCCGCGCACGACCTGAAGGAAGCACTTGCGGCGCTCGCGCGAGCGGAGGTGCCCTCCGGCAAGATTTACGACGCGTCGGATATCGTGCGTGACATGCACTATCAGGCGCGTGGCATGCTCGAGCAGCACCGTCTCGAGGACGGCACACCGATCAAGCTGCCGGGGATCGTGCCCAAGCTGTCGCAAACCCCGGGCACTACCCGCTGGCTCGGTCCTCGGCTGGGGGCGCATACCGACGAGGTTCTGAGCCAGCTCGGTTATAGTACGCAGGACATCGTATCGTTGCGACAGGCTGGAGTCGTGTAATGCGCATCCGCGAAATCCTCGATCTCAAGGGCGGCACGCTCTACAGCATCTCACCGGACGGGCTGCTCGCCGACGCCGTGAGCCTCATGGTCAAACACGATGTAGGCTCGCTGGTCGTGCTCAGCGGCGGCGCGATGGTCGGCCTGGTGACGTTCCGCGAAGTGCTCGCAGCCCTGAAGGCGGCGAGCTTCGAGAACCGCCTGCTCAAGCAGTACATCAAGAACTGGCCAGAACCGGACCCAGCCAACTCGCGCTAGCAGGACGCTGAACGTCGCAGGCGCGTGCCGTGGTGCCTTACCTGCTGGTGATTGCGCTGGGCGTGCTGCTGGTCACCTGCGTCCCCTGGCTTACGACTGCGCTGCCCGCTATCGCCAGATAGGATGATCCCGACCCGACGCAGCAGTCTGGAGGCCGATGTCCGCCCGCGCGAGGTGTGGGCCTGGGCGATGTACGACTTCGCCAACTCCGGCTACACCACGGTGGTCATCACCGCGGTGTTCAATGCCTACTTCGTCGCTGCCGTGGCCGGCGGCGCCGACTGGGGCACCTTCGCCTGGACGGCAGCGCTCTCCGTGAGCTATGCGCTGATCATGCTGACTGCACCGCTCATCGGCGCCTACGCCGATGCGCATGCCGCCAAGAAGAGGCTGCTCGTCGTCACCACGGCAGGCTGTGTACTCGGCACCGCGCTGCTCGGGCTGGTCGGACCCGGCGATCTTTGGCTGGCCTGTGCGCTGATCGTCGTGTCGAACTTCTTCTTCGGCACCGGCGAGAACGTCGTCGCCGCATTCCTGCCGGAGCTCGCCAAGGGCAACGCGCTGGGCAAGGTGTCCGCCTGGGGCTGGTCGCTCGGCTACATCGGCGGCCTCATTACGCTGGCGGCGTGTCTGGCCTACGTGACCTGGGCCCAGGCCAATGGGCACAGCGCGCAGCAGTTCGTGCCGGTGACGATGCTGATCACCGCTGCGATCTTCGCGGCGGCAAGCCTGCCGACATTTCTCCTGCTCAAGGAGCGCGCCGTCCCCCAGCGCACAGCCCAAGGCGTGTACGCGCGAGCGTTTGCCCGGGTAAGACAGACGCTGCAGCACGCTCGCCAGTTCCGCGACCTCGCGCGTTTTCTCGGCTGCATTGTGCTGTATCAGTCCGGCGTGCAGACCGTCATTGCGCTGGCAGCGATCTATGCTCAGCAGGCGATGAAGTTCAGCACCCAGGACACGCTGGTACTGATTCTGGTGGTGAACGTTACCGCCAGCATCGGTGCCCTGCTGTTCGGCCAGGTGCAGGATCGGCTGGGCCACCGCGCCACGCTTGCCCTGACCCTCCTGGGCTGGTGTCTGATGGTGCTGATCGCCTGGTCGAGCACCTCGGCCGCGGGGTTCTGGCTGGCTGCCAACGTGGCTGGCGTATGCCTCGGGGCGAGCCAGTCTGCTGGCCGAGCGCTGGTCGGCTACCTCAGCCCCGCCAACCGGCGCGCCGAGTTCTTCGGCCTGTGGGGGCTGGCAGTGAAGCTGGCCTCCATCCTCGGTCCGATCACCTACGGCGCCGTCACCTGGCTGAGCGGCGCCGACCACCGCCTGGCGATGCTGGTGACCGGCAGCTTCTTTGTGCTGGGTCTGCTGGTGCTGGCCGGTATAGACGTCGAGCGCGGGCGGCGCGCAGCCCATGAGGAGGAACAAAACTTGCAATCCGGTCAGACAGTTGCGAGCGGTGATCGGGCTGTCACAGATTATTAACAAAGATTCAGTGGGTTATGTGACGCCGGACCGTCTCCCCCAACGAACCGAGAGACCGAGGGACGGCGATGCTTGGATTCATCAAGAACAAGTCCGATCATCCGTTGGCGGATGAGAAGGCCGCCAGGGATTTCCTGGCCGAACTCCCCACCCAGGACCCGTACAAGACCCTGGAGGAGATCGCGTTCTGGCTCGATGCCACGCGCACCTCGGACGGACTCAAGCCGCTGCGCATCTTCGAGATCATCGATCTCCTCGACCAGGCTGCCAAGCCGCATCAACGCAAGCTGTCCCAGGAATACCTCGCCGCCGGTGTGCGGCTGCAGAAGTTCCAGGAGCAGCGCATCTGGACCACCGTGGTAGAGCTGTGGCGCCAGCTCGGTGCCGCCTACGAGTTCTGTCTGGCCCAGACGCTGCCCGGAGTGTCCGGTTCCGGTGCCCTCAAGCCCATGGCGCCGACCATAGCGGCGCGAGCGCTGCGCGCCCTGGGCCTGGAGTTGAAGTGGTCGCTGATGCGCTACGGCCCCACCGATCCCACGCTGTGGGGGCGACAGGGAGCGCTCTACGCGCAGGCCGAAGCCAGCGGCTTCGCGCTCAAGACCTGCAGCGTCTATTCCGGCGCGCACGGCGAGAGCACGGTCCAACGTGAGTATCTGAAGGCGCTGATGCTGGCGATGTCGGCAACCGGCAGCCTGCTGCCGCGCAAGCTGGAGGTCGCCGAGCGCGTCGTCGCCCAGTTCTCGGATCGGTTCGTCTTGCAGCGCCAGCCCGCCAAGGGCTGCCACTGCACCGTCGACCTGCAGGCTGCCAAGCCCCCAGCACGCATGGTGGCGCAGGTGACCCCGGCGCCCTCAGTGCGCTACTTTGGGCCCGGGGCGGCTGCAGAAGCGGTCGATAAGCTCATCGAGACGATCACACAGAGCGGCGCGATCCCCTCCACAGTCAACCTGGGCGGCACCTACGAGTCCAGCTTTGTGGTCGAGGTGCTGAGCCATCTCGCCCGCCATTGGGCAGCGGAGCCGCCGGCCCGCAAGCAGGAGCGCAGGCCGACGTTTGCCCGGATCCATGTCGTGCATGACTTCGATGACGTCGTGGCCATCATCGCCGGGGAGTCGAAAGAGCTCGACTTCCAGCGCAACATCGAAACCTGGACCGTCGAGAACGCAAGCGAGCGCGGCTACGGCGCGATCATCCCCGCGTCGGCCACCGACTGGCTGCAGGTGGGCACCTTGCTCGGGATCAAGCTCGCGGACGGCAATGCCTGGGGTGTGGGCATCGTCCGGCGCCTCACCAACGACCCCAACGGCCAGCGCTATGTCGGAATCGAGACCGTGTCCAAGGGCGGCGCACGCGTGAAGGTGTTTCCGGCGGAGCCGAAGGCGGGTGCTGCGCAGGGCGATGACGCGGTACTGCTGCCGAGCAGCGCCTCCGACAGCACGGGTACGGGCGAGCTGAACTTGCTTATGCGCATGGGTACCTTCTCGCCCAAGCGCAGCCTGCAGATGCGGGCTTACGAGCGCGAATACCTGCTGGTGCCCAAACAACTCCTCGAGGGCGGGCAGGACTTCGACATGGCCAAGTTCCGGGTGTTGCAGCGCGCCGCGTAGCGGCGGGAGAACGTCAGTCCAGCACTCGTCGGATGAATGCCCCGATGTGGTGGAGCTCTTCCGGGCACAGGGCGTGCGGCATGTCGTACTCGTGCCACTCGACCGGATAGCCCAGTGTCAGCAGCCGGGAGCAGGAGCCCTGCGCCAGCTTGAGCGGCACGATGGGGTCCTCGATGCCGTGGGCCATCAAGATGGGAATGTCCTGGTTGGCGGCGTTGCGCTCGGCTTCCAGCTTCTCCGGCAGCGGCAGATAGGTGGACAGCGCGAGCACCCCCGCGAGCCGCGCCGGGTAGCGCAGCGCGGTCTGCAGCGCAATCGCACCGCCCTGAGAGAATCCCGCCAACAGCAGCCGCTCGGGCGCGATGCCGCGCTCGGTCTCCCGTTCGATCAGCGTCTCGACCGTGTGCTGGGAGTCGCGCACGCCCTTCTCGTCTTCCCGCAGGCTCAAGTCCTCGTACCCGATGTCGTACCAAGCGCGCATGACGTAGCCGCCATTGATGGTGACCGGTTGCATCGGTGCATGGGGAAACACGAAGCGGATCGGCGCATCGGGCAGCTCCAGTTCCTCGACGACCGGCACGAAGTCGTGGCCGTCCGCCCCCAGGCCGTGCATCCAGATCACGCAATGGCGCGGGTCGGAGCCGGTCTCGATCTCGACGGGAAGCAGGTCGACGGTCATTGCAGGTATGCTAGCCACGGCGCGCGGACAGAGAGGGAACTCCATCCGCCAAGCAATAGACGCGCCACCCGTCCAGTGCGCCTCCGCCCGCCCGCGAATCGCATGCGCGGCCTCTGTTGCGGGATCAACTCTGCTTCCCGCGGAGCGCGGACTTGGGGCGGAACGCCCTGACTACGTCCTCGTTGGTCTCGACGTACGGCCCGCCGATCAGGTCGATGCAGTAGGGCACCGCGGCGAAGA